>JBELYP010000009.1:0-58800 GCA_040273995.1 Arthrobacter sp.
CGGTTCCCTTCTTCGCGAAGGGAACCGGCCGCCGTCGTTAGGCGCCTGAAAGGCCAGTTACGGCTCGTTTCAGGCTCCAGAAGAGCCGTAACTGGCCTCTCGGCGGGGTTTAGGAACCGGAAACCGCGGCAGCCAGCTTGTTCAGCGACTCCTCGAGTTCTTCCTTGCTGATCATCGGGAAGGACACCCGCTTCAGCACGTCCTTGTCCGTGACCTTGCTCCAGTCATAGGTCAGGCTGACTTCGGTGGAGTCCGGGCCCAGGGAGTCCAGCTCCCATACCCACTCCCAGCCGGCCGGCTCCGTGCCGGCGACGGCGGTCTGCCAGGCCAGCAGCTGGTTGTGGCTGAAGCCGGTGACGTGGTTGTCCGTCTTGTACTCACCCATCTTGGCGTTGTTCATGTTCATGGTGAAGACGTCCCCCACCGCGGCGATGCGGTCTGTCTTCCCATCCGAAACCACCATGCCGGACCCGTCCGGCTGATGGTGCCGCTCGGGGTTGGACAGCAGGTTGAAGATGTCCCCTGCCGGGGCGTCAATGACGCGGGAAACGGTAATGGTGGACTGCTCGTTGGACATAGTTCTCCTTCGTGTAGATGGATCATGCCATCCCGCCGGGCGGCAGCCCGGAGGGAAACCTAGTCTTGCGTTGACCGCTGCGCCTCTTCGAGCGTCCAGCCGCTGATGAAGGGCGGGTCCTGCCCCTCATCGCGCGTGTACTGCCGGCAGCGTTCCCGCTCATCCTGCAGCCACTGCCGGAAGCCGGCCTGGGTGGATCCCAGCGACGGTACGCGGTCCAGCACATCGATGGCCAGCTGAAACCGGTCAATCTGGTTCAGCATCGCCATGTCGAACGGCGTGGTGGTGGTGCCCTCTTCCTTGTAGCCGCGCACATGCAGGTTGCCGTGGTTGGTGCGGCGGTAGGTCAGCCGGTGGATGAGCCACGGATACCCGTGGTACGCAAAAATAATCGGCGCTTCCCGAGTGAACAGGGTGTCGAAGTCCCGGTCGGAAAGTCCGTGCGGATGTTCCGCGGAGTCCTGCAAGCGCATCAGGTCAACGACGTTCACCACGCGGATCCGCAGCTGCGGCAGCCGTTCCTTGAGCAGGGCAGCAGCAGCGATGGTCTCCAGCGTCGGCACGTCTCCGGCGCAGCCCATAACGACGTCGGGATCCGGCTGCGGGCCCGGACCGCTGCCTTCGCTGCCGGCGAAGTCCCAGACGCCGATGCCACGTTTGACGTGCAGCCGTGCCTGTTCCGGGTTCAGCCAGACCGGGGCGGGCTGCTTGCCGGAAACCACCACATTCACCCGGTCCCGGGTTCCCAAAATGTGCTGAGTAACGGCGAGCAGGGTGTTCGCGTCCGGCGGCAGGTACACCCGGATCACGTCGGCCTTCTTGTTCACCACGTGGTCAATGAACCCCGGATCCTGGTGCGAGAAGCCGTTGTGGTCCTGCTGCCAGACGTGGCTGGAGAGCAGGTAGTTCAGGGACGCGATGGGCTGGCGCCAGGACAGGTCCCGGCTGACCTTGAGCCACTTGGCGTGCTGGTTGAACATGGAGTCGACAATGTGGACGAAAGCTTCGTAGCAGTTGAATACCCCGTGCCGGCCGGTGAGCAGGTAGCCCTCCAGCCAGCCTTCGCAGAGGTGCTCGCTGAGCACTTCCACGACGCGGCCGCTGCGGGCCAGGTGCTCGTCCACCTTCTCGATCCGCTGCTGCCAGACCTTGTCCGTGACGCCGTAGACCTCCTGCAGCCGGTTCGACGCCGTCTCGTCCGGCCCGAAGATCCGGAAGTTCTCCGGGTTGCGCCGGATGATCTCCGCCAGGTACTTGCCCAGGTTCACCATGGGGCTCACCCGTTCACTGCCTGGCTCCGAGATATCGACGGCGAACTCGGAGTAGGAGGGCAGCCGCAGGTCCTGCAGCAGCCGGCCGCCGTTGGCGTACGGGGTAGCGCTCATGCGCAGGTTCCCTGAAGGTGCCAGGGCGGCGATTTCGCCGCGGAGCCTCCCCTCGGCGTCGAACAGTTCCTGTGGCCGGTAGGAGCGCAGCCAGTCTTCGAGCTGGGCGCGGTGCCCGTCGTTCTCATGCACCTCGGAGAGCGGAACCTGGTGCGCCCGCCAGGTTCCCTCCACGGGTTTGCCGTCCACCTCCCGCGGACCGGTCCACCCCTTGGGCGAGCGGAAAACGATCATCGGCCAGCGCGGGGCGTGCGGATCAACGTCGCCGGATGCGGGTGCGTCCGCCGGAATCGCCAGCTTTTCACCGCTCCGGTACGGAGCCTGGATGGCGTGGATTTCGGCCAGGCAGGTGCTCAGGGCCGCAGCGAAGTCTTCATGCGCAGCCATCACTGCGTCGGGGTCCGTCACAGTGACGAAGTGCGGGCGGTAGCCGTAGCCTTCCAGCAGTTTGACCAGCTGGGATTCGGGCATGCGGGAGAGCACGGTGGGGTTGGCGATCTTGTAGCCGTTCAGGTGCAGGATGGGCAGCACCGCGCCGTCCACGGCCGGGTCCAGGAAGCTGTTGGAGTGCCAGGATGCGGCCAGCGGTCCGGTTTCGGCTTCGCCGTCGCCGATGACCGTGGCGGCTACCAGCTCCGGGTTGTCGAACACGGCGCCGTAGGCGTGGGCCAGGGAGTAGCCCAGCTCGCCGCCTTCGTGGATGGAGCCGGGGGTTTCCGGTGCCGCGTGGCTGGGCACACCGCCGGGGTAGGAGAACTGCTTGAACAGGGCACGCAGCCCATCCTCATCCTCACCAACGTTGCTGTAGATCTCCGAGTAGGTGCCCTCCAGCCAGGCGTTTGCCACGTTTGCCGGTCCGCCGTGCCCCGGACCGGTAATGAACAGGAATTCCTGGCCGGTCTCGTTGATCAGCCGGTTGAGGTGCGCATAGATGAAGTTCAGTCCCGGGGTTGTTCCCCAATGCCCCAGCAGCCGTGCTTTCACATCCCCCGGTTCAAGGGGCCGGCGCAGCAGCGGGTTGTCCCGCAGGTAGATCTGCCCGGCGGAGAGGTAGTTTGCTGCCCGCCACCATGCGTCCACGGCCTGGAGCTGGCTTTCCGGCGGCAAAGCGGTGCCGGGCAGGCGTTCTTCAGGGGTTCTGGTGTCGGTCATTGCTGCGTTCCTCCCGGTCGGGACTGGTTGGGGCTGCTGTTCCTAGGACGGGGCCGGAATCTCCGGGACCACGTCAGAGGGGCGCTTGTCCGGCCGCAGGCCGCGCCAGACGGGGTGCCGGAGCTTGCCCGTGCCGGTGCGTTCAGCGTAGGTGACCTCCCCCACCAGGACCGGCCGGACCCAGCGGGCGTCGGAGGCATCGGCACGGGGGACGTCGTCCAGGGGTGCGGTCTTGCGGGAGAGCTTCTTAAGCCGGGAGCCGACCAGGGCGAGGTCCTTTTCACTCAGGCCGGATCCCACCCTGCCGATGTACTGCAGCTCCGTCCCATCCGGAACGGCCACCAGCAGGGAACCCACTTTGTTGGCCCGGTTTCCCTGCCCGGGCCGCCAGCCAACAATGACCACTTCCTGGCTGAACTGGTTCTTGAGTTTGATCCAGCTGCGGGAGCGGGTGCCTGCGGAGTAGTCGGCCGAGCGCTTCTTGGCCACCACCCCCTCGAGGCCGAGCTCCTTGCTGGCATCAACGGCGTCGTCCATGCCCAGGTCCAGGGCGGGCGGAACCTGGATGTGTCCGCTGTCCTCAGCGGACTCCACGGCCTGTTCCAGGATTTCGCGGCGCTGTTCATAGCTGAGCTCCAGGAGCGAGTTCCCGTCCAGCCAGAGCAGGTCGAAGACCATGAACTGCACCGGAGTCTTCGCGGCCGCAGCCTCCGCGTCGCGCGCCCGGGTGAGGTGCATGCGCGGCTGGAGCAGACCGAAGTCCGGACGCCCGGCCTTGTTCAGGGCAACGATTTCCCCGTCCAGCACGGCCCGTTCACCGTTTAACGAGCCGCCGAGTTCCTGCAGCTCCGGGTAGGCGACGGTCATGTCGTTGCCGTTGCGGCTGATGAGACGGGTTCCCTCGGGAGTCACTTCGGCGATGGCCCGCACGCCGTCCCATTTCATCTCGAACGCCCACCCGGCGTCGTCATTGATGTCCGCACGGGAGCCCAGGCTTGCCAGCATGGGTTTGAGAGACGGCATGCCGGAGTCCTTGATGTCCTTTTTCACCGCGGCAATATCCGGCAGGGGCTGCAGGTCAGGACGTGCCTTGGCTGCGGTTTTGGTCACCTGGGCCGGGTCCTCCTTGTCCTTTTTCGCTTCCTTGTTTGTCGGCTTGCTCGCGGCCGCGGCGGGTTCAGCCGTCTTGGTGCCCTGGTCCTTCATCAGGTGCAGCAGCCAGTTGCTCTTGCCGTCCTGCCCGCCGGTGTGGATGAAAGCGAACCGGCGCACCGCCGATCCGTCCCGTGCCAGGCCGCCGTCGGGTTGGCCGTGGACGGTCACGATGACTTCCTTGTCCGGCCGCCACTTTTCCGTCTCGTAAGTGCCGTGGTCCCAGATGGTTACTTCGCCGGCACCATATTCCCCTTTGGGAATACTTCCTTCGAAGCCGCCGTAGTCCAGCGGGTGGTCCTCGGTCTGGACGGCCAGGTGGTTCTTGTCCGGGCTGGTCGGAGGGCCTTTGGGCACAGCCCAGGAAACCAGCACGCCGTCGCGTTCCAGCCGGAAGTCCCAGTGCAGCCGACGGGCGTGGTGTTCCTGGATGACGAAACTGTTCCCATCCCCTTCCACGGCCTGCGGCGCTTCGGCGGGCACAGGCTCCGGGGTCTTGGCGGCGTCGCGCATGCTGCGGTACTTGTGCAGCTTGTCCGGCTCCGCGCCGGCATCCAGCACCTCCGGGTCAGGTTCGCCGCCATGCATGCCGGCCAGCGGATCCCCGATATCTTCAATCCGCTCCAGGACCTGTTCGTAGTCCAGCTGCGCCAGCTCCGGGTCTTCGAGTTCCTCCCAGGTCCGCGGCGCAGCGACCATGGGCCGGAAGCGTCCGCGCAGGGAATAGGGGCAGATCGTGGTCTTGTTGGCGTTGTTCTGGCTCCAGTCCACCAGGACCTTGCCCTTGCGCAGCGACTTCTTCATGTCGCTGACTACCAAATCCGGGTGGTCCGCTTCCAGCGCGCGTGCCAGTTCATGGGCGACGGCGCTGACCTCATCCGAGGTCTGCGCGCCGTCGAGCGCGGCGTAAAGGTGAATGCCCTTTGAGCCGCTGGTGACCGGGCGGGCATCCAGGCCCATGTCAGTGAGGATGCTGCGGGCCAGGCGCGCCACTTCGGCACAGTCGGCCAGGGATGCACCATCTCCGGGATCAAGGTCCAGCACCAGCCGGTCCGGGTTCTGCCGGGCGCCGCGGGGCCCGAACTGCCACTGCGGAACGTGGATTTCCAGCGCGGCCAGCTGCGCCAGCCAGGTGAGCGTGGCCAGGTCATTGACCAGCGGATAGACGCTGGAGTGGTCCTTGTGCTCGATTGTGTACCGTTTGACCCAGCTTGGCGCGGAATCGTCAATGTTCTTCTGGAAGAAAACCTGTCCCGGATGATCCGGGGTTCCGACGCCGTTCACCCACCGTTTGCGTGTGGCCGGCCGGTTGCGGGCGTAGGGGATCAAAGTGGGCGCAATGGCCGCGTAATAGGAGAGAACATCCGCCTTGGTGGTTCCCGTTTCCGGGTACAGCACCTTGTCCAGCGAGGTCAGGCGCAGGCGGTGCCCGTCCACATTCACCGTTTCCCGCTGCTTCGGGGCCGCTCCCGTTGTTGCCATGCCCTCTAGTCTTACCGGGATCACGGGGCAATTTCCAGTAGACATCAGCATGCTTACAAAATGTGGCGGGGTTTTTGGGAGGGATAGTGCAACGGGCCCCGAAGCGCGTCCCGGTGTGTGTATGTTGGGGCAATGACGGACACACAGCGGGTCTTGGTCACCGGAGCAACGGGCTACATTGGCGGACGGCTGGTTCCGCTGCTGCTGGCGGGCGGCCGCACCGTGCGGGTACTGGTCCGCTCCCCGGAAAAGCTCAACGACGTTCCCTGGCGGAACGACGTCGAAATAGTCCAGGGAGACCTTTCCGACGCCGACTCGGTGGAGAACGCGTTCCAGGACGTGGACACGGTCTACTTCCTCGTCCATTCGATGGCCTCGGGCAAGGGATTCGCCGCCCAGGAAGAGAACATCGCCAACATCGTCGCTTCCGCTGCGGAAAAGGCAGGGGTCAAGCGCATCGTCTACCTGGGCGGTCTGCACCCAAACGAGGGCGAGCTTTCCCCGCACATGGCCTCCCGGACCGCCGTCGGAGAGATCCTGCTCAAAGGATCCGTCCCGGCCGTCGTCTTCCAGGCCGGCGTGGTGATCGGCTCCGGCTCCGCATCATTCGAGATGATCCGCCACCTCACCGAAACCCTGCCGGTCATGCCGGCGCCCAGCTGGGTGCGCCGGAAGATCGAACCGATCGCGGTCCGTGACGTCCTGCACTACCTGGTGAAGGCCGCAGACCTGCCCGCGGGTTTGAACCGCACCTTCGACATCGGGTCCGGCGAGGTCCTGGAGTACGCGGACATCATGAACGGCTACGCGAAGGTGGCCGGACTGCCGCGCCGGCGTATCTATGCGCTGCCTATTCCCGCCCCTAAGCTGGCGGGATTGTGGGTGGCGCTTGTGACCCCCATTCCGCTGGCCATGTCCCGCCCGCTTGTTGAGTCCCTGCAGCACGACGCCGTGGCCAAGGAGCGGGATATCAATGACTACATTCCGGTTCCCGAGGGCGGACTGACCAACTATCACGACGCCGTCACCCGGGCACTGGGGAAGGAAGCCCGGAACGAGGTGGAAACCACCTGGGCCAGCGCCTCCAGCGCCGCGGACCAGGCGTCCGAGCCGCTGCCCTCGGACCCGGACTGGGCCGGGCAGACTGTCTACGTGGACCAGCGGCGGCGCGGATCCGACGTGGATCCGGCCCATATCTGGCAGGTCATTGAGGGAATCGGCGGCAAGAACGGCTGGTACTCCCTGCCCATGGCCTGGGCTATCCGGGGTGTCCTGGACAAAACCGTGGGCGGGGCCGGTCTGACCCGCGGACGCCGGAATGCCTCCACGCTGCTCACCGGCGACGTCGTTGACTGGTGGCGGGTGGAACTGCTGGACCGCGGCACCCTGCTGCGGCTGCGCGCTGAGATGAAGGTCCCGGGCAAGGCATGGCTGGAACTGCGGGTGGATCCAGACGGAACGGGCAGCGTCTACAGCCAGCGGGCCATCTACTTCCCTCGCGGACTGCTGGGCCGGCTCTACTGGTGGCTGATCTACCCCTTCCACGGACTGATCTTCCCTTCCATGGCGAAGAACATCACCCGGCAGGCGGCACGAATAGCTGAGCTCGACGCCTAAAAAGGCTGCGCAAGCTTCTCCTGTCAAGGGATGGGGCACGTTTTTAGGCCAAAATGGCCCAGTTCGCGGGCCGGTGAACGGCCGGGCTACATTCGATGAAGCCCCCCTTTCCCGGAACGAAAGCGAAGCCGTGCCCGCGCCAAGGCCCCAGCCTGCCTCCAGCCGAGCACCCCTGCCTGCCCTGCCCAAGCACCGCCCGGGTTCCGCCTACCGCCCTGACATTGAGGGACTGCGCGCACTGGCCATTCTCGGCGTACTGGGCCACCATCTGGCGGCCTGGCCTACGGGCGGCTATGCCGGTGTGGACGTTTTCTTCGTTCTGTCCGGGTTCCTGATCACCACCATCCTGGTCCGGGAAATTACCTCACCGCAAAAACTGTCCCTGCCCGATTTCTACCGGCGGCGGGTGCGGCGGCTCGTTCCGGCCGCGGCCGCCGTCCTGGTCGTTACTTCGGCCACCGCGTTCCTCGTTTTCGGCCCGGGGCGAGCGGCTGCAGTCCTGGAGGACGCCGTCTGGTCCTTCTTCTTCCTGGGCAACTGGCGCTTCGCGGCGTCCGGGACTGATTACCTTCATGCCGGCACGGCCGTTTCTCCGCTGCAGCATTTCTGGTCCTTGGCTGTGGAGGAGCAGTTCTACCTTGTCTGGCCCTGGGTGCTGATGGCAGGAATCGCCGCCGCTGCGGCCCTGCGCTGCACCGACAGGGGCATGCGGGTCCTCCTGCTGCTGCTTGTCGGAGCGCTGTGCGCCGTGAGTTTCGCTTTCTCCCTCTGGGAGACCGTCAACCGGCCAACCACTGCCTACTTCTCCACCTTCTCCCGTGCGTGGGAACTGGGAACGGGCGCGCTTCTGGCCGTGGCAGCCCCGTGGCTGGGCCGCCTTCCTGCAGGAGTGCGGGCGGTGGCAGGATGGACCGGACTGGCCGGCATCGCGGCATCCTTTTTCCTCTTATCAGCGCAGAGCCCGTTTCCGGGTCCCGCTGCCGCTCTGCCGGTAGTTGCTGCCCTGCTGGTCCTCACCGCCGGGACGGGTGCCCGCGGCCCGCGCCACAACCGGGTGATGTGGCCGCTGACCAATCCTGTCAGCCGTTACCTGGGACGCATCTCCTATTCGCTCTACCTGTGGCATTTCCCGGTCATTGTCTTCTCCGCCGCGCTGGCTCCGGCGGCGCCGCCGGTGCTTCTGCTTCTGCTCTCAGCGCTCCTGGCGGTGCTCTCGTTTACCTATGTCGAGAACCCGGTGCGCCATTCACGCTGGCTGCAGCCGCGCTACGCAGCCCGGGAACGCGGACGCCGCTACCGGCGTCCAGCCCTGGCACCCCGCCCGGGGCGTCTCGCTGCCATGGCCGCTGCCGGCGGCCTCGCCTCCGCGTTCCTCATAGCCCTCACCATTGAAACAGCGCAGCACACGCCGGTCAGCCCCGCCTCCGCGCACTCAGTGCCGGCGGCATCCCTGCCCGCGGCCGCCAGCCCTGCCGGGCCGGACCCCGCCGCAGCGCACACGGCCGCGCTCCGCACTGCCCTGGACAGCACCGAATGGCCTGCACTGGAACCTGATCCGTCATCGTTCAGCGGGCGCAGCGCCAAGCCCGCCGAATGGACCCAGGACGGCTGCCTCGGCGGAAACGAGTCCCGGGAGGCGGATCCCAGGGTCAACGCCGAGCACTGTGTTTACGGCAGCCCGGACGCGGCGAAGGACGTAGTGCTCTACGGGGATTCAGTGGCCATGGCCTATCTGCCCGCCCTGCGCGCGGCCCTGGATCCGGAGGACTGGCAAATCCACGTTTTCACTGCCGCGGGCTGTGCCCCGGCTGCTGTCCCGCAGAACCGGATCGGCGGCGCGCCCTACCCCGAGTGCTCGGAGTTCCGGGACTGGGCGGTCCAGCGCATCGGTGAGCTGGCCCCTGACCTGCTACTGATGGCCTCTTTCCGGTATGACCCCGCCCTCGCCAGCGGGGCCACCGGAGAAGCAGCCGACGCCGAATGGCGTGCGGGCACGCACCGGATCCATGCGGATCTGGCCGGGAAGGCAGCGCGTACCGTGGTGCTTGCCGCGCCCCCTGTGGCGAAGGACCCGGCGCAGTGCGCCAACCGGTTCAGCAGCCCGGCAGACTGCGAAACACGGCTATCGCCGGATCACCGCTCAGGCCTGGACCTTGAATCCGCTGCGGCAGCACGCGCGAACCCTGCCGTTGAGTGGGTCGACACCACCGCGTGGTTCTGTGTGGAAGGCCGCTGCCCGGCGTTTGCGGGAACGGTTCCGCTGTACGCCGATGCTTACCACCTCAGCGCGGCAGGGTCCCGGGAGCTGGCTCCGCTGCTGGCCGAGGTACTGCAAGATACCGCCTGACAGATTAGCCCTGCGGGGCGCCTACCGTAGGATAACTTCAGCTAAGAGAGACGTAGGGGACAGACACAGTGCAGGAAAAAAGCAGCCGCAAGCGGTGGATTGCTCTGGCCGCAGCGGCTGGGGTACTGGTTGTCGGCGGCGCCGTGGGCGTCGCGGCAGCCACAGGAGCTTTCGAGGGCGGAGCACCCTCTGCCCAGGAGTCAGCCGAACCCTCAGCTTCCCCCACGCCGACCGAAGCCGCAGTGCCGGTGACCTTCACGGCTGAGCCCGCCGACAGCACCACTGAGGTGAATCCTGCCTCGGTGCCGGTCCTGAAAGTGGAAAACGGAACCATCGAGTCCGTGAGCCTGGCGCCGTCGTCGGGCGGAGATGACGTAGCCGGA
Organism: Arthrobacter sp.; assembly: GCA_040273995.1. Classification (GTDB taxonomy): domain Bacteria; phylum Actinomycetota; class Actinomycetes; order Actinomycetales; family Micrococcaceae; genus Arthrobacter_B. The sequence goes on from JBELYP010000009.1 coordinate 10,096, forward strand.
GAGTTTGCTGCCGGAGAATCCGAGTGGACCGCTTCCGAACCCCTGCAGTTCAATACGGAGTACACGTTTGCCTTTACCCTGGCCGATTCAAACGGGAAGACAACCAGGGAGTCGCAGACCTTCCATACGGTTACCCCGCCCAATGAGGCCAATGCCTTCATGGCCCCGATGGATAAGTCTGTGGTGGGCATCGGCCACCCGATCGAGATCAACTTCAGCGAACCGGTACTGAACAAGTCCGCCGTGGAAGAGGCCATCACCGTCACCAGCACCAGCGCACAGACGGGTGCTTTCTACTGGATTTCGGATACCAAGGCTCGCTACCGGCCGGAAACGTTCTGGGAGCCCAACAGCACGGTGACCGTGGACATGAACCTCTTCGGCGTGGACTTCGGCAACTCCATGATCGGCAACTTCAACGAAACCCGGACCTTCCAGGTACACAACAGCCGCATCGCCGTCGTCGATAATCTGACCAAGACCATGCAGGTATTCATCGACGGACAGCTGACCCAGTCCTTCCCCGTCACCCTGGGCGACTCCGAATGGCCCTCCCCCAGCGGCTACCAGGTAGTGATGTCCCAGCACGCCACACTGCCCTTCCGTGCGGAGAGCATCGGCCTGCAGCCGGGCGACCCTGCCTACTACGAACCGTTCGATGCGTCCTGGGCAAGCCGCCTGACCAACAGCGGCGTGTTCGTCCACGAGGCGCTCCCGGGTGCCCGGGGCGCCCTCGGCGTCATCAACGTCTCCCATGGCTGCGTAGGCATGTCCCCCGAGGGCGCCAAGTACTTCTATGACACTTTCGAGCCCGGGGACCTGGTGCAGGTGCTCAACACCGAGGTGGGGCCGGCAGCCGTCTGGGACGGCTACGGCGACTGGAACGTGCCCTGGGAGGAATACTCCACCCAGCCGAAGGGCTAGCAGCCCGGGGACTGCAGCTAGCGGCGGCGCCCGAACAGGAAGTAGCTGATGGGCCCGATGAAGTTCACGGCGCAGGCGGCGCTCCAGGCGGTTTTCGGTCCGCGGATTTCACTGCCTGGGCGGCGCCAGATATCCACCAGCGCAGCTCCCGCCAGCAGGAACTGAACGGCAGAGAGGATACCCAGGCCCTTCTTCTGGCCCGTCGTCAGGTCATTGAGGGTCTTTTTCCTGGCCATGGGGGCTCCTTAGAAAGAGGTGCTGCCGCCGGTTTTACCGGCCTGTTCGCCTACCGCCTGGCCTGCACCTGTTCGATGAGGCGACCGGGTCAATATTCCCAGCATAGTCAGGTACGGGGCGCTCCCGTCATAGCGGAGCAGCTGCAGCGGACCCGGCCGGCGGCAGGGCCGGGTCCGCTGCGTGCCTTCCCTAGTCCTCGGCCGGAACTTCGCGGGTTTCGGGCTTAGTGTCCTGTGCGAGGAAGGACAACAGGGCGTCGTTCACTTCCTCGGCGTGGGTCCAGAGCAGCCCATGCGGGGCGCCTTCAATCTCGACGTACCGGGCGGACGGCAGCGCCTTGGCAAAACGTCGTCCGGTTGCATCAATTGGAAGGATGTTGTCCGCGGTACCGTGAACAATCAGCGACGGAACCTCGATCTTCGGGATGTCCTCCCGGAAATCGGTGAGCCAGGTGGGCTGCGCGGCCAGTGAGGCGATCGGGCTGGCCGATGAGGCAAGATTCCAGCCTGCGTTGACCACTTCCTGGCTGAGCCGCGGAGTGCCCAGGAACTCCTCCGAGTTGTAGAAGTTCTTGAAAAACTCGGTGAAGAAGGCGTACCGGTCTGCTGTGGCTGCCTCGAGCAGGCCGTCAAAGACCTCCTGTGGCACACCGTCGGGATTGTCGTCGGCCTGCAGCAGGTACGGCTCGAGCGAGCCCAGGAACACAGCCTTGTCCACGCGGTCGGAGCCGTAGGTTGAGAGGTAGCGTGCCACTTCGCCGGTTCCCATGGAGAAGCCAACAAGCACAACGGAATGCAGGTCCAGGGCGTTCAGGACGGCGTTCAGGTCTGCGGCGAAAGTGTTGTAGTCGTAACCGTCGGAGGGCTTGTCGGAGCGGCCAAAACCCCGCCGGTCGTAGGTGATGACCCGATATCCGGCCTTCAGCAGCGCGGCTGTCTGCTTTTCCCATGACGCCCCGTCCAGCGGGTAGCCGTGTATCAGGACAACGGGCTGTCCCTTGCCGTGGTCCTCATAGTAGAGCTCGATCGGACTGCTGTTCTCCGTGCTGACGCTGATACGTCCCATGGCGCTGCTCCTCTCAATGAACTGTGAGAATGATCATTCTCTGAGCACCCAACTATAGGGAACGATCGTTCTCAAAGCAACTACACTGATCTTATGAACCCGAATGACGAACACGGACACGTGATCGAAGTAGCCGACCGGCTCTTCTATGAGCGGGGCATCCAGGCCGTCGGTATGGCCGAACTCAGGCGCGAGGTGGATCTGCCCCTGAAGAAGCTTTATGCCCTGTTTCCGTCCAAGCAGGCCATAGTATTCGCGGTTCTGGACAGGCGCCACCGAATCTGGACCGCCGGCCTGCAGAAGAAGATTGACGACGCCGCTGACCCCCGCAGCAAGCTGCTGGCCGCCTACGACTACCTCGCAGACTGGTTCGCCGAGGATTCCTTCCGCGGCTGTGCGTTCATCAATGCTTTTGGCGAGCTGGGCAGCCAGTCACCCGACATTGCCGAGCGCACCCGGGCGCACAAGGAGTCCTTCCAGCAGGTGCTTGCCCGCCTCGTTGCCGACGCCGGCGGAGACCCGGCGCTCGGACCGCAGCTGGCGCTGCTGGCCGAAGGTGCCCAGACCACAGCCGCCATCTCAGGGTCTCCCGAGGCGGCACAGCAGGCCCGCCAGGCAGCCGGAATCCTCATCGACGCGCAGCTTCCGGCGCGCACATAGCAGTGCCCGCTTCACCGCAGTCTGCGGCGAAGCGGGCACATCGAACCAAGGGCCGCTTAGGCGATAGAGCCCGCCCGGCGGCCGAATACGACTCCAGCAGCCAATCCCGATCCTCCGGGATAGTTGCCGGAGAAAAGACCCCCGAACATTTCGCCGCAGACAAACAGGCCCGGAACCGGTTCACCTGCTTCGTTTAGCACCTGACCGTCAGTGTTTCCCTTGAGGCCGCCAAAAGTAAACGTGATGCCGCAGGTCACCGGGTAGGCATAAAACGGAGCAGCTTCCAGGGGCATAGCCCAATTACTCTTTGGCGGGACGACGTCCGCTGCACGCCCGTCCAGGACGTTGGGGTCATACGGGATGGTTGTATCGATGGAGGCGTTGAACTCCCGGACAGTCCTCGAGAACGCCGCTGCGTCAATGCCCAGCTTCTCCCCCAGCTCCTCGATACTGTCAGCGACGACCTCCGAGATGCCGGGCATCTCATATTCCTCTGCACGCAGCTTCGGGCGAAGGGTGGCATCGAAAATCTGGTAGGCGATGGAGTCCGGCTGCTGCAGGATTACTTTGCCGTACTTGGCGTAGGTGAGGTTCCGGAAGTCGGCTCCCTCATCCAGAAAACGCTCACCACGGTTATTGACTATGATCCCGAGCGGGTAACTCTGGCGGGTCAGGCGGTTCGTGAGTTCCCTGTTGGATTCATTTTCCACGTGGTTGGCGTCCCACTGCACGGAGTGGCAGCTCCCCCAATCTCCGCCGCGCGCGGCACCGACAGCCAGGGCCGCCTGGATCATCTCACCGTTGTTGAACGGCGTTCCACGGACTTTCGCGTTCTGCCACCCCTCGCCGAGGTACTCCTGCCGCCACCGGGCGTTGGACTCGAAGCCGCCGGCCGCAAGAATCACCGATTCTGCTCGCAGCTCGGTCACCGTTCCATCGTTCGCGCGTACTTCCACGCCGACGACCGCGCCCGAACCGTCCGTCAGGAGGCCACAGACATCCTGACCGAAACGGATCTCCGTCCCCAGCTTCTCCGCGGCAGCGAGGTGGTCCTGCATCAGGCCCTCACCGCCCCCTACGTTGCCAACATGCAGGCCGCCCCAGAAAAGATAGGAGCCGTCCTCACGCGCATAGGCCTGTCGTTCATACATCAGCCGGTATCTCAGGCCAAGCGACTTCAGCCAGCGAAGGCCGTCCGCAGCCTCGGTCACAAGGACCCTGGTCATCGCTTCGTCGTTCCGGCCTTCCGTGACTTTCGCGATGTCGGCCGCGTATTCCGCCTCCGGATAAGGAGGCACGGTTGTGACGGGGTGCCGCGGATCGGATTCGATCAGGTCCGCAAGGTCTTCGAGGCCATCGTGCGCAATCCGGGTTGCCCCGGCAGTGTAGTAGCTGTTGCCGCCAAACTGGTCCCGGGGAGCCTTTTCGAGCAGCAGCACCTTCCGTCCCCGTACCGCCGCGGCGTGCGCTGCAGTGAAGGCGGCATTGCCCCCACCGACGACGATCACGTCTGCGTCGACGCCCAGATCCTGTCCTTCTGCTGGTGTAGCCATTCCTACCCTTCCAAGTTCGCCTATTCATCACCTTCCGCCGCAGAGCGGCGTGAGGATCGGTGCGTACCGCACGCCATTGCATTGTATACAGGCGAATGCACTGAAGTACATACGTGCTCAGACGACGTGGAAACGTGAACTGGGCCGGCCATGCAGAAGGCAAAAGAAAAACCTCCCCGATGAGTTCTCATCGGGGAGGTTTATGCCGGCGCATGGGACTGCCGCTGTTTGGGAGAGTCCCGGCCGCGGGGGCGGCGCTTAGATCCTGTTGGTTTCCTCATTGAACATGGCCAGCCGTACGTCCCTGGCCGCGAAGAAATGCTCCAGCGTGACGCCGTAGGCGCCGTCGAGGTCCCGCTCGGCAATCCGATCCGTCACGGCAGCCTGGAATTCCCTGGACTTCGCCCAGCGCCCCGGCGCAGCGACGGCAGGACGGGCCTCCACAGTGCGTGCCAGCTGGAGCTTGACTCTGTTCAACGCATCCTCTAGAGCGCCGTTGCGCGCAATTCTCAAGACGTGGCCCATGAAGCTGCGCGAATATTTCACCATTTCCTCAGGTGACTCCGGATTGACGTTGTCACCTGCTGCCAATGTGGCGCGAAGCATCTGGAGGTCCCGGTCCGTCCGCCGGTCTGCAGCGGTGCGGGCGGAGGCAGCTTCCAAGTAGGCTCGCACCTCGTAGATGTCCAAGACCTCCTCCGGCTCAAGGGCTCGAACCACCAGTCCGTTCTCGTTCCAGGTCACGAGGGTGTCCTGCTCAAGCCGTCCGATAGCTTCCCGGATGGGGGTCCGGCTGACGCCGCACCACTGGGCGAGGGCGGATTCACTCAGCGGCTGCCCGGGAGCAAACTCCCCCGAAATAATGGCGTCGCGGATCTTCGTGTAGGCCGCAATCCTGCCCTGGGATGTCGGCATCGCCTTCTGGGACTTGGGTCGGTCTGGAGTCATTGCCTGCCTTCAAGGAGGGTCGGAACACAGTTACATGCGATCGTACACGACGCCTTAACCCCCGCTACGTGCCCCAGCAGGCCCCCCAAGACGGTCATTAGGGCAGCGCCCAGGTGACCGTCTTCTCCCGGGACATATCCCGGACGGCGTAGGCAGGCCCCTCGGAACCTCCGAATCCACTGAGCTTGAAGCCGCCAAAGGGCATCAGGTCTGCCCTGCTGCTAGAGGTCTGGTTAATGTAGAGGTTTCCCACGTCCAAGGCGTCGATGGCCTGGAAGGACAGATCCAGGCTGTTGGTGAAGATCCCCGCGGCCAAGCCGTACGGCGTGGAGTTGGCCTCTTCCAGGGCTTGGCCAAGGTCACGGAAAGACCGGATGACGACAGCCGGGCCAAACAGCTCCGATGTCACGATTCGGGCTGAGTCCGGAACGTCAATCAGCACAGCCGGCTCCACAACCGAACCCTTCCTGGTTCCTCCACAGACCAGTTCACCGCCGAGCCGGACGGCCTCCGCTATCCACTCTTCGACCCGGCACGCCTCTGCACGGGCGATAAGGGGGCCAACGGTCGTTTCCGGCTCTCCGGGATCTCCCGCCACTTCCTTGGTCATGCCTGCTGCCACCAGCCGCACCAGATCTTCGCGGATGACTTCGTCCACGTAGACCCTCTGGACGGACGTGCAGACCTGTCCGGATTTCCTCAGCGCGCCGCCGACAATTGCCTTGGCCGCCGATTCCACGTCGGCATCCCTACAGACAAATGTCGATGCCAGACTGCCCATCTCCAGCTGCGTGCGCCGCATCCCCACTGAACGGTGCAGCTGTTCGCCGGCGGCGGTACTTCCAGTGAATGCGTAGTAGGCAATGGCAGGCTCCTCGGCAAGCCAGCGTCCCACCTGCGCCCCGGGGCCGTAGACGAGGCCGATCTTCTCAGGCGGAAGACCTGCGTCAAGTAACAACTGGACGAATGCCTGCGCCGAAAGCGGCGTCAGCGACGCTGGCTTCAGCAGTACTGAGTTTCCGGCCGCGATGGCAGGTGCCACCTTATGGGCCACGGTGTTCAGCGGAGAATTGAACGGGGTGAGCGCACAGACGAGTCCGTAGGGCTCGCATTTCGCGTAGCTGATCCTGCCAGGGCTGTTCGGTGCCCCCTGGATGGGCACCATGTGGCCGACCAGCCGCTTGGCCTCTTCTGCGCACAGGGTAAGAGTCTCTGCGGTCCGGTCCACCTCCTTGACAGCGTCTCCCAGTGCGAACCCGGTGTCAGCCTGGACTGTCCGCGTGAGCTCGCTACGCCGCGCCCGGACGAGCTCTGCAGCGCGCAGGAGGATATCCGCACGTTGTCTCGGAGGCAGTATCATCCACCTCTGCGATTCCTGCAGCGCCACTACTGCCTCCGAGACCTGCGAGCGGTCCGTAGCTGCCACCTCTGCGATGACTTCGCCCGTGTACTTGTCGAGGAGCCCAGCCGCCGCACCACCCTCCTCGAGCCACTTCCCTGCAACAAATCCGGCAACCGCCCTCTTGGTCCCGCCCATGTCCGCCTCCATTTCCGCCTCAATCCGCTCCGCATACGCCGTGAATACTTCTACCCACAAAAACATCTGCCGCCATGCTACTGTATTCGCACGTATACCGACACAACGAGGGAGAGATAAGTGGCATTCGATTCAATGACTCTGTGCATGTCGCATAGCCCGGGCTTTGCCCGTGATCACGACGAGGTTGACGGCCACCAGTTCCGTGCCGGCGTCGCATCCGTCCGGGATATCGTCAAGGCATGGGATCCGACCCTCGTGGTCTTTTTCGGTTCCGACCACCGGCGGGCCTTCGGAGAGATTCTCCCGGCCGTCTCCGTGGTGCTGTCCGCCGAAGGACTCGGTGACTCCGAGTCCCCGACCGGCCCCTACGACGTCCCGGAGGCAACCGCCCGCGGACTCGCAGCACATCTCCTTGGCGCCGATTTCGACGTCGCCATCACCAGGCACATCGCACTGGATCACGGATTCGGCCAGACGACAGCTGACATTCTCGGAGGGCTTGATGCCCGGCCGGTCATACCGATCTTCATCAACTGCGCCACGTTCCCCCTCGCCCGTCCGGGGCGCTCAGCCGAACTTGGCCGCGCGGTGGCCGAATACTTCGCAGCATCGGACGAGCGGGTGCTGTTCATCGGTTCCGGCGGAATGTCCCACAACCCGCCCACCCTGGCACTGACCTCCGAAGGACTGAGCGAGGAAGAGCGCCGCGCAGTAAGCGCAGCCCATCGTGAAGCCGCGAAGGATGACATCCGCCCTGAATGGGACCGGGAAATGCTTGGACGCCTGCAGTCGGATGACACTGCATGGACCGACGCCGTCACTACGGAGGATCTGCAGGCCGGAGGCGTCGGGGCACATGAACTCCGCACCTGGTTTGCCGCCTACACCGCGGGGGGCCAGGGCCTGGAGACAGTCGCCTACGAGCCCGTCAGGGAGTGGCTGACCGGCCTCGGCATCGCCGTCTCCCGCGGAGCCTACGACCTCTACATGCCTCGATAGCGGTGAAGATGCACATAATGGAAACGAAAACTCTTGAATGCGATGTAGCCGTCATCGGGCTGGGTCCGGTCGGCGCCATTACAGCCAACCTTCTTGCCCACGGCGGACTGCGCGTCGTGGCGGTCGACCGCGAGCCTGACGTCATGCAGGTTCCCCGGGGAGTCGGGATCGACGGCGAAATCATGCGGGTCATGCAGACCCTGGGACTCGCCGGGTCCCTGGAGCCTTTCCTCAAAGTATTCCGTGGTGCCCAGTACATTGATGCCGACGGCTTAGTGGTCGCCACCCGGCCCGCTGCCAGCAGGGAGGGCAGCCAAGGGTGGCCGGACCGGTACAACGTCCACCAGCCCGAGTTCGAAGAGGTGCTCAGGGTCGCCCTCCGGGCGAATCCGCTGATCACGGAGCTGGTTTCAACAGAGGTTACCAATATCGAACAGGGCCCTGACGCGGTTCTGGTACACGCCCGCAGCACCACGGGTTCAGCGCCGGTCTCGATTGCCGCCCGCTATGTGGTGGGCGCCGACGGCGGCCGCAGCACTACCAGGCGTACCGTCGGGTCATCCTATGAGGACTACGGCCTGAACCAGCCCTGGATCGTGGCTGATTTCCAGATCTCTGCTACAGCGGACCTGCCGGACATCAATACCCACTATGCCGATCCGGTGTCCCCCGCGATCTATATCAATGTGGTCCGGGACATCCGCCGCTTCGAGTTCCGCGCCGCACCCGGCGAGGACCTTGAAGCCGCCGTCCTGCCGGAGAACATCTGGGCCCGCGTCTCGCCTTGGCTGTCCCCGGAAGACGCAGAACTGCTCCGGGCGGCGGTCTATACGCACCGCTCCCTGGTCGTGGATAAATGGCGGGAGGGCAGGGTCCTGCTTGCCGGTGATGCGGCGCACCAGACCCCGCCTTTCCTGGGTCAGGGGCTGTGCACCGGTGTTCGGGACGCGGCCGCGGTCGCGTGGCGGCTGCGGGATGTCATTCTGCGGGGGGCAGACGATTCCCTGCTCGACAGCTACGGGGTAGAACGATCCGCCCACGCCCGCCATTTCATCACCACCGCGACCGAGCTCGGCACCAAGCTGACGCAACCCACCAAAGAATCCATCGAATTGCTCAACAGCCGCGTGGGCAGGGAGGGACGGGGAGTTCCTCCCCGTCTCGGAGAGGGCATTTGGGATGCTGCCTTCGGAGGAGGCTATCTCTCCCCCCAGCCCCGCAACGGTTCAGGTGCTCTCGTGGACGATCTGGTCGGGTTCGAGTTCGGACTCATCATGACCCCTGACATCGCCGGCAGGCTGAACGACGCAGACGTCGCAGACGTCTGCTCGGGTCGAATCACCACACTCGTGGCCGACGCCCGGCTGGAAGCCTGGCTCCTGGAACACGGCGCCGGGGCCATGCTGATCCGGCCGGACCGGTACATCTACGGCTGCTATCCCGAGGTGGAACAGCTTCGGGCTGGACTCGAAGCCCTGCGCCGCAGCCGTAGCCTCGGGGAAAAAGTGGCAGCCGGATGAGGACTAACCGCTTCCTCGAGCGCCTGCAGCAGGGCCGGCCGCAGGTGGGGCTATGGAATAACCTGCGCGGAATAGCGGCGGCAGAAATTGCATCCACCGCGGGGTTTGATTGGCTCCTGCTGGACCAGGAGCACGCACCGCGGTCCCTGGACGAGCTGGCCTTTTCCCTCGGCATCATCGAGAGCTCCGGCACCGCTGCCGTGGTCCGGACCGGCAGCCACGATCCTCATGAGATCGGGCGGCTGCTGGACCTCGGGGCAACGAACATCCTGGTCCCGCAGGTCGAATCCGCCAGCCAGGCCGCCCTTCTCGCCGCCGCCTGCACCTTCGCACCCAAGGGGATCAGGGGTGTTTCCGCGCAGACCCGCGGTGGAAGCTGGGGCAGCGACCCGTCATACCTGCATGACGCACGGTCTGGAACGGCACTGGTGCTGCAGATCGAATCCCTCGCCGGAGTCCGGAACGCTGAGGACATCATGCGCACCGACGGCGTGGATGCCGTGTTTCTTGGGGCTGCGGACTTGGCGGCGAGCATGGGCTACCTCGGGCAGCCGAACCACCCGGAAGTCCTGGCCGCCGCAGCCCACGTCGTGGAGCTAGCGGTCTCCCTCGGGATCCCTATCGGCACTCTGACCAAGTCCCCGGCTGCCTGTTCGGAAGCACTGGCCAACGGATATGCCTTTGCGGCCGTCGGCACGGACACCGCGATGCTCGCTGCCTCCTACCGCCAAACACTTCAACAACTCAACGAAACCTCACCATTGAAAGGGCATCTGACATGAACAACACCGCACCCGAGCAGGCGAGCATCTGGACCGCCCTGCGGGAAGTAGCCTTCACGCAGCAATACCTCGACGTCGATGGAACCAGGACCCGGGTCGTCACTGCCGGAGCCCGCTCTAACCCCGCACTGGTCATGCTCCACGGAACCGGCGGACACTGGGAGGCTTTCTCCCGGATCATCGGTCCGCTCTCTGAACACTTTTACTGCGTTGCCTACGACATGATCGGAAACGGCTTCTCGGACAAGCCCGACCGCCCGTATGACACGTTCGAGTACGTCGCGCACCTGAAGGGGGTCCTCGCCGAACTCGGAATCGAACGCACAAGTGTCATGGGTTCCTCCCTTGGGTCCTGGGTCGCAGCCCGTTTTGCCCTCGAGAACCCGGACCGCACCGAGCGTGTCATCCTCGTTTCCCCGGCAGGTCTGATCGCCAGCGCGGACAACATGGCACGGATCATCCAGGAGCGCACCCGTGCAGTGAATGAGGCAAGCTGGGAATCCATCAGTGCCGTCTTCAACCACCTCATCGCCGATGAGGAAAACCGGATCCCGGATCTGATCGCCCTTCGGCTCGCCATCTACCGGCGCCAGGATACCCGGGACACTGTGCACCGCATGCTTACCCTCCAGCAGGACGGAGTGCGTCAGGCGAATCTGCTCAGCGAAGAGCAGTGGCGCTCCATCGAGGCGCCCACCCTGGTGGTCCTCTCCGGCAAGGATCACAGGGAATATGAGACGACTGCCCGCCGCGTCCTGGAGATGCTCCCCAATGCCCGTGAACTGGCGATGCCCCACGTCGCCCACTGGGCGGCGTTCGAGGATCCGGAAACGTTCGTGGCCTCGGCCGTCCCCTTCCTCAAGGGGGAATAGGTGCTCACTCACGATCAGATCGTCCAAACGGCACACCGTCTGGATGAGGCCGCCCGGACCAGGACACCGATGCCCCAGCTCTCGGTCCAGTTCCCCGGGATGACCATCGATGAGGCCTACGCCGTCCAGACTGCCTGGCGCGAGCTGCAGCTTGCACGTGGGCGGCGGCTGACCGGGCGAAAAATTGGCCTGACGTCCCGCACGATGCAGAAGGCGCAGGAAGTGGACGAACCGGACAGGGGCTTCTTCCTCGACGACATGATGTATGGCGACTGTGAGCTGATTCCCCGCGAGCGGTTCATCCGCCCAAGGATCGAAGTCGAAGTCGTCTTCATCCTCAAGCGTGACCTCGTGGGGCCCCATCTCGGTGTTGCGGACGTATTGGATGCCACGGCATGGGTTCAACCCGGTCTGGAGATTCTCGATGCACGTCTTGAGATGCGTGACCCTGTCTCGGGCCAGGCACGCAAGATCGTTGACGCCATTGGGGATAACGCCGCCAACGGCGGAATGATCCTGGGCGGCACACCGGTCCGGCCGGAACAGGTGGACCTGCGGTGGGAGTCGGCGATGCTCTACGTTAACGGCACCGTAGAGGAATCCGGGGTTGCGGGTGCGGTCATGAACCACCCAGCGGCCAGCGTCGCCTGGCTGGCGAACAGCCTCGCCCCCTACGGGGAGAAACTGGAAGCAGGCATTCCAATCCTTTCCGGTTCCTTCACGCGCCCAGTCTTTGCCCACGCCGGCGATACGTTCCATGCCGACTTCAAGACCATGGGATCGGTCACCTGCCAGTTCACCTAGCTGCTGGCGCACCAGGCCGCGCTTCGTTGGCATCAGCGAAGTGCGGCCTGGCCACTTTAACAAGGACCACCCCACTGTGCGCACATGTGCATACATACCAAGACAGATGGATACACCTGCACCGTCACATTACGGAAATTTCAGATTATCGGCGGACTGGAGCTAGTTTTTGTGACATACGTCGCATAGTATCTCTTGAAATGCAGTTGCATTCAGCTGAATGCTGCAACATATGGAAGAGACATAAGCAATGAGAACAAGCATGGAAGACCAGGTGGAAACCCCCGCCGGCGGGCACGCGCCGGGCGGTGGAGACCTACCCAAGATCGCCGTGAAGAACGTCAGCAAGGTGTACGGACGCAAGAGCACCGTTAAGGCCCTCGAAGACGTGAACCTGGAAATCCAGGAAGGCCAGTTCGTCTGCCTGGTGGGTCCTTCGGGTTGCGGCAAGTCGACGCTCCTGCGGATGATGGCCAGCCTCCACCACCCGAGCTCGGGCACGGTTGAACTGAACATTTCCCGCGCCTCGCACGGTGTTGCGATGGTGTTTCAGAACTACAGCATCTACCCGTGGAAGACCGTCGAGGAGAACATCGGCCTCGGCCTGCAGGTCAAGGGGCTCAGCGCAGCAGAACGAGCACGGCGGGTCGGACCGCTGATGGAGCAGATGGGACTCACCGACTTCGCAAAGGCTCTGCCCTCCGCCCTCTCAGGCGGCATGGCCCAGCGGGTATCGATCGCACGCGCCCTGGCCGTCCGGCCGGACGTCCTGCTGATGGACGAACCCTTCGCAGCGCTGGATGCACAGATGCGGCGTGTCCTCCAGGATGAGCTCCTGGCCATCTGGCAGCAGGACCGCAGGACTGTCGTTTTCGTGACACACAGTCTAGAGGAAGCCATTCTCCTGGGTGACCGGGTCGTCGTCATGTCGTCCCGGCCGGGAAAGATCATTGGTGATTACGAGGTGCCCTTCGAGCGCCCTCGGCGTCCGGAGATTCGGGGAACTGCCGAATTTGCCGAACTTGAACAACAAATCTGGTCCCAGATGCGGATTGAAGTGGATCGAGCCAACTCATGAGTGAATCAGCAACCCGAACCGTAGTAATCGAACCCCGCCTTTCAGACAAGAATCCCGCGCAGTATGCCCGCAGCCAGCGGCTGCGGTCCCGGATCCTTGGCATCGGCACTCCCGTCATCCTGCTGGCCGCGTGGCAGATTGCCGCCAGCACCGGCGCGGTCGATGCGCGGTTCTTCCCGGCTCCCACGACCATCTTCAGCCAGGGAGCCGAACTGGTCGCGAACGGCCAGCTCGCCAGCGACCTGTGGGCCACCCTCCGCGGCCTGCTCATCGGCTACGGTCTCGGATTCGTCGCCGGCCTGGCAACAGGCTCAATCCTTGGCCTGTCCCAGACGGCACGTGCAGCCCTGGAGCCGATGCTTTCGGCGATCTACACCATTCCGAAACTCGCCATCCTGCCGCTGCTGCTCCTGATCTTCGGGCTCGGCGAACTGCCGAAGATCCTCCTCATTGCTCTCGGTGTCTTCTTCGTCATCTGGGTGACCGTCTTGGAAGCGCTGGAAGACATTCAGCCCACCTACCTCGAGGCCGCCCACATTTTCGAGATCCGGGGGTGGCAGCGCTTCCGCCACGTCCTGATCCCCGCCATCCTGCCGTCCCTGTTCACCGGGATCCGCTTGGCCCTCGCGAATGCTGTCCTGATCGCAGTCGCCACGGAGTTCGTCAATGGAGATACAGGAATCGGTTACCGCATCTGGCACAGCTGGTCCCTCTTCCAGGCCAGCCACATGTACGTGGGCATCGTCGTCGTCGCCTTCATGGGCTTCCTGCTGACCTACTTCGTGAAGTGGCTCAGCAGCAAGCTGGTGCCGTGGGCCCCGCGCGAAAACAAACGTTCCGCCACCTAAGCCTCACCCCATGCGGGCGGGTTTCCCCAACGCTGAGGTAACCCGCCCGCCAATAACGCAAAAATCCGACAGTTAGGGCTAAACAAACCATGACCATCAAGATGAAGCGCGGCGCCCTGGCCGCTCTGGCCGCGGCTGGCATCGTGCTTTCCGGCTGCGCATCCCCGTCGGAAGCCACCGACGCGGTCTCGGAGGAACTGACCGAGGTGACCGTTGCCGTCTCCTCCAAGATCGCCTACTTCGTTCCCTACCTCATGGAAGAACACTGGGGAGAGTTCGCAGCAGAAGGCATCGATCTCAAGGTAGAGATCGCTCCTGCCCAGGATGCCCTTGTCATGCTGGCAACCGGCAAGCTTGACGCAATGGTGACTGGACCGAGCGCCAACCTGCTCAATGCCGTGGCTGACGGGACCAACGTGAAGATCGTCGCTCCCGGCGGGATCGAAGCAGCCGATTCGGTCAACGGCTGGTACATCAGCAAAGCCGCCCTGGGAGACCAGGAGTTTGACGTTTCCATGCTCGAAGGTAAGACGCTCGCCTCGTCCTCCGGCGTCGCTGGCCCCCCTCTCCTCAGCCTGTCCCAGACCCTGGCTACCGAGGGTTTGACCCTGGCCGATGTCGACATTAAGTCCATGAAGCAGGCGGACACGGTCATCGCCATTGAAAACGGTGCGGTTTTCGGTGGAACGGCATCCCAGCCGAATACCGCCATCATTGAGGCCGCGGATTCCGGTATCTTTTTCGCCCGCAGTGCCCCGGAGGACTACCCGTCGGTGAACGTGTGGTTCGGCTCAACATTGCTGGATGACGCACCGGAAGTTGGCCAGCGCTTTGTGCAGGCCCTGCACAACACCTACATGAACCATCTTCAGGGCGATTGGCTGCACGATCCGGAGAACATCGAACAGATTTCCGAGGTCCTGGAAACCGAAGTGGAAGTTCTGGAGGATATCCCGTCCACTGTCTACCCCGAAGAGTTCTCCTTCCCGGAGAACTTCATCGAGTCCTACGAAGAGGCTTTCCGGCAGATTCCCGGCGTCCTGACCTACCCCGAGGAAGAGTCACTGGGCAGTTCCGTCATAGACACCCGGTTCATGGAAAATATCGCTTCCAAGTAAGATCACACAGGCGCGCATGGGCACCCCCTGGGAACCCATGCGCGCCTGCTTTAAAGCGAACCGTTGATCAGGCTGATTGCCAGCAGCACCATAAAAACAGCGATTGCCGCATCCAGAATCTGCCAGGACCGCGGCCGCGCAAAGAACGGTGCCAGCAGCCGGGCCCCAAAACCGAGCAGGCTGAACCAGAACACGCTGGCAGCAATGGCACCCGCGGCAAAGATCCACCGTCCGTCCGTTCCGTGTGTGGCAGCGAGCGATCCGAGCAGCACCACAGTGTCCAGGTAAACGTGGGGATTTAGCCAGGTCAGGCTCAGGCACGTCAGCACGGCGGCGGCAAGTGTCCCCTTCCCGTGCCGGGCAGCCTGCAGGCCCGTCGGGTTGATGGCCCGCCACAGGGACAACACCGCGTAGGCAAGCAGGAAGGCGGCACCGGCCCAGCGGATGATCACCAGGACCAGCGGGGCGGTTTGTGCCAGCCGGCCGATGCCCGCCGTTCCGGCAAGGATGAGTACGGCGTCGCTGAGGATGCAGACGGCGACGACGGCAGGCAGGTGCTCGCGCCGGAGCCCCTGCCGGAGAACAAACGCGTTCTGCGCGCCGATGGCCACAATCAGCGCCAAGCCGCTCCCGAAGCCGGCTGCCAGCACTGCTGCATTCGAAAAGTCCATGTGACTAAGTTTGGGTGCCCAGCAGTCCCGTGACTAGCTAATTTTTCTGCACTATCTTTAGGATTCCTTAATATGGAGTTCAATGCGGACCAGCTGCGCGCCCTGGCTGCGGTGCTGGAGCACGGCAGCTTTGAAGCGGCGGCCGCCGCCCTGCACCTGACCACCTCGGCCGTCAGCCAGCGCGTGAAGGCGCTCGAAACACGCACGGGCTGTGTGCTGCTCAGGCGCACCAGGCCCGTTGCCGCCACCGAACCGGGGGCAGTTCTATTGCGGCTGGCGCGGCAGCTCGCCGCCCTGGAGCACGACGCCGTCGAGCGCCTCGGCCTGGACAGCGGGGAGGGGCGCAGCACCGTTCAGCTGGTGGTCAACGGCGATTCACTGTCCACCTGGGTGCTTCAGGCGCTATCCGGCATCGACGCAACCAGCTTCGATTTTGTCCTGGAGGACCAGGATTATTCGGCGGAAAGCCTGCGGAACGGCACCGCCATGGCTGCGGTCACCTCAAACCCGGAACCGGTCCAGGGCTGCTCGGTAACCCCGCTGGGGGTCATGCGCTACCGCCCGGCCGCCAGTCCCGGCTATGTGCGCCGGTTCTTCCCCCGTGGCTGGGATGCGCTCTCGGCTGCCTCGGCACCCATGGTGGTTTTCAACCGCAGGGATGCGCTCCAGTTCCGCTTCCTGGAAGCGGCCTTTGGGCCGGGAATTGATCCGCCGCGGCACTACGTTCCGGCCTCGTGGGATTTTCTGCAGGCTGTCCGCCTTGGATTCGGATGGGGCATGCTCCCGGACCTGCAGTCCAGGGATCTGGTTGCAGACGGGTCCCTGGCCCTTCTGTCCCCGGATGCCTTCCTCGATGTGCCGCTCTACTGGCAGCAGTGGCGCGTGGAGCTTCCGGCCTTGTCCCGGGTGGCGGGCGCCTTGTCCGGCGCTGCTGGAAACGGGTTTCTCTACTAGGACAGGGGCAGGGTCGAGTGGGAGCCCAGCTGATGGTAGGTGCGGTCATGGTAGACCAGCGGAGCGGCGGCCGGGCCTCTGTGGATCTCCAGGACCGAGGCGGCAATCAGGGTGGAACTGCCCGCCTGGGTGCGGGAGAGAATCCGGCAGAGCAGTGCCCGGGGCACTCCCGCCAGCAGAGGTTCTCCTCCCGGGAGGGTGCTCCATTCAAGGCCGGAGCCAAACCGGTCGCTGCCGCGGGCCGCAAAGAGGGCCGCCAGTTCCGCGTTGTCAGCACCAAGCAGGTGGACCACAATCGTGTCCGCACCGGCAATCACACCGGCGGAGCCCTGCGTGGAGGCGAGGGAGAACGCCAGGATCGGCGGAACTGCCGAGACGGAACTCACAGAGGAGGCCGTCAGCCCCACCGGACCTTCGGCACCCGTGGCCGTGATAATGGCCACGCCTGCCGGGTGCCCCCGGAACGCATCCTTGAATTCATCCACTACAGGATGGGTCACCGCCGTTGAAGTCATGCCTCCAAGGTAAAACCTCAACATTAGTTGAGGTCAAATCAGGCGTCTGGCTCCAGCAGGCGGGCCCCGCGGGATTCCCTCCCCGACGCATCATCCGGGTTGATGAAGCTGCATTCGGCGAGGGAGAGGCAACCGCAGCGGATGCATCCCCCCAACCGGTCCCGCAGTGCTTCCAGCTGGCCTATCCGGTCGTCCAGCTCCGTGCGCCAGGCTGCGCTAAGCCTGCGCCAGTCTTCCTGTCCGGGGATTCCGTCTTCCGGCAGTTCGGCGAACACTGCGGCAATGTGCGAGAGCGGTATGCCGGCCCGCTGGGCTGCACGGATAACAGCAACCCGGCGCAGGACGGAACGGTCAAAGCGGCGCTGGTTGCCTCCGGTCCGCCGGCTGCGGATCAGCCCCTGCCGCTCATAGAAGTGAAGCGCTGAAACAGCTACGCCGCTGCGCTGGGCAACCTGCCCCACAGTGAGTTCTTCGAGGGCCCGGGGTTGACCATCCATGATGAGCTGCTGCCGCCTGTTCGTATTGGACCGGCGGGATTTCAGCCGGTTGCCGTGTCCATTAAACCAACTGGCGGTACCGCGTGTCCGTAGCGGAAGAGGTTCTGGGGATCCCAGCCTGCCTTCGCACTACGAAGCAAGTCATACGCCTGCGGCTCCCATGCCCGGGCGCGGTCACGTTCGTCTCCGGCGGGCCCGTGGAAGTTGATCAGGCTGCCCGCGGCATAGGGTTCAAAAGCCACCGCCAGCCGCGCCAGGGCAGCCTCCACCTCGTCCGGGGCAGGCAGGCCGGGAACGCCCAGGACAAACAGGTGGTACGCGGCACCGCGGCCGGACACTGTATCCGGAAAAGGCGGTTCCTGGGACAGTGCTCCGCCGAGCAGGCGCAGTTCCAGCATGACCAGGGGCGTGCCGGAACCGGGGCCAACCTGGCGCAGCAGCTCCTCCGCGACGTCGTCATCAAAATCCCTGAGCAGCATGCCGCGTTCCATGGATGGAGCCGGATCCGCGGGATCGCTGTGTACCGAATCCACACTGAGATAGTCCATCGGTCCAGCCGTGTCGCTGGCCACCGGCAGCCTGCGCAGCGGCCGCAGCAGCCGCTCCCCTTCTTCCTCAGTGCCGAACAGGGCAAACCGTAGGATCACCGGCGCCGTCCCGCGGATTTCCGGGGGCAAGAAGGGCAGATCGGGAAGGTGCATAAAGGCCAGCGATGCAGATGCCTCCTGTGGAAGGCCGGGTGCCCAGCTGCGGAACGCTTCCAGCACACCGCCCGCCTCTTCTTCCGGGAACACCAGCTGGCCGCCGTAGAAATCCGTCAGCGGCACCGCTGCCATGGTCAGGCTCGTAATGACCCCAAAGTTACCCTTGCCGCCGCGCACGGCCGTGAAGAGTTCCGGTTCGCTTTCCGCATCCACGCTCCGCATCCTGCCGTCCGGGGTGACCACGTCGAAGCTGCGGACATGGTCCGAAGCAAAGCCCAGCGTACGGCCCATCAGCGGCAGTCCGCCGCCAAGGGTGTAGCCGACAACTCCCACGCGGGAGCTTGATCCGTGGGCCGCGGTCAGGCCCCGCGGCACCAGCTGCTCCAGGACTGCATCCCACCGCACTCCGGCTCCCGCCCGAAAGGTCCCCTGCTCCAGGTCCAGCGTGAAGTCCTGCAGCCGTGAGGTGTTGATCAGCAGCCCCTCATCCATGGGAGCAGCGGCATTGTGGCCGGTGGCCTGAACTGCCAGTGGAATTCCCCGCTCGGCTGCCCACTGGACAGCCGCCTGCACGTCCGCGGCGTCCCGAGCGCCCAGCACGGCCTCGGGGTGGTGCACCTGGGCGAGGTTGAACGCCGCAGTGTCCTGTGCATACGACGCATCTCCGGGTGTCGAAACGATTCCGCGGACGTCGCCTCGAAGCGAGGCCAGGTCGGCTTGTTCAATCATGGCAAAGCTCCCGGGTCTGGGCTCCGGACCGGCCCGAGCACCGGTGGATTGCTCAATAGGGTAGGACGCTGCCCCGGCGCCGCCAAGGGATGCCGCAAAAGCGCACTCAGGCTTCCGGAGCGCGCTGACCACAGGTCTGGAGATTCCCGGCAGGCTTGGTGTTCACTTGGTACATGAGAGCCATCTGGAAAGGTGCCATTGCGTTTGGGCTGGTCAACGTGCCGGTCAAGGTGTATTCCGCGACCGAGGACCACGATGTCAGCCTGCATCAGGTCCATGAGAAAGACGGCGGCCGGATCCGGTACCAGCGGCGCTGCGAGATCTGCGGCGAAGTAGTTGAGTACAAGAACATCGCCAAGGCCTACGACGACGGCGAGCAGACGGTCATACTGACCGACGAGGACCTGGCGTCCCTCCCGGTGGAAAAAAGCCGGGAGATCGAAGTGGTGGAATTCGTTCCCAGTGACCAGGTGGATCCCATTCTGTTCGACCGCACCTACTATCTGGAACCGGATTCAAAATCCACTAAGTCCTACGTGCTGCTGCGGCGCACCCTGGAGGAGACAGACCGGACTGCAATTGTGCAGTTCTCCCTGCGCCAGAAAAGCCGGCTGGGCGCCCTCCGCGTCCGCGGCGACGTGCTGACACTGCAGACCCTGCTCTGGGAGGACGAAGTCCGGGAAGCAGCGTTTCCGTCCCTGGAGGAATCCGTGCGGATCTCCGCCAAAGAACTCGAGATGTCCTCGGCACTGGTGGACTCCTTCAGCTCCGATTTTGACCCGTCCGGGTTCACTGACGAATACCAGGAACAGCTCCGCACCCTCATTGAGGCCAAGCTGGAGAAGGGCGAAGCGCTGGATACCGAGCAGACCTTCGGCGAAGAAGCAGAGGAAGAGGGCGGGAAGGTCCTGGACCTGATGGAAGCCCTGCGGCGCAGCGTGGAGAAGAACCGGGGGCGGAAACCCGCCGGCGGCAAGGCGAAGGAAAAGGAAGAGAAAGAGCCGGCCAAGAAACCGGCGGCCAAGTCCTCGGGCCGCAAAACCAGGAAAGGCGCATAGACCATGGGTGTTACCAGCTACTTCCGCGACCGCAGGGGACGGCAGACCGTGTTCCTCCCGCCGAACCTGCCCATGCTGGCGTGGGCAGGATTCGGCACGGCCTCAGCCATGGCACTGACCCCGCGGTACCGGGACCTGCTCCACCGTGCCAGCCAGGGCGCGATGATATGGTGGGCTGCCGGCGAAACCTTCCGGGGCCGCAGCCCGTTCCGCCGCACCGTTGGCGCAGCCACCCTGGTGCGTGCACTAAGCCGTTAGCCGGAACGCTTGCCGGAAGAGCTACTGCCGGTAGCCTTCCACTTCGTCTGCGGGGCGCACCTGGGCGGCGTCGGGGTCCTCGCCGGCGTCAAGGCGCGCACGCCGCTGGCGCAGCAGGTCCCAGCACTGGTCCAGCTGTTCACTGATGCTGCGAAGCTGTTGGGCGTGGGATTCAGCGCTGGAACCGGGACCGGCGCTGCGCAGCGCCTGTTCCCGTTCCACCAGGCGTTCTATCTGTGCGTGGAGTTCCTCAGAGTCCATCCCCCCACGCTAAACGGCGCGCGGCGGCCGCACCACCCGTCAGGGCTAGTTGAGCAGGCCGCGCAGATAGCCGGAGAATCCTGCCGGCGCCCGCCCCGCGGTCCGTCCCGAGGTCACGGCACGGATCCAGTCCGTCGCGGTCCAGGGCACCTCCGCTGCCTTGATCCGTTCAGTCAGGTCCACGTCCTCACCGGTTGCACCCGGCCGGAAGCCTCCTGCCGCCGCATAGGCCCCGGCGGAAAACCCAAGGTTGGCGCCATGGACGTAGGGGTGGCCCTCTGCCAGGATGTGCCGGGCCTGCCACAGTGCGAGATGGCTCGCTTCCAGGTCCCGGGCATCCGGCACCACTGTGCCGAGCACCATGCCATAACCCGCGCCGGCCAGCTCCGTCTGTGTCTGCAGCCAGTTCACCGGCACCACCGTGTCCGCGTCCGTGTTGGCTATCCACCCCGCTCCGGTTTCCAGCGCCGCGTCAGCTCCCAGTGCCCGGGCGGCGCCCACATTTCCCGCCCGGGTTTCCAGCAGATGCAGTTCAAGGCCCAGGTCCAACCCGGCTTCGGCGGCAACCCGCGCAGACCCATCGGTGCACGAGTCCAGCACCACCACCACGCTTACCCGTGCCGGGATCGCCAGCGACTGGGCAGCCGCCGCGACGGACGCCAGGCAGCGCGGGAGCAGTTCCTCTTCGTCCCGGGCAGGAATAACGACGCCGATGTGGCCGGGCATCAAAGCAGTCCCTCCCGGCGTGCCACCGACTCAGCAGGCGGCGGTACCAGGACATCAATGCGGAAGTCCTCTTCCAAATGTGCACCAAGCCGTTCCAGGCCGCTGTCGCCGAGGAAGGCGTCATGGACATCATCACCGGTCAGCGGCCATCCCTCGTTGGGGTGCCGCCAGTGGCAGAGCAGCAGAACGCCGTCGGGCGAGAGGGACGCAGCTGCCCGCTTCACTGTCTCGTCCAGCTGCGCCCGGGTGAGGAAGTATCCAATCTCGGAGATGACCACCAGGTCAAAGGTGCCGCCGGGCCAGTTCTGGGGGATGCTTCCTTCAACAAGCTCGACGCCGGGGCCAACCCGCTGCCGGGCCAGCTCCAGCGCGCGGGCACTGATATCCATGGCGGTAACGGATTCTGCCCTGCGGGCCAGCTCAGCGGTCAGCACTCCAATGGAGCACCCCGGTTCGAAGACATTGCCGAAGGATTCCCGCGGCAGCATGGCCAGGGTCAGAGCCCGCTTGCGGTGCTCGTAAAAGCTTCCTTCGAAGTTCCAGGGGTCAGAAGACCGGACATACAGGTCCTCAAACACCAGCTGCGCGCTGCGGGGTGCAGTGACGCGGAAGGATTCAAAGGGGCGTTCGAAGTGCGCCAGTACGCCGGCGCCTAGCAGGACTTCATCCCCCGGCAGGTCGGAGAGCGGAGCCACCTGGCTGTGGTGTGCCGCCATCGCCGCCTGTTTCGCCTCCAGGGCGCGGGCTTCAAGCGGGAATGCATACAAGCCCTCGGGAATATCCTGGGGCGCACCCCAGTGCCACAGCCAGATGGGATATTCCAGCAGGGGAATACGTACCGACTGCGTGAATTCCGCCGCCACTTCGCCCGCGGTGTCATGGTCCGTGTGCCCGTCGTTCCGCCAGGGAGCAGCCATCCACAGTGTTCCGGTACCCGCGTCCGCAGCGTCCTCCAGGGCCTGCCGCACTTCCTTGCGGCAGCCGGCCAGCGCACCGTCCGGAAGCCCCAGCAGCCGCACGCGTGCCTGCGGTGCCAGCGCCGCAACCGCGTTTTGCAGTTCCTGTTCCCTGATTCGTGCCAGCCGCTCGGGCGTGTGGGTTTCAGAGTCCGGGTGGGACGCTTCGCCGGCAGTGGCTACGATCACGTCGATGCTTGTTCCTGCCGCCGCAAGAGCTGCAATCAGTCCGCCGGCACCGAGCGTCTCATCGTCTGGGTGCGCAGCGAGAACCACCAGCCGCTCCGGAAAATCGCCGAGCAGGGTCTGCAGCTCAGGGGTGTCTTTCAACGCCTCAAGCCAAAGCGCCTCGTCAGGGCTGGCATCCTGGTGGGTGAAACTCACCATGGATAGGATTCCCGGGCCAGGAGCATGCCGCCCAGTGCGGCGGCATCACGCTCGCCGTGATACTGGCGCACATAAACCTGCAGGTCCGCGACCCGCCGGGCGTGCTCTTCCTCGGCAGTGAGCGGTCCCGGCCCCAGCCCATGGGCGGCGGCGGTCAGGACGCGTTCGACGGCGTCGGCCACCACGCCGCGGACCCGCTGGGCGAGCAGGGCGCCATCCGTTCCTGAGGCCCGGCCGGCGTCGATGTCCTCTGCAGCTGCGGCCAGGCACCGGGCGGCTGCCTGCAGGGACAGGTCAGCCGAGCCAATCAGTGCCTTGGCAATCTGGTCGGGTGTGCGCTGCCGGCTGGCCCTGACCAGCCGCCGCGCCACGGCGACGGCGCCTCCGTACCAGACCGCGGCGACGCCGATCCCGCCCCAGGCGAATCCATCCCGTTGCAGGTACCAGTTGTCCCGGCCTACGGGCACTGCCGGCACATCGGTGAAGTCCACGGGTCCGCTCCTGACTGCGGCCAGTCCGCGGCTGATCCACAGCCCTTCCGCCTGCTGTATGCCCGGGCTGGACAGGTCCACGGCGAAGGCGCGCCGGTGGCCGTTCGGGGTGTGCGCAGTTACCACGGCATAGTCCAGCTGGTCCGCGAGGGAACACCAGGGTTTGCGGCCGGCCAGTTTCCACCCGCCGTCGTGCTCCGTAGCTGTGAGGGCCATGCCCGGCCCCTCCGCCGCGTAGACGCCCCAGGTCCCGGAGCCGAACTCGATGCCGGCGGCATTGCCGCTTTCGGGCGGGAGCTGTGCGGCCTGGGCCAGTATGGCGCGCGCGTCCAAATGCGGCTCCACGACACGGGCGGCAGTGAGATCGGCAGCACCCAGCGTTGCCAGCAGTTCAAGGAGCGCCGTTGTGCTGCCCTCTCCGGGGAGCGGCGCCGCATCGGTGGCAGGTTTTAGCAACAACAGTGCCGTGACCGCAGACCCGTCAACATCCAAGGCCAGGCCCGCTACCTCGGAAAGGGCGTCCAGCCGCGCCCTAGACGGATCCGGGCCAAGAAACACCGGGGCGGCAGACCTCTCCGTCCGGCTCGGTGTATGCGCGGGCGCAGCAGGCATAGGGTCTTGGGGGAGCGACACTGGCCTTGCCTCCATCCTGAATAAGGGTGCTTCCAAATTACATGCTGGACGGCCGGATCGGGGAATGACCGTAAC
Organism: Arthrobacter sp.; assembly: GCA_040273995.1. Lineage (GTDB taxonomy): Bacteria > Actinomycetota > Actinomycetes > Actinomycetales > Micrococcaceae > Arthrobacter_B. The sequence continues at coordinate 33,959 of JBELYP010000009.1, forward strand.
ATCCGGGGACAGCAAAAAAGGGCGCAGCCTATGGCGGCCACGCCCTTCCTTGCCGGGGGGGATTAGTTTGGAATGCTGCCCTCACCGGGAGATCCGCGGCTGGGACCGCGGCTGGTGCTCCCGGAGCGGTCAGCGCCGAGGACGAATCCCAGAATGATCATCACCGCAGCGAGAATCAGATGAAGCCAGTTGTCCGCCCAGTTGAAGGGGACAAAGTTAGCGGCCGAGTTCAGCGGTATGAGTAGTCCGTAGATGAACAGGAGCAGGTACAGCACACCGGCACCGATGAGATAGGTGCGGGCAGATGAGTTGCTCCGGGCCATCCACAGGCCGGCAAACCCGAGCAGCATGTGGACAACGTTGTGAAGGATGGACACCTGGAAGAGGCCCAGCAGGGCAGCCTCGGAGCCATACCCGGCGAAGTAGAGCGCGCCGTAGTTTGCGGTGATTCCCGGAATGAAGCCGAGGACGCCGATTGCCAGGAAGATGATGCCAAAAACTATGGCGGCCACCTGGGCACTGGTCCGGTGGGCAGAAAGTCCACGGCTGCTGCTTGCATAAGACATGGCCAACTCCTTATCTCCAAGGGAGAATGCTGGACTCCGGCCAGACGGAGGCCCTAAACCTACGTTTTAAACAGTGGCACAGCAGCAAGCGCATGGGAAGTATGCTTATCAACCACCCGGCCCGGGACCGGCGGATGTGGCCAGGCCCCTTGACTCAGGGCCGCGGGCGCTATGGGCTGGAGGCCAACCCTGCGGAAGGAAGCACATGGAATCACTCTGGCTTGACACCTCACCCGCTATCCCGGCGGATCCCTTCGTCCCCGGCGGGTCCTATGACACGGTGGTGGTGGGGGCAGGCCTGACCGGACTGTCCACTGCCGTACTGCTGGCGCGAGGCGGACAGAAAGTTGCGGTTGTCGAGGCACGCCGCACCGGGGCGGTAACCACCGGAAATACGACCGCAAAGATCTCACTTCTGCAGGGCACGGTTCTCTCCGGGGTGGCCCGCCACCACGGTGTGTCCACCGCCGCTGCCTATGCCGCCGCCAACCGGCGCGGGCAGGATTGGCTGCTGCGCTTTTGCGACGCTGCGGGCGTGGGCTATGAAACCCGGGATGCATGGACCTACGCGGTCACTCCGGACGGCGCGGAGGCCCTCGCCCAGGAGCGCGATGCCTGCCGTGCCGCGGGGCTCGCCGTGGAGAGCACCACGGAGACAGGGCTGCCGTTCCCGGTACAGGCGGCGTTGAGGCTGCCGGATCAGGCCCAGTTCCATCCCATGCAGGCCCTGGCGGCCCTCGCTGCCGAACTGCGTGCACTTTCCGGAACACTTGTTGAAGGTATCCGCGTCGCTGAAGTCCATCACACGGACACCGGCAAGGTGCGCGTGGTTACCCGCGCCGGGGACTTGCAGGCGGATTCGGTTGTGCTGGCCACTGGGATCCCCATCCTTGACCGGGGCGGCTACTTCGCCGTCGTCAAGCCACTGCGGTCCTACGCCGGCGCCTTTCCCGTCACCGGCGCGGTCCCTGAAGGCATGTATCTCTCCGCAGATTCTCCAGCGCGGTCACTGCGCACCGCCGTCGTAAATGGCACAAAGTACCTGCTGGCCGGAGGCAACGGGCACCCGGTGGGCCGCGACTCCCACACCCTGGACCGGGTGAACGGCCTTCACGAATGGACCACCCGGAACTTTTCCGTGGGTTCGGCTCGGTATGACTGGTCCGCCCAGGACTACTCGCCGGCATCCTCGGTTCCCTACGTGGGCGAACTGCCGCTTCTGGGGAAAAACATCTATGCCGCCACGGGTTTCAACAAATGGGGGATGACCAACGGAGTCGCCGCAGCCTTGTCACTCTCGGCACGGATCCTGGGCAGCACTGACCCGGACGCAGCACTCTACAAAGCGAAAGTCAGCCTTCCCGACGCCGTTACGACGGTGAAGGACAACGCCGAGGTAGGCCTGCAGATGATAAGCGGCTGGGCCGGAGGACTATCCCGCACAGCCGGAACCGAACCTCCGGAAGGTCTCGGCGTGGTGGTGCGGGAAGGGGGCTCTCCGGTGGCGGTCTGCACGGTAAACGGTGTCACTACGCGCAGGTCAGCCATCTGCCCCCACCTTCACGGGGTACTGGCATGGAACGACGCCGAGGCGTCCTGGGACTGCCCGCTCCACGGCTCCCGTTTTTCCGCCGATGGCGAGGTACTGGAAGGCCCGGCCGTAAGGGGGCTGGATCCGGCGTAGCGGCAAACAAAAAGGCCCGGCACCTCCTGAACGGGAGGTGCCGGGCCTTCGGCGGAAGCGCCCGGCTAACTGCCGGCTGCCCGTGGCCCGCCTGATTCGGGGTCATCCATGGAGGGGTCGGCTGTTGGGGCAGCCTTCAGACCCGCGCCCGTGGCCGCTGTTGGGGCAGCGTCCACATTGCCGCGCCAGGAACCGGTTTCGGACCCCTGGGACTCGATGAATTCCTTGAACCGCTTGAGGTCGCCCTTGACCCGGTGGTCATCTGCGCCAACTACGGAACCGACCTTCTCCGCGAAGGTTTCCGGATCCCAGTCCAGCTGAACGCTGACCCGGGTTTCCGTGTCACTGAGGCGGTGGAACGTCACCACACCGGCCTGGGACTTCCCGTCGGTGCTCTTCCAGGCCACACGCTCGTCGGGGTGCTGCTCGGTGATCTTCGTGTCAAAGGTCCGCTCCACCCCGCCAATCTTCGTAACCCAGCGGGATTCCGTGTCAGAGAGCTGGGTGACGGATTCGACACCCTTCATGAAGTGGGGGAAGGTCTCGAACTGCGTCCACTGGTTGTAGGCAGTGGTAACGGGTACTGCAACGTCAATTGATTCTTCTACGGTGCTCATACTGTCCCTTCAGTCGCGGATGTGCGCTGTTCCTTACGGAACGAACCTCCAGAAATAAGGGGGCTTATTACCCTCTGGCCCAACCGTAACGAAGTGGACAACAGATCACAAGCTGAAGGTAAGCTTGCTTATATCTGGCTGGCGGCGAGGGGTTTCGCCAGCAGGCTTTATCAGTCTTGGTTCGTCAACACAGGAGGAACAATGAAGGCATCACAGCAGCTGACCACCAATCTTCAGGCCGTACTGGTGAACCTGATCGAACTGCACCTGCAGGGCAAGCAGGCGCACTGGAATGTGGTGGGTAAGAACTTCCGAGACCTCCATCTGCAGCTGGACGAGATCATTGACGACGCGCGTCTGTTCGCCGACGAGCTGGCCGAACGCATGCGCGCCCTGCAGGCCGTCCCCGACGGCCGCAGCACTGCAGTTGCCGAAGGCACGTCCCTTCCTCCCTTCCCTGCCGGGCTGGTGGATACCAAGGACACTGTCACCCTGGTGGTCGGGCTGCTCCGCGGCACGGTCCAAACGATGCGCGACGTCCATGACCAGGTTGACGAAGAAGATCCCACGACGGCGGACATCCTGCACGGGTTCATCGGCAAGCTGGAGCAGTATGCCTGGATGGTGGACGCGGAGAACCTGCAGCCGACTGCCAGCGTGGTAACCCCCGAGGGCACGGACACAGATCCCACTACCTAGGAGCTCCCGGCGTCACTCCCGGTGGAGGATGGCATTTTCCACTTCAAGGAGCAGATCCGCCATCCGGGCCCTGGCTGCGGCGGGATCCCTGGCTGCTACGGCCGCTGCGACCGCCTCGTGCTCGTCCAGCGCCTCCGGCCGGGGCCCGGACGGCATGAGGTTCTGCCGGCTCCTGCCGGTGAGAACTTCGGCGACCACGTCGCCCAGCGCGGCAAACATCTCATTGCCGCTGGATTGCAGCAGCAGGGTATGGAAGGCGATGTCCGCCGTGAGGAATGCCTCCGGGTCGCCTGCTGCTTCGCGCATCCTGCGGGCCAGCAGAACCAGCTGCTCCCGCTGCTCCGGGGCGGCATGGCGCGCCGCGCCTGCAGCAGCCAGGGGCTCGACGGCGATCCGCAGTTCGGTGAGGGACCGGAACTGCCCGCTTCTGCCGGGGCCGGACAGCCGCCACCGGATGATTCTGGGGTCATAGACGTTCCAGCGCGGGGGATCCTGGACCACCAGACCAATGCGCCGTTTCGAATAGACCAGGTTCATGGCTTCCAGGATCTGCATACAGTCACGGACCACTGTGCGGGAGACCCCGAACCTTTCCTGTAGGCCCTCCAGAGTCAGCCGGCCTCCCGGTTCAATGACACCAGTGGCAATGTCCCTGCCCAGTACTTCGAGGACCCGGCTGTTCATGACCTCTGCGGCAGGGCGGTCCTGCCCGGTAACTTCTTTGTCCTGCAAGGCACGTCCTTCACATTCCATTCCGGGCAGTGCCCGTCCACCCAGCGTAGCCGTGCTCACAGCACTCCTCCAGCCTATGGTGATACCTTTATTTTCCGGCGGAGTCCCAGCACATCTTCGCCAGACAACGGCGTCCCAAGGAGCAGTACTTGAACCATGTGCCCCGCCATCTTGTGATTATGGGAGCTGCCGGATCCGGCAAGACCACAGTTGCCACCACGCTGTCCGAACACCTGGGCTGGATTGCCGCCGAAGCAGACGAGTTCCACTCCGCAGCGAACATTGCAGGGATGAGCGCAGGCGTACCGCTTACCGATGAAGACCGCTGGCCCTGGCTGGAATCCATTCGGGATTGGATGGGCGCCCAGGCACAGAACGGCCGTTCCACTATCGTGGCCTGCTCCGCACTGAAACGCAGTTACCGCGAGGTGCTGTCCGGTGCTGAAGGACGGGTCCAGTTTGTGCATCTAACCGGTGCCGCTGAGGTGCTGGCCGAGCGCATGGAATCCCGGCGGGGGCACTACATGCCGTTGTCCCTGCTGCCCTCGCAGCTGCAGGCGCTGGAGCCCCTGGAGCCGGATGAAGATGGACTGACTGTGGATTTCCTCCAGCCCCCCGGACGCATCTCGGCGGATATTCTCGAAGGCCTGCTGCTCGCGGACATCTGACCCTTCCCGAGCACCCGCAGCTGCCCGGCAGGTGAATGTCAGAGGCGGCTGGAAGTATTAGAGGGATTCCGGGTAACCGGTTTACGTGGACTGCCCGGAAGGAAAGCTAGACACCATGATGGGTGGCCATCACGCCGCGAGCGGCGCAGCGGCATGGGTTGCCGTAGCCTCAACCGCCCCCTACGCCTTCGGACTGTACCCGGTGAGCCCACTCGGCGTCGTCAGCGGAGCTCTGCTTACCGCGGGAGCCGCGCTTCTGCCGGATCTGGACCACCACAGCGGAACGATCGCGAATTCCCTCCCCCCGCTCACCCGGATCCTTGCACGAATCACGGAACGGATCAGCGGCGGTCACCGCCGCGGCACACATTCTGTTCTCGGATTGGCAGTGTTCGTCGCCCTGGCCGGTGCGCTGGGCGAAATGACCGCGGAAGTTGGCCGTCTCGGCACCGTTGAAGTAGGTGCCGGGCTGCTGTCCATCCTGCTCATGGGCTTTGCACTGAAAGCCCTGAAGATCGCCGGCGGAGCCGGGCGCAGCTGGCTTCTGGCCATCCTGCTGTCCGTGTTCATCGCGCTCTACGCCCCTGAAAACAACGGCTGGCTGCCGCTGGCCGTGGGACTGGGGGTGGCAGTCCACATCGTGGGAGACCTGCTGACCCATCAGGGGGTCATGATTCTGTGGCCGCTCCGGGTCAAGCGGCCGCGGAGGATTGCTTCGATGCCCTTGGTGGCCAAATTCTGGAAAACCAGCGGCTGCCTTTCCGTGCCCATTATCGGACGGGCGGGTTCCTGGCGGGAATGGGCCATCATGGTCCCCGTTTCTGTCTACGCGATCTACGGGGTTATCGAGGCCGGATTCTTCGCCCTGCGCGGCTGGCTTACCTAGCCGCGCAGGAATCCTAGCCTCGGCCCAACGGAAAGCCCTAGCTGCGCCCTTTCCCCGGCTTGCGCCGGGCAGGTTTACCCGTACCGGGCCTGCCCGCCTTGCTGTGCCCCGCCTTACCGCGGAACGTTTTCGCCGCGGATTTGTCTCCCCCGGAGCGCGTTCCCTGCACCGGGCGCTTCCGGGTCTTCTTCGAGGACCCGCCTTGGGCTGAGGGCTGCCGCGAACTATTGGCCGTGCGTCCCCGGACTATGCCAATGAACTCCTCCACATCCGGGTCCTCGGTCGTCTGCAGCCAGGCCACCGCTATGCGGGTAGCGGCCACGCCGAGGACCGGCCGCGTGAGAACGTCCCGACGGGAATGGATCCGCGCTACGGGCATGGGGACAATTAGAAGTCCCGCTCCGGACGCCACGACGTCCAGGGCCGCCGCGGTACCCCCCAGTTCCCCGGCATCCATTACGTTCTCACCGGACAGGTCCGCGGCCTCAACCTCGTCGAAGGCGGACACCGGGTGGTCCTTTGCAGCCGCTACCACCGGCTGTTCACGGTACAGCGGGATCGCATGCAGGTCCGCCGGGCGGTTGTAACCCTCCTCCGGTATCCGCAGGAAAACCAGGTCCGCGGAACGGTTCCGGAGGTCTTCAAGGGCCTGCGCCTCGTCCACCTGCACCGCCTGGAGCGCGCGGCCGCGGCGGTCGGTCCACCGCGCTATCCACTTTCCCGGCGTTACGCCCGGTACATAGGAGATTTTCAGCGGGGGAACTGCCGTCTGGGCCGGCTGCGATGACTCTTGGGACACTTGTTCACACTAGCCCACCGCTGCACGCCCGGGGCTGCGGATACCCTTGAACTATGACCCCCGAGAAATCTTCCCAGTCCATGAAGCCTGCCACGGCTGCCAAGAAGCTGGGCATCTACCTTCCCGCTGCTCCGCAGGAGTTCCAGGACAACCCCGTTACCCGTGCGCAACTGGATGAGATGCAGGCCAACCCGCCGGAGTGGCTCGCAGAGCTCCGGCGCAACGGACCCCACCCGCGTCCGGTGGTTGCCCAAAAGCTGAACATCTCCATTGGCGGACTCGCCCGCGGCGGAATCACTGATCCCCTGACCACTGCGCAGATCACCGAGCTTCTTGCTTCCCCGCCCGAGTGGCTGGTGGCTGAGCGCGCCAGTTTCGCGGCGGTCCGAGCCGAAAACCAGCGCATCAAGCAGGAAGCTGCCCAAAAGCCGCGCAGCTAGCAGCACCGCCCGGTCCGGGCCCGGCAGCAGCACCCTCGTCCGCGCAGTGCGCGCGTTCGAAGGAACCTGCTTCGGGCCGGACCGCCCGCAGGACATAAAAAAAATCACCCCGGCATTTACCGGGGTGATTCTTTCTTTTGTGCGCGAGGGGGGATTTGAACCCCCACGCCCTTTCGGACACTGGCACCTGAAGCCAGCGCGTCTGCCGTTCCGCCACTCGCGCAAAGTGATCTCCCTTAGCACCTAGATGCATTCCCTCACACCGGGGTGTGAGATCCGCATCCCGATTCCTCGGGAACAGCAGAATCAAGCATACCGGCATTTTCCCGAAACACCTAAACGGCCTCTCTTCCGGCTCGGATCCCCTGGCCTTCGGGCCTGGAATCCCCGCCTGTCCGCGCATCTTCCGGGGGCATCCCTGCCCACGCACGGCTGCGTTCAGGCCGCTGCCGGATGCCCCGGGGGCGCCGAGATTGGTTTGGGGACACCGCTAGGGTGTTAAGACAATTGCGAGCTGACCCCAGTAGTATCGAAATGGACACCGCCCGCCCGGCCGGCTTCCGGCCTGCTGCCTGAAAGGGACGCAGGCTGCTGACGGGCACGGCAAGGCCAGGGAAGTTCCTAGAACAGGGAAAGGAGGCGGAGATGGGCCTACTCGACAACGTTGAACGCGGTATTGAGCGAATGGTCCGCGGCGCCTTTTCCAGCGGATCCTCAGGCCGCGTTGAGCCGCTTGAACTGGCCATTGCACTCCGCCGCGAGCTGGATGAGAAGTCCATGACCCTTGGTCAGGGCCGCACGCTCGCCCCGAATGTCTTTACGGCACGGCTGTCGGATGAAGATTTTGCGCGGGCCAAGGAATGGGGCGCTCCGCTTGCAGAGGAGCTGTGCGACGTCGTCATCAAGCATGCGCGCAGCCAGTCCTATACCCTCCAGGGCGCTGTTCGTGTCTCCTTTACCCGCGATTCGGCGCTGAAGCCCGGTTCCCTGGAGATCGATTCCGCTACGGAGAAGTCCAGGACCTCTCCGGCCCGCACCCCGCAGCCTCCGGCACCGCGCCAGAGTCCGTCCCGCATGCAGCCGGTGCTGGACATCGACGGGCAGCGCTATTCACTCAACGCCTCTTCCGTCGTCCTGGGCCGCTCTTCCGAAGCGGACATCCTGGTAGATGACACGGGAGTCTCCCGCCGGCACCTGGAAATCCGGACCGACGGCGGCTCCATTCGCGCAGTCGACCTCGGTTCCACCAACGGCAGCTACGTCAACGGCCAGAAAGTGCAGGGGGAAACCATTCTTACCGACGGTTCCACTATTGCCGTGGGCAGGACGCGAATCGTCTTCCGCCTGCTGCCTGTCCGGTCCGGAGGACGCTGATGGACGGCTCCCTGACGCTGACGCTGCTGCGCTACGGTTTCCTGATCCTGCTCTGGGTCATGGTCCTCGGTGTTGTCGGTGCCATCCGCCGCGACCTCGTTCTGGGCGCCCGCAATCGCACCGGCACCCCGACTGCCCGGCAGGTTCGGAAGAACCCCGCCCTGGAGTGCGAGGCTCCCCCGCCGGCAAAGGTCCAGGCGCGGCAGATGGTTGTTACGGAAGGCCCGCTGCGCGGCACCACCCTGGACCTTGCGTCCAGCCCCATCCTGCTGGGACGGGCACAGGAAGCCACCCTGGTCCTTGAGGACGACTATGCCTCAGGCCGCCACGCACGGCTCTTCCCGCAGGGCAGCCGCTGGTTTATCGAGGACCTTGGGTCCACCAACGGCACCTTCCTAGGCGGTTCCCAGCTTTCCCGCGCCCAGCCCGTTGACCCCGGAGTGCCGATCCGCATCGGCAAAACAGTCATTGAATTGAGGCCATAGCAGTGGCCCTGGTCCTTCGGTACGCTGCTCGCTCCGACGTAGGCATGGTTCGTTTCAAGAATGACGATTCTGCCTACGTTGGGCGTTATCTGGCTGTCGTCGCTGACGGGATGGGCGGCCATGCGGGCGGCAACGTTGCGTCGGCTTCCACGGTGCTGGACCTGGTGCACCTGGACCGCGCGGATCTTGATGACCAGGCCGTCACAGTCCTGGCGGATGAGATCCAGGCGGCGAATTCGCTGCTCTCCGAACTGGTCACCACGTCCCCGGAGCTTTCCGGCATGGGCACAACGGTCACTGCCATGCTCCTCCAGGACAACCGTGTTGCCCTGGCCCACATCGGAGACTCGCGTGCGTACCGCCTGAAGGACGGTGTCTTCGAGCAAATCAGCGTCGACCACACCTTCGTGCAGCGCCTCATCGAAGAAGGCCGGCTGCGGCCCGAGGAAGCAGAGACGCATCCCCACAAGAACGTGCTGATGCGTGTCCTTGGCGATGTGGATGCCAGCCCGGAACTGGACCTTGCCACCTTCGACGTCGAGCCCGGGGAAAAATGGCTCCTGTGCTCCGATGGGCTCAACGCCGTCCTGCGGGACAGCGACATTGAAGCCGTGCTGCGGGATTCGACGGATCTTCAGGCTGCCGTTGACACCCTTGTGGAACTGACACTGGCCGGCGGCTCCCCGGACAACGTCACCGTTGCCATCAGCGAAGTAGTTGATGAAGCCGATGCACCTGCCCCAGTGAGGGAGCCCGCACCGGTCACGGCAGGGACAGCAACTGTTCAGGAACAGGCGGCCCGGCACAGCGTCCCCGCCGAAGCATCTCAGCCGGCTGAAACGGGTAACTCCGAAGATCCTGACCGTGAGGCAGAAAGCCCCGTCCGCGCGGACGTGATCCGCCGGGATCTGGCTTCCCGCCCGCATCTCCTGGTCGGAGCGGCATCCCTGGCCACCGAGACCGGGCAGATTCCAATTGTCACCAAACGCTCCGCCGAGCGCCGGGCGGCACGGCTGCTGATGCACAAGGCCGACGACGCCGGGACTCCCGAGGCCCAGCCGGCTGAGCCGCCGCATAAACGCCGCCGCTGGATCCTGGTGGTTGTTCTGGCCGTGATCGCGGCCCTGCTCGCCTCGGTGCTCTGGGTCGGTTATGCCTGGACGCAGACACGTTACTACGTGGGCTCAGCGGACAACCGCGTCGCCATCTACAACGGCGTCTCGCAGACACTGGGACCCATCAAGCTTTCGCAGGTGGCAGAGACCACCGACATCCCGGTGGACAGCCTGCCGGCGTATTGGCGCAGCAGGGTCAATGACACCGTTCCCGCCAGGGACCTGGTCCATGCCGAGCAGATTGTTGACCAGCTCCGTGGAACGGCTAAGGCCATCCTGTGCCCGCAGCCGGACGATTCCGGGCCATCAGCTTCACCTTCGCCCCTGGCAGAGGCGCTTGACGCGGCCGGCGGGACGGACACAATCCCCGCCGTCGATTCATGTGGAGGGCAGCAGTGATGTCAGAACTCGCAGCCCCGGCCAAGCCGCGGCGCAATATCGAGGCGGTCCTGCTGGTACTGGCCCTCGCCGTCGGCGTCGGAGCCAACATGCTGGTGGGCATCGATGAAGACCGCGCGTTTGACTCGGACTTCTGGGTCCAGGGCGGCACTCTCGTGGCCCTGGTGCTGGCCTTCCACGTTGTGCTCCGCTTCCGGGCGAAATATGCCGATCCGGTAATACTTCCCATCGTCACGGCGCTGAACGGCATCGGTTTGGCCATGATCCACCGCCTGGACATCGCCGAAGGCAACGACGCCGCTGACCGGCAGCTGCTCTGGAGCACCCTCGCGGTCGCCGCAGCCATCGGTGTCCTCTTTCTCATCAAAGATCACCGGATCCTGCGCCGCTACACCTATATCTCGCTGATTGTCAGCGCAGTCCTGCTGCTCCTGCCCCTTACCCCGCTCGGCCTCACCATCAACGGGGCCCGGATCTGGATCAGCGTGGGAGGCGGAACGTTCCAGCCCGGCGAGATTGCCAAGATCACCCTCGCTATATTCTTCGCCGGATATCTTTCCGCCAACCGCGACCTGATTCTTCTCGCGGGCCGCAAGGTGGGGCCGTTGCAGCTTCCGCGGTTCAAGGACATGGGACCCATGATGGCTGCCTGGGCAGTCAGCATCGGGGTCCTGGTTTTCCAGCGTGATCTTGGTTCATCCATTCTTTTCTTCGGCCTCTTCATGGCCATGATTTACGTCGCCACGAGCCGTGTGAGCTGGGTCCTGATCGGCCTGGCCCTCATCGGAACCGGCGGATTTGTGGCCGTGCAGCTTTTCAGCCACGTATCCCTGCGCATCGACGGCTGGATCAACGCCTTCGACCCCGAAGTGATCGAGCGGTCCCCGGGCGGCAGCTATCAGGTGGTGCAGGGACTCTTCGGCCTTGCCAGCGGCGGGATGACCGGTACCGGGCTGGGACAGGGCAGGCCGGACCTGGTCACCTACGCCAACTCGGACATGATCATTGCCGCCCTCGGCGAGGAACTGGGCCTGATCGGCATCTTTGCGATCGTCCTGATGTACGTCCTGCTCGTCTCCCGCGGGTTCCGGGCCGCTCTGGGAACCCGGGACGGATTCGGCAAACTGCTGGCCTGCGGGCTGTCCTTCACGATCGCCCTGCAGTGTTTCGTGGTGATAGGCGGCGTTACCCGCCTCATCCCGCTCACCGGCCTGACTACCCCGTTTATGTCTGCCGGCGGTTCTTCGCTGCTGGCCAACTGGATCATCGTGGCACTGCTGCTGCTGATTTCCGACGCCGCGAGGCGCCCGGCTGCCACCGGTCTGCTCACGGACATGGAGCCGGCGTTGGCAGGGACAGCAGGAGTCAGGGGCAAGGCACGCAGCAAGGGACGAAATGAGGTGGCAGGCAAATGAACCAGGCAATCCGCAACAGCTGGATCGTGGCCTTGGCCATGTTCCTGGCGATCCTCGCATCCCTGACCTATGTGCAGTTCTTTGCCGCTGATGAGCTGAACGGGAATCCGATCAACAACCGGCAGATCTACAAGGAGTTTGGCCAGAACCGGGGTTCCATCCTGGTAGATGGTGCTGCGATCGCGGAATCAGTACCCTCCAACGACCAGTTCAGGTACCAGCGGGTCTACAACGATCCCGAGCTGTATTCCGCCCTGACCGGTTACTTTTCGCTGGTTCACGGCAGCACCCAGCTTGAGTCGGCTATGACCGACGAGCTCTCCGGCAACAGCGACCAGCAGTTCTACGACCGGCTGGTGCAGCTGTTCTCAGGAGCCCAGGCACAGGGCGCCTCCGTCGAACTGACCATCGATCCGGACCTGCAGCGGCTCGCATATGACCTGATTCCCGAGGGCCAGCGCGGTTCGATCGTCATGATGGACCCGAAGACGGGCGACATCCTTGCCATGGTCTCCAAGCCGTCCTATGACACCAACCTGCTCGCCGGGCATGACACGGCGGTTGTGAACGCCAACATGGACGCCCTCCTGGCCGTTCCCGGGCTCTCCCCTTACCTGAACCCGGCTACCCAGTCACTGCTGGCCCCGGGGTCGACGTTCAAGCTGGTGGACGCCGCCGCTGCCCTGGAAACCGGGAAGTTCAACGCCGATTCGGTTATTCCCAATCCGCAGGCACTTCCACTGCCGGGCACCACCATCTCGCTGCCCAACTACACGAACGGTGCCTGCGCGAGCCGCAGCGAAGCAGACATCCAGTTCGCCCTGGAGCAGTCCTGCAATACGGTCTTCGCGCAGATCGCCTGGGATGTAGGACAGGATGCCCTCGCCGATCAGGCGCGCAAATTCGGTTTCGGAGAAACGTTCAACATCCCCACCCCGGTGACCGCCAGCGATTTCCCCGAGACTGAGGACCAGGCTGAACTGGCACTGTCATCAATCGGGCAGGGAAGCGTGACGGCCACGCCGCTGCAGGTGGCCATGATTTCCGCGGCCATCGCCAACAACGGCGTACAGATGACCCCGAACCTGATCAAGTCAGTCCGGGCACCGGATCTTTCCGTGATCGACGAACCCGTTCCCACGGTCCTGAATGACTCGATCAGCCCCGGCACCGCCGCGCAGCTGACCGACTGGATGGTCAGCGTGGTTGATAACGGCACCGCATCCGCAGCCCGCATTCCGGGGGTCAAGGTTGCGGGCAAGACCGGCACCGCTGAAGTCGAGGGCCGGGGCGACAACGCCTGGTTCACGGGCTTCGCCCCCGCAGACGACCCCGCGGTGGTCATCTCCATAGTCATGGAAGACGTTGACCTGGCCACCGGATCCCAATTGACCACTCCAAGCGCGCAAAAACTCCTAGAGGCGGTGTTGAATAAGTGAGGCCTACTTCTGGAATCACCTTAGGCGGCAGGTTCCAGCTGACCGATCGTATAGCCATCGGCGGTATGGGCGAGGTCTGGAAGGCACGGGACCTCGTCCTGGGCCGGATCGTTGCCATCAAGATCCTCAAGGAGGAATACACCGGGGACCCCGGTTTCCTGAACCGCTTCCGCGCTGAAGCACGCCACACGGCGCTGCTCAACCATGAAGGCATTGCCAACGTCTTTGACTACGGCGAGGAAGAAGGATCCGCCTACCTCGTGATGGAGCTGGTGCCGGGCCAGCCGCTCTCCACCATCATCGAACGCGAAAAGGTACTGTCCCCGGACCGGACCCTCTCGATCATCGGCCAGACCGCCACCGCCCTGGCTGTGGCGCACCGCCAGGGACTCGTGCACCGTGACGTCAAGCCCGGCAATCTCCTGATCCTTCCGGACGGTCGGGTGAAAATCACCGACTTCGGCATCGCTCGCCTGGCGGACCAGGTTCCGCTCACCGCCACCGGACAGGTGATGGGCACCGCGCAGTACCTCGCCCCGGAACAGGCCACCGGGCAGCAGGCCACCGGATCCAGCGACATCTACGCCCTCGGTGTGATTGGTTACGAGCTGCTCGCAGGTACGCGGCCGTTCTCCGGCGAATCCCAGATTGCGATTGCACTGGCCCAGGTCAATGACACTCCCCCTCCGCTGCCGGAATCCATTCCTGCACCGGTTCGGGCACTGATCATGTCCATGCTGGCCAAGGATCCAGCGGACCGCCCGGCCGACGCCGAGTCCCTCGCCCGTGCCGTGGCGGCAATCCGACGCGGCGACATCGCCGCAGCGGAACAGGCCGTCCCGGGGATGCTCCTGTTCGGGTCCGGCGGCGCCGCGGCTACCGGCCTGGTCACCGCCCCCGTCCCGATGCCGGGCGACACCTCCGCCACACGCGTAGTGGATACCGCTCCCTCGACGTCCGCCCTGCCCGTCGCAGCGGCAGCGGACCAGACCGGTCCTCTCGCTGCCTCCCGTGACTGGACGGAAGATGACGTAGACGGGGACGGCAGCGACGGCTATGACGACGACGGCGCTTATGACGAGAAGCCGAAGCGGAAATGGCTCATCCCGCTCATCATCGTTCTGGCCCTGGTACTGGCCGGCATCATCACCGCGATCGTACTGAGCCTGAATTCCGATCCCTCAGGGGAGAACAAGCCGACGACGTCGCCGTCCACCTCCGTCTCGAACAGCCCTACGCGCAGCAGTGCCTCCCCGACGGCCAGCTCCCCGACGCCGTCGGCCACCTCCGCAAGCCCTTCGCCCACCCCGACCGAAACCGTTGAGGAGATTACCGTAAACGCCGGCGCCTATCAGGGCCGGAACGTCAACGAGGTTTCCCAGGAGCTGAGCGCCCTTGGTTTGGCCGTCAGCCGGAACCCGGTGCCGTCCGATCAGCCGGAAGGCACGGTGCTCGACGTCAATCCCGTGGGAACGCTTTCCCGCGGAGACGCCGTCGCCATCACCTATTCCTCCGGTCCTGAGCAGGTAACCGTGCCCGGCGGACTGCTGAACCAGCCCGAAGCCTCGGTGAGCCAGCAGATCGTCAATGCCGGCCTCATTCCCAATGTTGTCCGGCAGCCCTCAGCTGATGTCCCCGAAGGGCAGGTCATCAGCGTGAATCCGCAGCAGGGCGCCTCCGTAAACCGCGGATCGACTGTCACACTCGTAGTCTCCACAGGTGCACCCGAGCCCAGTGCCTCTGGAAACTCGAACCCTGACGGACCTTAACCACCATGAGTGCGGATAAAGGACACCCCACGCTGAATACCGACCGGATCCTCGACGGCCGTTATGAGGTCGGCGAACTGATCGGCCGGGGCGGCATGGCTGATGTATACCTGGGCCGTGATTCCCGGCTGGGCCGGGCCGTTGCCATCAAGGTGCTGCGCCCTGACCTCGCACGGGATCCCCTGTTTCAGTCGCGGTTCCGCAGGGAAGCGCAGGCCGTTGCCGGCCTGAACCACTCCTCCATCGTTTCGGTCTATGACACCGGGGACCAGGCGCCTGCCAGCGGGTCACCTGACGATGCCCGTCTTCCGTTCATTGTCATGGAATATGTTTCGGGGCGCACCCTGAGGGACCTGATCAAATCCGGTGACATCTCCATTGATGAAGCGATTGACTACACCCTCGGTGAACTGGCGGCCCTGGAATACAGCCACCGTTCCGGAATAGTCCACCGGGATATCAAGCCCGCCAACGTCATGGTCACCCATGACGGCCATGTAAAAGTGATGGATTTCGGCATAGCTCGGGCGATCGCTGATTCGGCCGCCACCATGACCCAGACCCAGGCCGTTATCGGCACCGCCCAGTACCTCTCTCCGGAGCAGGCACGCGGCGAAACGGTTGATGCCCGCAGCGACCTCTATTCCGCTGCCTGCCTGCTCTTTGAAATGCTGGCCGGCCGTCCTCCCTTCGTAGGGGACAGCCCGGTTTCCGTGGCCTACCAGCACGTCCGGGAAGCCCCGCCTAAAGCGAGCAGCTTCAATGCCGATGTGACCCCGGCCCTTGACTCTGTGCTGGAGCACGCTTTGGCCAAGGACCGGAATGAGCGTTACCAGAGTGCCCATGATTTCCGGGACGCCCTCATCGCTGCCCGCAACGGCACCGCCGATCCGTTCCAGACCGCAGCCACCCAGGTGGTTCCGCGCCAGCCCGTGCCCCCCGCACCGGTTTCGGGCGACGAGCCGCGTACCCGGGCGATGGCACGTGTCCTCGAAGGCGGTCCGCTCACCAGTATGTCCGCGGACGAGCTCGAGGAAGACGGAGCAAGTCCCCTTCCCACCGGATCCGGGGACCGCAGCCAGGACCGCAGGGGACGGCGCCGGGCGTGGATTATCACACTCTTTGTGGCTATTGCCCTCCTGCTCGCCGCGGGCGGGGTCTACGTCTACAACCTGGCCAACCAGCCGCCTCCGCCCCCTGCCACCGCGAGCATTCCGGACGTGGAGAACATGACTCAGACGGAAGCGATCAATTCGCTGCTGGAGCTGGGTTTCCGGGCTCCAGTAACCGAGCCCCAATACAGCGACACGGTTGAATCCGGGCTGGCAATTGGAACCGAACCGGAGGCAGGAAGCTCCGTGGCCCTGGACAGTGATATCACGCTGTTCATCTCCCAAGGCCCTTCGGCCGTACAGATACCGGATACCTTGCCTGGCATGAGTGAGGCACAGGCGCGGGACACACTGCGTCTGCTGGGTCTGCAGGGCGGAGATTCCGAGCCTAAGAACAGCCCCACTGTGCCCGAAGGGCGCGTCATCGAGACCAAACCTGGAATAGGCACCTCGGTACAAGTAGGCAGCACTGTGGATCTGGTTCTCTCCACGGGCAAGGTCACTGTGCCCAACCTCGTGGACACCAAGGTTGACGAGGCGAAAGCCTACCTGGCTGATCCTGCGTATGGTCTCGGCGTCGAGGTGGAGGAAGTGGAAAACAGCGTCGTGGAGCCCGGCACCGTAACCGGCCAGAGCGCACCAGCAGGCAGCGATGTTCCGCAGGGCAGCACAATCACTCTGACGGTCGCCAAGGCCCCCGAGCCCTCTCCATCGGCTTCACCGAGCCCGTCGGAGTCGCCAACAGCATCCGGCAACCGGCGCGGCGGAGGGGACTGACCCGCGTCAGGCGGTTTAGCTCCGGGAACTGATCAGCGGGCTCAGCGTTGCGGCATGGGCTGCTGCACCGTTGAGCCCCAAGCCCTCGAGCCAGTTTCCGAGCATCTGGTAGCCGCCCTCGGTAAGCACTGATTCGGGATGGAACTGGACGCCGGACAGGGGAGCGGTGCGGTGCCGAAGCCCCATGATGATGCCGCTGCGTGTCCGGGCAGTGACTTCCAGTTCCTCGGGAACAGTGTCTGCAACCGCGGCCAGGGAATGGTACCGGGTGGCTGTCAGTGGACTGGGCAGTCCGGCAAAGACGTCAGTTGCATGATGCTCCACTTCTGAGGTCTTGCCGTGCATAAGTTCAGGAGCATGGGTCACGGTTCCGCCGAAGGCCTCTGCCAGCGCCTGATGGCCAAGGCAGATTCCCAACATGGGCTTGCCGTTATCGCGGCACCAGCGGATGAGATCTATGCAGACACCCGCGTCAGCAGGTGCACCTGGACCGGGCGAGACGAGGACGCCGTCGCGGGCGGCTGCCAGCTCACGGGCCTCTTCCAAACTGACATCATCATTGCGGATGACGGTTGTTTCGGCGCCCAGTTCCTGGAGGTAGCCGACCAGGGTGTACACAAAGCTGTCGTAGTTGTCGACGACGAGGATGCGGGTACTCATTGCGTTTCAGAACCGCCAATCGTTGAATCCGTAAGTGGTGCAAGGAAGCTGAACTCCGAGAACCACGGAAAGACGTAGGTCATAAGGACCAGAACCACACCGGCTGCCAGCACCAGGGCGGTAAGAATCCGAACCCAGAGCGGTCCCGGGAGATGCCGGAAGATCCAAGCGTACATTTTTGTCCCTGTCCTTGCGTGCTGCGGTTTACGAGCGCTGCGATCTCTTCGGGCGGCCCGGCGGAGGCGGGCTGCCACGAGTCAAGGACAGCGTAGGAAATAAACCTCTCCTCAGAACCGAACCGCGGGTTGCAGGTGGTCAGGGTCAGAATACGTTCCTGGGGTTCCGCACCGGGCTGGGTGGGTACCGGGGCCAGGACATCCACACGGTCCGGAAGCACTATCTGGCTGTTGCGGTACACATAGGTGTAATACCCCTGGGCGGTCTGCACGTAGATGCGGTCACCGGGTACCAGGGTGTCGACGGCGTCGAGCACCTGGCCGTGTGTCTGGCGGTGGCCGGCGAGGGCAAAGTTGCCGATTTCTCCGGGCATGGCGGTCTCCGGGTAGTGTCCCAGGCCCAGGCTATCCAGAACAGCGGTACCGACTCCCTCTGTAATGGGGCGGGCATGCTCTGCCCCGAATCGTGGAATGTAGATGGCGGCAAACGTGGTGCCCTCCGCCTCCGGTGCCGGAAGCACCTCCGGATCGCCGTAGCCTCCCGGTTCGGCCGGAGTAACCGGTTGCACAGGTGCCGGGTCAAAACCGGCGTAGAGCTGTTCCATGGCCGCTTCCTGTTTGCGGTCCGCCTCGATGTTGGTCCACCACAGCTCCCAAACAACAAACAGCACCAGGATGAGGCCCAGGGTAATCAGCAGCTCGCCGATTACCTGGACGGCAAAGGCACCCGTACCCTGTTTACGCTGCCGGCCGGGCCTGGCCCTGCCTGAACGGGACCGGGGCGTCGCGGGACGGGCCCCCACTTCATTTGCTCTGCTTTCCAACCCGGTCCCCGGCCCTCTCCATGGCTTGCTGTGTATCCGGGCACACCCGGGCTTCCCATTCGCTACGATTGGAAGAGAGGAGACCTTCCGCAGCCGTCAGGCCTACCGCAGATACCCCGTCAGGATATAGCCCGCGGTCCAGGTGAGGCGACTGTGCAGGGATCCCGCAGACCATTTCCGTGCCGGCAGCCTGTGAGCCGGTTCCGCTAGGAGGATCCGTGCCCGAGTCCAAGTCCCGCAAGAAGCCCGCGGCAGCACCTGAGACCGCCCCTGCCAAGGGAAAATCAGCGCCGAAGCCGAATCCGGTCTGGTACAAGCCCGTCATGTTTGGCCTGATGCTCCTGGGCCTGATCTGGATCATCGTCTTCTACATCTCCGAGGGTGTTTACCCTGTGCCGGCGCTTGGTGCCGGCAATATCCTGGTGGGCTTCGGCGTCGCAATAGTCGGCTTCCTGATGACCACGCGTTGGCGGTAAACGCCACGCCGGCGCATCAGCGCCCTAACCGCTCCCCGGATGCTTTCGGCCTCCGGGGAGTTTTTTTGCCTCGAGCCTCGGGCTCGGCCGGGGGTGGATCCGGGATCCGGGTTTTAAACAGGGTTACCCACAGGATGGATAATTCTCCACACAGAGTTATCCACAGTCGTGGATAACTCTGTGTGTGATCTCATGCCCGCTTGAGTCCCCGTGGCCCCACAAGGCACACCGTTTTCCACAGAAAGGCGTGGAAAAGCTGGGGATAACCGACTCCATAAGGGTGCCTAGTTATGCCCATGATGTGCAGATAGTTATCCACACCTGTGGGTAAGACTGTGGCTACCCGGCAGTAGATCCTTGAATCTAAAGGGATCTGAGTTATCCACAGCTGTGGAATTACATGTGTGTAAGTCAGTTGGGATACTGGATAACTTTGCCTGGCAGTTACCCACTGCCTGTGTACACACTGTGGGAGAGCCTGTGGACAACCTCGTACCCCGAGGGCATACACCCGTCCCATGGAGTCGGCAGCAGCCCTCCCCGGATGAGTTACACCTCTGTAAGTTATTAACAGTGTGGGTATCTCTGTGGATAAGGAGATGTCTGACTGTGGAAAGCAACGGCACAGATCCCCGTCGCCAGCCACGCCAGTCCGGTCCCGAGCACACAAAAAGCCCCCGCCGGATACCGGCAGGGGCTGGGAAGCGTGTGGAGCTAAAAGCTGGGCGTCCAGAATGCGCTTAGGGCTATGAGAACCGCAGCGACGGCTGCCAGCCCGCCAAACTGGACCAGGGAACGGCGGGGACCCTTGGGGGCGTAGGCCAGTATCGCACCGCAGACGGCTCCGGTCAGGAGTCCTCCCAGATGCGCCTGCCAGGAGATGTTCGGGTAAACGAAACCCAGAACCACGTTGATGGCAATGAGGATCAGCAGAGCCTTCACATCACCGCCGCGCTGGCGCTGGATGACAAAAAGTGCACCGAACAGGCCGAAGATCGCACCCGATGCGCCCACAACGGCCTGAAAAGCCGGAGAGAGGAGCAGTACCCCAATGGAGCCTCCGAGTGCGGAGACCAGGTAGAGCAGGGTGAAACGCAACCGCCCCAGCAGCGGCTCCAGGGACCTGCCCAGAAGCCAGAGCGCATACAGGTTGAAGGCAATGTGGAAGATGAACCCGGGGGAGTGGAGGAACGCTGCGGTCAGCATGCGCCACGGTTCGATCTGCGCGTACACAGGAGCGAACCACAACAGCTCCATGAAGCCCGGGACCAGCCACTGCAGAGCGTAGGCCGCTCCGCACAGCGCCATAAGGGTGATGGTCACTACCGGTTTGCCGGCGCGGACGGCACCTCCATACGGGGTCCGGTAGGCGGGCGTCTGCCGGCGGCTCTCCTGGAAGCAGTCCACGCACTGGATCCCGACCGGTGCGGTGTGCTGGCACTCCGGGCACGCTGCCCGGCCGCACCGCTGGCACCGTATGTAGCTGACGCGGTCAGGATGCCGCGGGCAGACAGGCACTTCGTGTGCCTGCGATTCGGCTGGTACTCCGTAGGACATGGTGTGTGTGCTCCAGGAATTTCTAGAGGAGTAAACCCCGGCCGGCAAGGCCGGCCGGGGTTTCCGGCGAAGCTGCTAGAGCTGCTCGACGGTAATGCTGTTGATGACAACGTCCTCGGTGGGCTTGTCCCGCATATCAGTCTGGACCGCGTTGAGTGCGTCAACGACGGCCTTGGACTCGTCGTCGGCAACTTCACCGAAGATGGTGTGCTTGCCCTGTAGCCAGGTGGTGGGAACCGACGTGATGAAGAACTGCGAACCGTTCGTGCCGCGGCCCATCTGGATTCCTGCATTGGCCATGGCCAGCTTGTACGGCTCGGTGAAGTCCAGGTCCGGGCTGATTTCGTCGTCGAACTGGTAGCCCGGTCCGCCGGTGCCGCGGCCCAGGGGATCTCCGCCCTGGATCATGAAGTCCTTGATGATGCGGTGGAAGATGGTTCCGTCGTAGAGCGGACGGCTGGTCTTCTCACCGGTAGCCGGATCGGTCCATTCGATTTCTCCGGTGGCCAGGCCGATGAAGTTGCGGACAGTCTTCGGGGCATGGTTGCCGAAGAGGTTGATCCGGATATCGCCCTTGGACGTGTGGACGGTTGCTTTTGCGGTAGGAATAGCAGTCATACGCCTCATTCTTCCATGACGGCCTTACAGGCGGCTGGAAATCGCCCTGTTCAGCGCACAGTGAAAATCGCCCGGCCAGAGGGGCTCTGATAGCACAGAACCGGCATTCCACGTAGGCTAAGGCTGAACCGTCACTATCCTGGGAGGTAGTTTTGAACAAGAAGGACCGCATTGCCCGTGACTTCGAAGCGAATGTCACCGCAGGCGTGGAAACGGCGCGTGACTGGGCAACCCCCAAAGTAGAGGCCGCCGTCGGATGGGCAGTTCCCCGCATCGAAAAGGGAATTGAAACCGCCTCTCCGAAGATCCAGGACGGACTCAAGCGCGCAGCTGACGAGATTTCGCACGGCGTTGCTGTTGTGACCCCGCGGCTGCAGGACGGTCTGCAGAAGGTTGGTCCCAGGATCAGCCAGGTTGTCGACGACGCTGCGCCCAAGATCCAGACCACCCTGGACAAGGCAACTCCGGCCCTGACCCATGCCAAGGACAAGGTTGTGGACAGCTACATTCCCACCCTGTCCACCCGCATCGGTGATGCAGCGGACTCTGTCTCCCGCGGTCTGGGCACCGCAGCTGTTCCGGTGCAGACCGCCGTGGCCAAGGCAACCGGCAACAAGAAGGCGCTGAAGCAGGCCCGCAAGGCTGCTGCCAAGGCTGCCAAGGAAGCCCGCAAGAGCAAGAGCGGCGGCAAGGGCTGGCTTGTCTTTGGCATTGTTGCTTCCGCTGTGGTTGCTGCCGTTGCTGCCTGGCGCGCCTCCCGTCCGGTTGAGGACCCGTGGAAGACCCCCGCCCCGGCACAGACCCAGCCTTCCGTTCCGGTCCCCGCCCCGGCGCCGGCCGCTCCCGCCGCTGAGGCAAAGCCGGCCGCAGAGGCCAAGCCCGCTCCCAAGGCAGCTGAAACCCCTGTTGAGCAGGCAAAGGACACGGCAGCCACCGCTGCACAGAAGGCTAAGGACGCCGCGGAGAACGTGAAGGAAGCTGCTGCTTCCAGCACCGCCAAGGCTACTGAGAAGGCCGGCGAAGCAGCAAAGAAGACGCAGGACGCAGCCGCCACCAAGACCGGCGGCGCCCATGCCGGCTCCAAGGCGGACAAGCCGCAGAAGTAAGGCCTGATCCGGCGCACTGCCGTTTCAGCCACAGAGGGACCGGATGCCGCAGGGCATCCGGTCCCTCTGGCGTTAAGTCAGCGGTCCACGTCCCCGCCCAGCGCCGGCGGAGCAGGGGGGAGCGGATCCTCGTTCTCTGAGGGCGGCTGCACTGCTTTCTTCCCCGCCTGCCCCAGCACTACGACGGCGAGGCCTGCCAGGATTACCGCCAGGCCTGCGTAGGTGCCGCCGGGCAGCTCCTCCCCCAGGAAAACCGCGGCAAGAATCGCAGCCCCGGGGATCTCAAGCAGAATGATCATGGAAACCACCAGCGGGCTGATGACGGCCAGCAGGTGGTTGAAGACGGTGTGGCCCAGCAGCTGGGCCATTACGGTAACGCCCAGGATCCCGGCCCAGGCAGCCGGGGAAAACCCAATGACGGGCTGCTGGAATGCGATGCACAGCACTGCCAGGATGAGGGCACACGAGCCGTAGCACAGCGTGGTGTATGTGCCCGTGGACATGGTCCGCCGGGCTTTGCCGCCGGCTATGGTGTACAGGCCTGCCAGGGCGCCTCCTGCCACTGCCAGAGCGTCTCCCAGGAGCGCTTCGGGGGAGAGCCCCAGGTCGAATCCGGTAATCACCAGGACGCCGGCAAAGGCGATAACCAGCCCGGCAAGGGTCTTTGGGGCTACCCGGTGCCCGCGAAAAACATCGAACAATGCAATCCAGCCCGCCTGCAGGCAGACCAGAGCGGTCGCCACCGCGACGGAGGTGAGCTGCAGGGCGGTGATGAAACAGGCGAAGTGCAGGGCCAGGGCGAGTGAAGCCAAGGCTGTCCAGCGCAGTTCGCTGCTTTTCAGGTTCCGGAACTGGTCCCTGCCGCGCAGGCCGGCGGGAACGCCCATGATGACGGCGCCTAGGGCGTTGCGCCAGAATGCGATAGCCAGGGCTGGAGCCGCCGTTGCGGCCATTATTGGTCCGGACGCAGAGACGCCCAGCACGCCGATCACGGCGAGGAAGAAGGTCATTCCCTGAGGTTATTCCCCGGGGACCGTTCAGCGGGCGCGCCGTGCGCAGCCGCTTGGTTTGTGTCGGGACCGGCGTTCCCATGTGCTGTGGCAACCGGGGAGTTAACGCAGAAAGTCCCGGCCGCTGTGGCCGGGACTTTCTTTCGGTGGAGGCACGGGGACTCGAACCCCGAACCCCCTGCTTGCAAAGCAGGTGCGCTACCAATTGCGCCATGCCCCCGAATTTGGAACTTCACCAGTATATCCCACCTGAGACAGTGGTCAAACTGGGCCGTTCCTGGCGGAGCTACTCAACCTTGTCGGTTGAGGCCTTCCAGACGGATTTCTCCGCGGCAGTTTCCTGCCACTTCCGGAAGGCGAAGACTCCTGCTGCTGCAGCTGCTGCGATTGCGAACAACTTCTTCACAGTGTCTCCTTGCCGTTGTGGTCAACCATTGCATGGTCTTCCGTGGGCGTACCAGGACTTGAACCTGGGACCTCTTCGTTATCAGCGAAGCGCTCTAACCGCCTGAGCTATACGCCCCGATACCTCACCGGGCCGAGATAAGACTCTACCGTACCCTCGCCCAGTTCCCCAAATCCGGGTTCTTTTCCGGCGCGGGCGCTATGCCCGCGCCGGAAGAAACGGGTTTATTAGTCGTCCGTGAGGGTGACGCCTATGCCGCCCACCAGCGTGGAGGCAATATTATAAAGCACAGCCGAGAGCATGGACAGGGCGGTGAGTAGCAGGACGTTTACGACGGCGATGATCGTGGCAAAAGAAACAACCTGTCCCAGGGACACGAACTCGCGGAGGTCGAAGCCGCCGGCTTCAGATCCGGCGATTTCACCCAGCAGGCGGTTGACCTCGTCGAAAATGCCGGTGAGGTTCAGCACCGACCACAGTACGATCGCGGCTACAACCGTTACCACGCCCAGCGCTACAGAGAGCAGGAAGGACATCTTCAGGACCGACCAGGGGTCGACCTTGCTCACCAGCAGGCGGGCCTTGCGGGCCTTTGCCTTGGGCGCAGGCTTGACCAGCGGCTGCCTGTTGTTCCCCGGCGCGCTCTGACCCGTCCCAGGCCGCTGGGCGGGCCGCGCGGGTGTTTTTACCCGCGGACCGCCGCCGGACCTGGCGTTAGAGTTGGTCGAGCTCACTCGCTACCTCCATCTTCAGCAGACTGCGCGTCTCGCCCAGCCGTTTCGTCTGTAGACAACGGTACTTCATCCACAGATGCCTCCACAGACTCGCCGTCGGCTGCGGCCTCGTCCTCGTCTGCATCCACTGCGAGGTCGCGCTCGGAGTTCCGGGCCACCGCAATGATGCGGTCGTTCTTGTCCGGCTTGGCGAAGATGACGCCCATGGTGTCGCGGCCCTTGGCGGGAACTCCGGATACCGCGGAGCGGACAACCTTGCCGCCCTGCATGACCACCAGGACCTCATCTTCTTCCTGGAC
>JBELYP010000010.1:0-58693 GCA_040273995.1 Arthrobacter sp.
TTCACTTCCTGCGGCGGTTCGCCGTAGCGGTCCACCAGCTCGGCAAGGACTTCGTCGATCGCCTCGTTCGTCAGCGCGGAAGCCAGCTTGCGGTAGGCCTCCAGTCGCAGCCGCTCCCCCGGCACGTAGTCGTGCGGCAGGTGCGCGTTGACCGGCAGCTCGATCTTCATCTCTGCTGCCTTCTCCTCGGCCTCACCGCGGAAGTCCGCCACCGCCTCGCCGACCAGCCGGATGTACAGGTCGAAGCCGACGCCGGCAATGTGCCCGGACTGCTCCCCGCCCAGCAGGTTGCCGGCACCGCGGATCTCCAGGTCCTTCATGGCCAGCTGCATGCCGGCGCCGAGTTCGTTGTGCGCAGCGACGGCCTTCAGCCGCTCCAGCGCCGTCTCGCCCAGCGGCTTCTCCGACGGGTACAGGAAGTACGCGTAGGCACGTTCCCGTCCGCGGCCCACGCGTCCGCGCAGCTGGTGCAGCTGGGACAGGCCAAAGTGGTCCGCCCGGTCCACAATCAGGGTGTTGGCATTGGAGATATCCAGGCCGGTTTCGATGATGGTGGTGCACACCAGCACGTCGAACCGCTTCTCCCAGAAGTCCACGATGATCTGCTCAAGCTTCGCTTCGCTCATCTGCCCGTGCGCGACGGCGATGCGCGCCTCCGGGACCAGCTCCTGCAGGTGCGCGGCGGTCTTGTCGATGGAGGAGACCCGGTTGTGCACAAAGAACACCTGACCTTCGCGCATCAGTTCGCGGCGGATCGCGGCCGAGGCCTGCTTATCCGTGTACGGGCCCACGTAGGTCAGCACCGGGTGCCGTTCTTCCGGCGGGGTGGCCAGGGTGGAGGTCTCCCGGATGCCGGTCAGGGACATTTCCAGTGTCCGGGGAATCGGCGTCGCACTCATGGCCAGGACGTCCACGTTGGTGCGCAGCTTTTTGAGCGCTTCCTTGTGTTCGACGCCGAAGCGCTGCTCCTCATCCACGATCACCAGACCGAGGTCCTTGAACTGGACCTCCTGCGAGAGCAGCCGGTGCGTGCCGATGATGACGTCCACGGATCCGTTCAGCACGCCTTCGATGACTTCCTTCGCCTGCTTGGCGGTCTGGAAGCGGGAGAGCGTGGCGACGCGCACCGGGAAACCGGAGAAACGTTCGGTGAAGGTTTCCATATGCTGCTGGGCCAGAAGCGTGGTCGGCACCAGCACTGCCACCTGCTTGCCGTCCTGCACGGCCTTGAACGCAGCGCGCACCGCGATCTCGGTCTTGCCGTAGCCCACGTCGCCGGAGACCAGGCGGTCCATGGGAATCTCGCGTTCCATGTCCGCCTTGACCTCGTTGATGGTGGTCAGCTGGTCCGGCGTCTCCACATATGGGAACGCCTCCTCCAGCTCGCGCTGCCACGGGGTGTCCTGACCGAACGCGTGCCCCTTGGATGCCATGCGTGCGGAGTAAAGACGGATCAGTTCCCCGGCGATTTCCTTGACGGCCTTGCGGGCCCGGGACTTGGTCTTCGCCCAGTCGGAGCCGCCCATCTTAGACAGCACCGGGGTTTCCCCGCCGACGTAGCGGGTGATCTGGTCCAGCTGGTCTGTGGGCACGAACAGCCGGTCCCCCGGCGCCCCGCGCTTGGACGGCGCGTATTCCAGCACCAGGTATTCGCGGACGGTTTTGTTCACTCCGGCGCCGGTGGCCCGCTGCAGCAGTTCCACGAACCGGCCCACACCATGCTGTTCGTGCACCACGAAGTCGCCTTCCTGCAGCTGCAGGGGGTCGACGGCGTTGCGCCGGCGGGAGGGCATCTTCCGCATGTCCTTGGTGGAATAGGTGCTGGCCCGGCCCAGCAGGTCCGCCTCGGTGAGCAGGCCCATCTTCAGGTTGTCAAAGACGAAGCCGCGTCCGGCGCTGGCCGTGGTGATCTCGATGATGCCCGGCTGCGGCGCCGAATCCAGGGACTCCACGCGGGCGGCGGGGATCTCATTGTCGTGGAACAGTTCGGCCATGCGGGAGGCCGGGCCGGGTCCCTCGGTGACGACGACGAGCCGCCACTGGTCCCGGATCCGGGAGCCGATGAACTCCATCATCTCTGCGACGTCGCCCTTGTAGCCGCGCGGTTCGCGGGCGTTGATGGTCAGGGTGTCGATGTCCAGGACGGTCTCGTCGTCCGGGTTGAAGGACGTGATGGCCCACCAGGCGACGTCGTTGGCCACGGCCGCGGAGCGGGTGTCCGTCAGGGAGCGGAAGCTGGCAGCTTCCAGGTCCGCGCTGAGCCCGGCGGAGAGATCAACCGGCGCCGCACCGCCGTCGGACGCTGTGGCCCACGCGGCGGCGAGGAATTCCTCGTTGGTGGATTCAAGGTCGTGGGCGCGGGCGCGGACCTTCTCCGGTTCGATCACCACGGAGATGGAGCCGGCCGGGAGCTGGCTCATCAGCGGCACCATTTCATCCACCAGCACCGGTGCCAGGGATTCCATGCCTTCGACGGCGATGCCTCCGGCGATCTTCTCCAGCATGTCCGCGGCGGCCGGCATCTGGGACTGCAGCTTCGCGGCGCGGCTCATGACGTCCGGGGTGATCAGCAGTTCCCGGCAGGGCGGGGCGTAGAGCTCCTTGGGGTGGATCACGTGCTCGCCGGTGAGGGTGCGCTGGTCCGCGACGGCGAACCAGCGCATCGAATCCACCTCGTCGCCGAAAAAGTCGATGCGGATGGGGTGGTCGTCGGTGGGCGGGAAGACGTCCAGGATACCGCCGCGCACGGCGAATTCGCCGCGGTGGGAGACCATGTCCACGCGGGCGTAGGCGGCGTCGGCGAGCGCTTTGACCACGGAGTCGAACGGGCGCTCGTCCCCCACGGCCAGGGAGACCGGCTGCAGGTCGCCCAGGCCCTTGACCAGGGGCTGCACCACGGCGCGGACCGGAGCCACCACGATCTGGATGGGGTGGTTTTCCGGGTGCGCGAGCCGGCGCAGCACGGAGAGGCGGCGTCCCACGGTGTCCGAGCGCGGTGAGAGCCGCTCGTGCGGCAGGGTTTCCCAGCTGGGGAACTCTTCGATGCCCGCCAGCGGCAGGTAGGAGCGCAGGGCTGCGGCGAGGTCTTCGGCTTCGCGGCCGGTGGCGGTGACGGCGAGGACCACGGGAGGTGCGCCGTCGCTCCCGGCGCCGGTGCCGGCGTCGTGCGCTTCAGCCAAGCCGTCCACCATTTCCGCCAGCAGCGCGGCCCGCATTCCCTGCGGCGCACCGATCTCCAGGTCCTGGCTGCGCTTGGCGGGAACCCGCGCCGCGTGCGCCCGCAGGCGGGCGTAGGACTTGTCCTCGGTGAGGGCGGCGCGCAGACCGTTCAGGCTCATTGCGGGGATATCTCCTTCAGGGCAGGCAACGCAAGAACCCGAAGCTGGCAATCAACCCCGGGTAGGTAATTCCAGCCTACCCGCTGCCGGTATCCGTGCACCGTGCATCCCGCTCAGAGCGAAGTCGCCCCTTTTTCATCTCTCTCCCCTCCCGCCGAGATGGCAGAGGCGCGCGACGGCGGGGCACGCGCGGTGCCGACGGCGGGGCACGCACACAAAGGGAGGCCGTCCCCTGCGGACGGCCTCCCCCTGAGTGGGTGCGGGTGATGCTGGTCTAGCGCAGGGCCTCGTGGCCCTTGTAGGTGGGCCCCTGGGTGGCGGGAGCCGAGGGCAGCGCCCGTGCCGAGGACACTCCGTCGCCGCCGCGGATGTCCGCGTCGGTCTGGGCGAACGTCAGCGTGGTGTGTGCCACCGCGTCCGACATTTCTGCGAGCGCCTGCTTGCTGATGTTACCCAGGTCGTCGCACTCAGCGTGGTAGCAGGGATCGTAGGGTTCACCGGCGGTTCCGCCGAAGATCGCCGCTTCCTCTGCTGTCTTCACGCCTTCGGCTCCGGTGAAGAGGCCTCCGGCGGGGATGCCCTGCTCGATGAAGGCCAGGTAGTCCGACCGGCCGTCGAACTCCGTAGGAGCCGTAGGCAGGTTCTGCGAGGCGAAGTAGTCCTCGAAGACTCCTTCAATGACGTCCGAACCCACGGGCCCGGCGTCTTCGGTGTCGTCGCCGAAGGCATCACCGTTGCCGTCATAGACGAACCGGACAAAGTTCGGCGATCCGAGCATGTCGAAGTTCAGGTTCAGCAGGGTGTTCGCAAGGCCTGTTTCATCCAGCTGGTTCACGTATTCGGTCGAACCCAGCAGCCCGTCTTCCTCAGCTCCCCAGAAGGCGAACCGGACCTGGTTTTCCAGCTTGAACTTGCCGCCCTTGCCGAGCTGGATGGCGGTCTCCAGAATGGCCGCGGTGCCGCTGCCGTTGTCATTGATTCCGGGCCCCTCCGCAACGGAGTCAAGGTGGGCGCCGACGACGACCTGCCGGGTCGGATCGCCCTTGGGGGTGTCTGCGATGACGTTGAACGTTTCTGTCTGCCGGACTTCCGAATCCACCGCCACACGCAGGGTGGCGCCTTCGGTCCCGGCCAGGGACTCGCCCACCGCGTAGGTGGTGCCAACAGCCGGAATAGAGGATGTCACGCCGCCCAGCGTTCCGTTGAGCAGGCCGGTGCGGTCTTCCGTGGGAATCACGCCCTGATTGAAGACGACGGCGGCGGAGGCGCCAGCGGCCGCAGCGTTGTCCACCTTTACCGAGAACGCGCACGTGCCGCGCTGCATCACGGCGATGTTGCCCGGGGTGAAGTCCGCGAAGTCCTCGGGCTCGCAGCCGGAGGTGTTGGCCCGCTCGCCTTCCAGGTTCACGTCGACCACGGTCACCTCGGCTGTCACGTCTCCCGGACCGGAGTAACTCATGGTCACAAAGTCAGTTCCGGCTTCGTATTCGACGGCATCCGGGGAGACCTGTTCCAGCAGCTCACCGTTGAGGACGAACTGCTCGTAGGTGAACGGCTGGCGGAACGGCTGGTAGCCGGCTTTGCGGAGCTGGCGTTCCACGTACTGTGCTCCGGCCTCGTAGCCGGGGGTTCCGGCGGCGCGGCTTCCGCCGTTGTAGGGCGCGGCGTTCTGCAGGGCCTGCAGGTGGGAGTAGACGCCGTTGATGGTCACCTTGTCCCGCAGCTTCTCCGAATCGGACTTGCCCGGTTTGCCGGGATGGCCGGGCTTTCCCGGGCCGTGGCCGGGTTTCCCGGGTTTGCCCGGCTTACCGTGCCCGCTGCCCGGCTTCCCGTGTCCGGCTCCGGGTTTGCCCTGTCCCGGCTTGCCGTAGTTCTTGCCCGGGCCCTGCTGTGACCCCTGGCCGCCTTTGCCGCCGGAGTTCAGCTCCGCGGAGAAGGCGGCCGGCGCCCCGGCTGACAGTGCGAGGACAACGGTGGCCGCCAGGGCAGCACCGCGCATGGATTTGCTAAGTTTCATCGTTCCCCTAAGAGTGCGAGTGAATGAAATGGCCTGCTGCGCGCCGCCCCCGAGGCACAAGCCGTGCCGCGATGCTATGGCAGTGTTTTGGCCTCCTAACAGGGCGGAGCGGAACTGTGCCGAATATGCCCATGCACCCTTTCCAAAGCCCGCAGCTTCGGCTAGGTTTCCCGCCCGTCCGGGGCGCCCGACTGTTCCCTTTCACGGCACCGACTGCCACGCTGGAGTGGCACAGGGCATCACTGGACCTGCCTTACCCAGCGCATCGGAGGCCTGCCCCATGGGACACACACCGGGACCCACCAGCAGAAAACTGTTCCTGCTCACGGCGCTGACCGCCGTCGCGCTGTTCTTCACCGCGTGCGCGAACGCCGGGAACCAGGAGGACACCGCCAACAACGCCGCGTCGTCGGCGTCGTCTTCCCTCAGCAGCGACTGCCAAACCGGACCGGAAGCGACGTCGTCCTCCTGCCAGGCCGCCGGACCGGGCCGCACCGTCGCCGCCGACCGCTGCCCGGACACCTCCCCGACGCCGCTGTCCGGCGGAGTGATTGAGGGCGCCTTCGGGCCCTGGTGCGAAAACGCGATAGCGGCGTCGTACCCCACTTCGAACACTGAGGCCCTGATCCCCGAGGGAGCCGCAGCCGAGCTGACCGTCTCCGAAACGGATATGGACACCACGTTCGATATGCAGGTGCAGGATTTCCCGTCCGGCGTCGCGTACTCGGCCGTCCTGCATGAGGGCCCCTGTGCCGAGGAACCCGGGGACATCGGGCCGGAGTACGTCCATCAGGGCAGCGGCGACAACCCGAACGCCAGCGTGGCCCTGGACTTCACCACTGAATCCGACGGCTCGGCATCGGCCACGGTAACGGTGCCGTTTGTGGTGCCGGACAACGCCTCCGGGAACTCCCTGGTCCTGGAGGACTCGGCCATGCAGGCCGTAGGGTGCGTGCGCATTCCCTAGGCCGCGCGTACCGTCGCGTTGGGGACCGGTGACGGGAAAGACTAGGATGTTTGGCGGGTCCGGTGCGCAATACCGGACCTGCCGCATATTTCCCTACCGGAGGACCCCATGGCCCTGTCTGCTTCCACTACCCTGCCCTACGACGCCGCGACGCTGACCAAGACCTTCACCGACGAAGGATTTGTCCGCAGCATCAGCGAGCACGTTGGCGGTTCCCTGGTGTCCCTGACGGTCGACGGCGATACCTCCGGCCCGTTCACGCTCACCGCTGTGCGCCAGATCCCCACCGACCGGCTGCCGGACATGGCCAAGAAGCTTGTGGGCTCCTCCCTGACCGTCACCCAGAAGGAAAACTGGGAGGCTCCGGCCGCTGACGGCTCACGCACCGCGTCCGTAGACCTGTCGGTGGGCGGCGTGCCGCTGAAGGTTGCCGCGGTGCAGCGTCTGGTGGCCCTGGCCGAAGGTACCCGCGTGGACGTCGAAGGTTCCGTTTCCTCCTCCATTCCGTTCCTCGGGGACAAGATCGCCAAGGCCGCCGAGCCGATGATCGGCAAGGCTTTGACCATCCAGGCGGCCCAGGCCGGCAAGTGGATCGAAAACAACTAGCCGCCGCCCCCAAATAGGAGTCTTTTCGTGGATCTTCCCACCCCGCTTGCCCTTGTCCTGGTCATCGCCGGTCTGTGGTCGCTCATGGTCTGGCCCGTTTTCCTCAAGCGCGTCCTGAAGGACCCGCAGGCGCGTGACGCCAACGGTGCCGCCACCCGGTATATGACCAACAACCTGATGATGATCAGCACCGCCATGATCTTCGCGCTGGCCACCGCCGTCATCGGTATCCGCGGCCTGATCGGCTAGTTTTGGGCGCTGCGGCCCCATCCCCGGGCCGCAGCGCAGGAGTAATCTGGGGATGGTGAGCCGGGAAGTCTGGTCGGCAGCAGCTTTCCCGTACCCGCTTACCCTTTAGGAGCCTCCCTACATGGCCTCAAACGAGCCAAACCAACAGCCCTCAGGATCCACCAAAGTCTTTTTCGGCAGGTCCAGCTACAGCGAGCACCTGCGCATCGGCGAGATCCTGCGCAAGGAAACCGTGGGCGGCATCCTGCTGCTCATCGCCACGGTGGCGGCCCTCATCTGGGCCAACTCGCCGGCGTCGGAAGGCTACTTCTCCGTCCGCGACTTCACGTTCGGCTACGAACCCTGGCATCTTGAGCTCAGCGTGGGCGCGTGGGCGGCCGACGGGCTGCTGGCCATCTTCTTCTTCCTGGTGGGACTGGAGCTCAAGAAGGAATTCGTTGCCGGTGATCTGAGGCAGATCAGCAAGGCGATCGTGCCGGTGGCAGCTGCCTTTGGCGGCGTCGTTATCCCGGCCCTGATCTATGTGGGCATCCAGGTGGCCACCGGGGCTGACGGCATGCGCGGCTGGGCCATTCCGACGGCGACGGACATCGCCTTTGCGCTGGCGGTGCTGGCCGTGATCGGCTCCCATCTGCCCACGGCGCTGCGCATCTTCCTGCTGACACTGGCCGTGGTCGATGACCTGATTGCGATCACCATCATCGCGCTGTTCTACTCCGAAGACGTGAACCTGCTGATGCTGGGCCTGATGCTGATTCCGCTGGCGCTCTTCACCCTGCTGGTCCAGCGGGCCCCGCGCCTCTTCGGCACCCGGCCCTGGGCGTTCTGGGTGTTCCTCGCACCGCTGGCTGTGGCCGTCTGGATCCTGATGCACGCCTCCGGAGTCCACGCGACCGTGGCCGGTGTGCTCCTCGGCTTCGCTGTGCCGGTGCTTCGCCGCGATCCGTCCGGCGGAACCCTCCCCCACAACGAGGACAAGCCCGGCCTGGCCGAGATCTTTGAGCACCGCTTCCGCCCCATCTCCACGGGAATCGCGGTGCCCGCTTTCGCGTTCTTCTCCGCCGGCGTCGCCATTGGCGGCTTCGAGGGCCTGGGCCGCGCGCTGACCGATCCGGTAGCCGTGGGCATTGTTGCTGCTCTGGTGCTGGGCAAGCCGATCGGTGTACTGCTGACCACCTGGGTGCTGACCTTCTTCACCAAGGCAACCCTGGACAAGTCCGTGAGGTGGGTGGATCTGACCGGCATCGGCATCCTCGCCGGCATCGGCTTCACGGTTTCCCTGCTGGTGAATGACCTCAGCTTCGAGCTTGGCTCCTCGCATCACGAGGATGCGAAGATTGCGATCCTCACGGCGTCCGTGCTGGCTGCTGTCCTTGCCTCAATTCTGCTGACCATCCGCAACCGCCGCTACGCGGTGCTGGAGGAGGCCGAACGGCTGGATGAGGACAACGACGGCATCCCCGACGTGTTCCAGGAGGGCAAGGGGAATTCCGGGCTGTAGGTTTCTTCGGCGAGGCTTGGTTCTTGCGGGCCTTCGGTGCCTGCGGCTCCCCCGGTCTGCGCTCCGGATCGAAACCTTCGGGGAGATAACGCCCTTTAGAGGCATGTTTCCACAACGAGTGTGCAGATAACGCCCCTTTGGCTCAGCCATAACGGCGTTATCTCACCGAGGGTTGCTGCCAAGGTCCTCTCAACGGCGTTATCTCCCCGAGAGTTGTTGCCAGGAACCTCTTAACGGCAATATCTCCCCGAAGGTTAGCTCGGAACTGAACCGCACCCCCAGCAACTCACCAGCAGCCGTGGTAGTTCTGCCCCAGGCGGTAGGTGCGGTATACCGGGTCCCCGGCGGCGGTGCCGTTCATGGGCTGGACCCGGACGGTGTAATCACCCAGGAGCGGGGATCCAGCCTCCGCCTTGGGCGTCACACGGAACGCCGCGGTAGTCCCGGTGACCGTTGATTCGGCTCCGGCGCTGCCGGTATTGGATTTGATCATCACGGAGTAGCTTGTGGCGCCCGTAGCCCGTGGCCAGGAAAGTGCCTGCTCGGAGTGAGTGCTGGCACTGTTCCAGTCAAGGGGCGTACAGGTCAGCGGAACAATGCTCCCCGTCGGTGAAGCAGTTCCCGAGTCACCCTCGTGACAGTTGCTCCCGTTGCGGTGCTCGTACTGGTAGGTCCGGTACAGCGGATCCCCCGGTACGCCGTTTTTCATAGGCAGAACACGGACCGCGTACCTGGAGTAGAACGGCGTGGCCCCGGCCTGCTGGTCGCCGTTGTCCTTGGACAGCTGCCGCTCGAACCGGAAAACAGACTCCGGCGCAGTGACCGTCTGGGACCTGTCGTAACTGTAGGTACCGGTGTTGTTCCGGATGGAGATCACATAACTGGTGGCACCTGTGGCTGCGGGCCAGGAGAAACGGACATCAGCAAATTTGTTGTTCATCATCTGCTCGTGGCTGAGCAGCGGAGCGCAGGTGAGTCCGGAAACAGCACCGGGCCGGTCGGCATAGGCAGGCTGCGCTGTAATCAGGGACGTCCCCGGCGGCAGGGGCGGTCCGGGCGGCGCGGCGGTGCGGACCTGCAGATTCAACGACGCCGAAGAGCTCCACAGCGCGTACGCTGCGGGCACTCCTAAGCCGAGGGCGGCAGTCAGGCAAAAGGCCACAACTGCTGTCTTGAATCCCGGCTGTGCGCGCAGACGTGCGAACCATCCGGGCTTTCGATTAAGTTGTGGGTTTTCAGGGAGCTGGGGGGTGGGGGTTTGCTGCAACGTGAACCTTATTCGAGCTGGTCGCACCGCCCGCGGTAGGGGCGCCGACGGTGCACTGGGGGGATTTGCGACGGCGCCAAGGTCCAGGCGCCGCTAAGCGGGGGTCGTGATCCTGCTGTGTAAGGACTTCGGAGGGAAACGCTTAGAGGGGATTACAAAGGAACGAGCTGTAGTAGTAGGCATTAGTTGACGAGGGCGCTTGCGCCGCTTGCTCAAGAATTCTCGATGCGTCAATTGACTCCAGGTGTCCGGGCGCCGGGCCGCTAACATAGGCAGTTGTCATCGAGATAGTCAGCCCATTGCCCCAGCGCAGCCTGTTCTCGAGTCCAGGCACGTCGACCAGCCGCACAGAGCCGGAAGTCGTGAGCGCGTAGGTATTCTGGCCACGCGGTTCGTCGATAATCATGATAGTCACCGCCCCTGCAGGAAGGGCCGCGGCCGGGCGAGGCTGCGTGATTATGACGTTGGAGAACAGCGGGATTCCGTTCCATCCGCACCGGACATCGCCGCTCAGACCAGGCAGCGGAGGCTTGGCCGTAGGAACGTTCACGTTCGCAGTCACGGTGGAACTCCACAGCGCATAGGCAGCCGGAGCTCCAACGCCAAGGACCACGGTGAGGCAGAATGCCACGAATGCTGTCCGGAACCCCGGCTGCGAGCGCAGACGGTCAAACCAGCCGCGTTCGGCCCGGGCTTGTTCCTCTTTCGTTGCAGCCCCCCGCTGCTTCCTATTCATAGCGATTCTCCCGTAGACGCAGCACCACAGCCGCCGCGAAGACGACCCCCATCGTTATGAGGAGCGTACCGGACAGTGACCTGATGACCGGCTCCACGGTGCTCGCAAACCCGGAGGGCAGCGGAATCTCAGACCTGGACACAGACTTGGGCAGGGACCCTGCCCCAGCCGCCGCGCGGACGCTCTCCCGTGCGGTAAAGGCGGGGACGGCGTCCCCGGTGCGCCCGGTACCGGCGAGTATGGCAACCTCGCCCCGTTCCCGCCATGGACCCGGGACCGCATCCGAACCCGCCACCGAATCCGGATCCGCCGGCGAAGGTACCGTTGGCCCAGCCGGAAGCCCGACGGCGGTGCATGCCGCCCGGGCGGATTCCTCGCCGACGCGGGGCTCGAGCAGGAAGACCAAGTCGAAGTCGGCGTCGCGGTTGCGCGTTTCGTTTCCCGCTTCCACGGCGAAGTCGACGGCGAAGCTCAGGAGGACGTCCTGTCCCGGGCTCAGCTGCCAGGACTGGTCGACGTCGGTGCAGCTGCCGGTGCTGCCGAGCGTCGATCCGGAGGTCAACCCTGATCCGTCACCGGCCCGGAGCCCCAGGTAGCCGATGAGCTCCTCATCCGACCGCACAATGAGCGCTGCGGAGGTAAGGGAGGCGGTGTCGGTGCTGTTGTTGCGCACCCAGATCTCTGCCGTGGCCGTGGAGCCGGGGACGTAAACAATCGAGTCCCGGAAGACGGGCCCCGGGAGGGCAGTGGAGTAGTTGCGGCCGTCGGTGCTGAACTGAAGGTAGTCGCCGGCAGCGGACGCGGAGGGCATCCCGGCCAGGCACGCGGCGGCGGTCAGGGAACTGACCGCCGCTGCGCTGAGCCAGCGACGCCGGCCGGGCCGGCTCGGTTCGTGGCGCATCAGACGGTGGCGTGTGCCCGGGCGTGACGGCGGGTTCGGGGCAGGTGCTCGTGGGCGTCGCAGTCGCACTCGGTGAGGACGGGGTCGTCGTGCTCCACCGGGTCCTGGGAGCCGCGTGCTGCGGCGAGCGGACCCGTGACGGGGGCCGGCGCACCGGCGCCGGGCGTCTGTCCGCCGCTTTCGGATTCCGAGTCGCTGCGGCGCTTCTTGGCGAGTGCGCCGCGGACCAGGGTGACGACGCCGTATCCCATCAGGGCGACGGCGCCCCACTGGGCGACTTCGCCGCGGTTGGAATTGCCCAGGCTGTTGGCAACGAAGCCTACGTACGGGACGGCGTAGAACAGCTTGCCGCGCACCTGGACTTCGCGGACGGGCAGTTCGTCCTCCACGGAGTTGTTGTCACCCTTGGTGGTGAACAGGACTTCGCCGTCCTGGGAGGCTCCGATGCTGGTGATGCGGTGGGTGATGACGGTGTCTTTGCCGGACTCAATCTGGTAGGTGATGATGTCCCCCACCCGCAGTTCCTCGAACGGAACCGGCTTGACCACCAGGAACGTGCCCGGTGCGTACTTGGGTGCCATGGAGCTGGTCAGGACGCTGTACGTCTGGGACCCCGTGAGCAGCGGAACGATGACCAGTGCCAGCGCCGCCAGGACAGTGATGCACAGAGCGAGGTAGCTGATCGCCGTGCCGGCCAAGCTGAGGGCTGTAGCAGGCTTTTCGGCTTTTCTGCGGCCTTGTGACATGGTGGCTTCCTTTGCTGTCCATGGTGGTGGGCGGTCATGCGGGCATTTGGCTTACGGTGAGGGTGACGGGCACTGTAGTGGCGTTCCCCAGCAGCGTGGCGGGAGTGTTTGCTGACAGCGTTGCCTTGAAACAAATGGACGCGGTGGCCGCCTTGTCAATGGCGCCCAGGTCCGGGGTCTGCGGGTAGGTGGCCGTCTGGCACGTCTGGCCCGCAGGGAGTCTTACTGTTTGGACAGTGAGGTGTCCGGCGAATCCGTTGGTGGCTGCCCCGGCCGTGACGGTGGGTTTTACCCGCATGGCGCTGGTGGCATCCGTGTTGTTCTTGATCGTTACCGTGGTGTAGGTGCTCTCCCCCGGGCGGATTTCCGCCAGGTTCAGTGCCACCGGCTGCGTCAGTGATGTCATTTCCGCACCGTTGACCAGGATGCTGAAGTTCGCCGACTGTACCGTGCCGGCATTTGACGAAACTGCTGCGTTCCACAGTGCGTAGCTTCCCTGGACCGTCATGAGTCCCAGCACCACGGCTGCGAGGACAAGTCCTGCAGCTTTCAGTGCTCGAAGGCTCTTCATGCGGAATTCCTCCAGGGAACAGGCTGTGCGCGGAGCGTGTGCGCCGCGCACAGCCAGGGGTCAGAACAAGGTGGCGCTGGTATTACGGGGCCGGGGTGGGAGCGGTCGGAGCGACCTGCTCGAGCTTGAAGGCCACGTTCGTCAGTGCCTGGGTCTGCTTCGTGGAGGCCTGTGCGTTGCCGGCCTGGATGTTCGCGAAGTCAACGATGATCCGGGCCTTCACCGTGTGGGTGCCCTTGCCGAGGTTCAGTGGGACGGCGGTGGTGCCGGAGGTGGCCGGAACCCAGGTGGTGCCGTTGGTGCTGTATTCCATCGTGATGTTGGCTTCGTTGTTGAAGGCCTTGGCCACTGCATCGTTGACCGTCAGGTTGGCATTGATCCGGTCACCGTCCAGGGTGACGGTGAGGTCCTGGGCGTAGGTCAGCTTCTCTCCCGGAACCATCTTGTAGGAGCTTACGTTCACGGTGCCCTGGGTCATGTTGCTGGTCCAGGTACCGGTTCCGGCTGCGAGCTTCAGGTCACCGGAAGCGATCGTGCCGGCCGAAGCGTTTGCGGTCTGGTTCCACACGGCCAGCGTTCCGCCGCCGCCGAGGAGCAGTGCCACGCCTACGCCGGTTGCCAGTGCGCCTTTTGCCATCTTGTTCATTGTGTTCCCCTTGTTCCTGTTGCCAGCGCCCCGGTCGGGCGGCTGAGACTTTTCGGCCTGGGAAGGTTTTCCCTGCCGCTGAGAAATACTTTGCTGCCCCGAACGCAAGAAAAATGGCGGTCTACCCACAGGGTTCCGAAAACATTCGGTCAAAGCTCAAGGCACCCGCAAGCGTCCCTCAACGTCGACGCAATCCGAAGC
This sequence comes from Arthrobacter sp., assembly GCA_040273995.1. Taxonomy (GTDB): domain Bacteria; phylum Actinomycetota; class Actinomycetes; order Actinomycetales; family Micrococcaceae; genus Arthrobacter_B. The sequence continues at coordinate 13,747 of JBELYP010000010.1, forward strand.
TCAAGCGGGGTCAAAACCACGGATTCCGTACGTCAGGGGTCCCAACAACACGTCACCATGCGGCATTTTCTTTCCTAAGCAACCTTTTCCCGGCAGAATGGCAAGCACCCATATACACGCGTAAGGAGTACGGACGTGAGCACCGCTTCCACTACATCGGCGAAGTCCTACCGGATCATCAACCCGGCAACAGGCGAACCCGGCGAAGAGTTCCCCCTGGCCACCGATGCCGAAATCCAGGACGCACTGGCGGCGTCGCAGGCCGCCTTCGAATCCTGGCGCGAGGTTCCCATTGAGGAACGCGGCAAGATCGTCTCCCGCATCGCGGAGCTGTTCACCGAGCGCAAGGATGAGCTCGCCGCGATCATCACGGAGGAAATGGGCAAGCCCCTGCCGGAATCCGTGGGCGAGGCCGAGTACTGCACCGACATCTTCGAGTACTTCGCCACCGAGGGCCCCTCGCTGGCGGCGGACCAGGAGATCAAGGCCATCGGCGGCGGCCGCGCAGTCATCCAGAAGCTGCCTGTGGGCCCGCTGCTGGGCATCATGCCGTGGAACTACCCCTACTACCAGGTGGCCCGCTTCGCGGCTCCCAATCTGATGCTGGGCAACACCATCATCCTCAAGCACGCCGAGTCCTGCCCCAAATCAGCGCTGGCCATCCAGCAGATCATGGACGACGCCGGTGTTCCGGCAGGCGTGTACCAGAACGTCTTTGCCAGCCACGGCCAGATCGCGGACATCATTGCCGATCCCCGCGTCCAGGGCGTCTCCCTGACCGGTTCCGAGCGGGCCGGCGCCATCATCGGCGAGCTGGCCGGCAGGAACCTCAAGAAGGTTGTGCTGGAACTGGGCGGTTCGGACCCGTACGTGGTGCTGGATACCGACGACGTCAAGGAAGCCGCCGCCAACGCCTGGGCCACCCGCCTGGAGAATACCGGCCAGGCCTGCAACTCCAACAAGCGCATGATCGTGGCCGAGGACATCTACGATGACTTCGTTGCCGAGCTGACCAACCTGGCCAAGGACCTCACGCCCGGTGATCCGGCCGAGGCAGCCGAGGGCACCTACGGTCCGCTGTCCTCCCGCGCCGCCGCTGAGGGCCTGGCCGAGCAGATCCAGGACGCTGTGTCCAAGGGCGCCACCCTGCACGCCGGCGGCACCCTGTCCGACGGCCCCTCCTCCTACCTGGCTCCGGCCGTGCTCACCGGCATCACCCCGGAAATGCGCGCATACCGCGAAGAGCTGTTCGGCCCGGTAGCCGTGGTCTACAAGGTGGACAGCGACGAGGAAGCCGTCAAGCTCGCCAACGATTCCGACTACGGCCTGGGCGGCGTCGTCTTCTCCACCGACGAGGAGCGCGCCCGGAAGGTCGCCGCGCAGCTTGAGGTTGGCATGGCCAACGTCAACGGTGTGGGTGAAGGCGCCGGCATCCCGTTCGGCGGGGTCAAGCGCTCCGGCTACGGCCGCGAACTGGGTCCGCTGGGCATGGACGAATTCGTCAACAAGCGCCTGTTCTACATCGCCGACTAAGGCGCCGCAACGCACAGCCGACGACCCCGCACCCGCCCTGGGTGCCGGCGTCGTCCGTCGTTAACAGCAAAAAGCCCAGCCAGCTGAGAATTTGTGCGATCTTGAGCCTTCGCCGGGTCCGTTCCTGAGGTTGGGCTGTCAAGGTTTAGTCAATGATCGGCCCACGCTCCTCCACAAAAGGCAGCGCACCCCCCAGGAGGACCAGTTTGTCTCCCCATCCCCGCACACCGGCAGGACGCGCCAACCGCTCCTGCGGCGCTGCAGCCAGCCTCCGTTGCGCGGCATGATCGCCTTGGATAACCGCCCGGGCACCCGCCGGCTCGTGTCAGTGCGTGTGCTCCGGGACCTGAGCGACCAGCTGGGGCCGGGAACCTCCCGGCAGTTTGTGGCCGACTACATCGGGCTGTGGGAGAGCCGCTACGCCCGCCTGGTTGCCGCCCTGCGCACCATGGACTTTCCGGCGGCCATGGACGTGGTTCTAAGCATCAAGACCGCCAGCCAGATGGCCGGGGCGCACACACTGGCCCGTCTGGCCGCCGATGCGCAGACCCTGGTGCGCAGCGAGGACCACACCGGCCTGCTGGCGCTGCTGGAACCGCTGGAGAAGTGCGGCCAGGACACCATGGCGGAACTCGGACAGGCGCTTCACGCCCTGTAATCTTCGCGCACATCGGCTGACCCGCGGCAATGCTGGAATACCCTGAGAAAAACCAGCACGCGGGAAGAGGAAGAATGTCGGTGAGGACGTGGCGGTTTCCGCCATCGCTGGACTTTCACCGGCGGTTCGGCATGCTCAGCCCGCGGCTGCAGATTCTCTGCGCCCAGCTCCCCCTGGTGGTTACGCTCGGGGGCATTGCGCTGGCCTGGACCGCCCTGTTCCCGCAGCTGTTCACCTCTCCCGGCATCCTCACCGGACTGAGCGTCATCGCCGCCGCCACCGCCGTGGCCGGGCTCCTGCCCTGGGGACGCCTGCCGGCCTGGTGCACCTGGTCGGTTCCGCTGCTGGACCTGCTGGGCATCGGCTTCCTCTATTCCGGCGGGCAGGGCCTGATTACCGGCGTTTCCCTGGTGCAGCTGTTCCCGGTGGCGTGGATGGCGTGGTCCCGGGTGGCGCCGCGCGCCGCCGTCGTAATTACCGTGCTCAGCGCACTGCTGATTGTCTGGAGCCCCGTTTTCACCTCCCATGGTCCGGTGGAGCGCGAATCCCTGGCCGCACCCATCCTTGTCCCGCCCATCCTGGGCGTGGTGTCCTACGTGTGCGGGGCGCTGCGGCTGGAGCTGGATACCTGGCGCGAATCCCTGCGGACCAAGGACGCGGAGCTGGAAGCCGCGCTGGAGGAGAGCAAGCACCGCGCGCAGCTGCTGGACGGCGTGCTGAACGCTATTGGCGTCGGTGTGCTGGTGGTGGATGCCCGCGGCCGGGACGTGCACCGCAACACCGCGCAGATCATCTTGGATGACGCCGGGATCCGCGCCCGGGACCAGGCGGGCGGCGTGCTGCAGGTCTTTGAGGCCGACGGCGTCACTCCCCTGCCGCCCGAACAGCGCCCCGTGCCCCGGGCACTCCGGGGTTCCTTCGAAGACCTGCAGCTCTGGGCCGGCGGCCCGGAAAACCGGATGGCGCTGAGCGTTTCCGCCCGCACCCTGCGCGACGACGACGGCCGGGTCACCGGCTCGGTGATCGCCTCCACGGACATCACGGCCATGGTCCGTGCCCTGCGCACCAAGGACGACTTCGTTTCCAGCGTCTCCCATGAGCTGCGCACCCCGCTCACCTCCATCCTGGGCTACCTCGAGATGGCCCAGGATTCGCTGCAGGACCCGTTCGTGCCCGCGGAGCGGATTGCCGCGCAGCTGGAGGTGGCGCAGCGCAACGGGGACCGGCTGCTGCAGCTGGTCTCGGACCTGCTCGCCACCGCCGGCGGATCCGGCACCATCACTCCCGTGCGGCAGCCGCTGGCGGAGCTGGTGGCGGACCGGCTGCAGGCCGCCGGGCCGCGCGCCCGCGCAGGGAAGGTGCAGCTGGTCAGCGAGGTGCCGCCGGAGCTCTGCGTCTACGCGGACCCCAACCGGCTCTGCCAGGTGCTGGACAACCTGCTCTCCAACGCGGTGAAGTACACGCCCGACGGCGGCACGGTCACGGTGCGCGCCGGGACCTCCGGAGACCGCACGCTCTTCAGCGTCGCGGACACCGGCATGGGCATGAGCGAGGAGGAACAGTCCGGTCTCTTCACCCGGTTCTTCCGCACCGAGGCGGTGCGCCGGGCCGGCATTCCCGGCGCCGGACTGGGCATGGCAATCAGCAAGGGCATTGTGGAGGCGCACGGCGGGCAGATCACGGTGCAGAGCGCTCCCGGGGAGGGCACGGTCTTTACCGTTTCCCTGCCCTCAGCGCCCGACGCCGCTGCCTCCGAGGAGCCCGGGCACGCCCGGGCAGGTGCCTAGACCGTGACGTCGCTGGTGGGAGCCAGCCGGTAGCCCACGCCGCGGACCGTTTCCAGCCAGCGCGGTGAGCGCGAGTCGTCACCGAGCTTGCGGCGCAGGTTGCCCACATGGACTTCCACGGTGCGCTCGTCCGCCTCGGAGATGTAGGACCCGGTGTGGTACTCTTCGCCGCGCAGGCGGCGGACCAGGTCCGTCTTGCTGCGCACCCGGCGGCCGGATTCCAGCAGCGCCTGCAGCAGGTCAAACTCGGTGCGGGTCAGGTCTACGTGGCGGCCGCCCAGCATGGTGGTGCGGGTACCGGCGTCGAGCACCAGGCCGTTGTGGCGGAACACGTCGGTGCCTTCGGGCGGCAGCGGGGCGGCGGCGGGAGCAGCCGGCTGCGGCGCGGCGGCCGGGAGTCCGGTCTGCACGGCGGCCGGCGCGGCGGCTTCGGTGCCGGGCACTGCGGCAGGGGTGTCCTTGCGCGGCCGGCGCATCATGGCGGAGATGCGGGCGCGCAGTTCGCGCGGGCGGAAGGGCTTGGTGACGTAGTCGTCCGCGCCGGCTTCCAGGCCCATCAGGGTATCGAGCTCCTCGGCACGGGCGGTGAGCATCACAATGTAGGCGTCGCTGAACAGGCGCAGCTGCCGGATGACTTCAAAACCGTCGATGTCCGGCAGGCCCAGGTCCAGGGTGACCACGGCGGGGTTGTGCGTGCGAACTGCTTCCACGCCCTCGGAGCCCGTGGGGCTGGCATGGACTTCAAAACCCGACTGCTGCAGCACCGCATGCAACAAATCGCGGATGTCTTTGTCGTCCTCGATAATGACCGCTACACGCTGCGTTTCCATACTGATGCGGATTTTCCTGTCCTGCGAGACCCTGAGATAGCTAGAGAAGCTACTACTCTTTTGGGCATCTTACAGCCTCGGACGGTAAGCTGAAGACCCCATTAAGTTTCAGACTGCAAGGTAGCGGCCCCGTGTCCAGCTTTAAGGGCAGGGCCCTATCCCTGCTTGGTATTCACAAGGATTTCCACGAGCTGAGTCTCCGCCTCCGGGTAGCGCTGAGTCAGCTGCCGCTCTTTACCGCGGTGCTCGTGCTGCTGCCCCTGGTGCTGATCATCAAACCGGGCGCGTTCACCAATCCGGGGTTCCTCACAGGGCTGGTCCTGGTAGTTGTCCTCTCCCTGCTGGCCGTCACCGCCCACTGGGAAAAGTTCTTCCAGCCTGCGTACTGGATCATTCCCATCCTGGACTTCGTGGCCATTGGCTTCCTCTACAACGCGGTGCGCCCCGAGATCATCGGCACGGTGCTGCTCTCGGTGTTCCCGGTCTTCTGGCTCGCCTGGTCCGGGTTCGCGCCTCGCCTCGCCGCGTTCCTGACCCTTGCCGGATCGCTGGGGATCGTCTGGTCTCCTCCGCTTCTGGCCAGCAGCACCCGGCTGGAGGACTACGCGGCCGTGCTGCTCATTCCGGCAATCAACCTGCTGGTGCACAAGTCCGCCTCCGTGATGACCCTGTCCGCGGACGGCCAGCAGCAGGCCCTGCAGGCCAAGGACAGGGCGCTGAAGAACAGCCTGCAGGACAGCCGGCGCCGTGCCCACCTGCTGGACGCCGTGCTGGAGGCGATCGACGTCGGCGTTATTGTGCTGGCCAAGGACGGGCACATCATGCTGATGAACTCCCGCCAGCTGGCCACCCACGAACTCGCGCTGCCGCCCGCCGGGGAACGCGACGCGGACCGCGGGTGCACCGAAGCAGACCTGCTGATCTTCGAGCAGGACGGCGTGACGAAGTTTCCGGCCGAGGACCGGCCGATGGCCCGCGCCATGCGCCGGGAGACCTTCTCCGACTGCCTGGTCTCCGTGGGCCGCGGGCCCAGCCAGCGCGCGCTGGCCGTCTCCGCCCGCCCGTTGCTGGACGAACAGGGCGAGTTCAACGGGTCCGTCATGGCGTTCAGCGACGTGACGGATATGCTCCGTGCGCTGCAGGCGAAGAACGACTTCGTGGCCAGCGTCTCGCACGAACTGCGCACTCCCCTGACCTCCATCATCGGCTACCTGGACCTGGCGCTGGACTCGGACGATGACCGGCTGCATCCCGAACTCCGCAGCTCGCTCACGGTGACGCTGCGCAACGCCGAGCGGCTGCTGGTGATTGTCTCGGACCTGCTGACCACGGCGTCGGGCTCCGTCAACCTGGACCGCCGCGACCTTGCCCTCGCCGAACTGGCCGAATCCGTGGCCGAGGCATTCCGTCCCCGGGCGTCTGCCTCCGGCATCACGCTGCGGCTGGACGCCGCGGACGAGGTGCGGGGATCCTTCGATCCGGTGCGGGTGCAGCAGGTACTGGACAACCTGCTCTCCAACGCCATTAAGTACTCGCCCGACGGCGGCACGGTCACCGTGCGGGTGCGGCGCGAGGGTGAGCAGGCAGTACTGGAGGTCGAGGACCAGGGCATGGGCATGACCGAGGAGGAGCAGTCTGAGGTGTTCAACCGGTTCTTCCGCTCCTCCGCGGTGAAGAAGGCTGCCATTCCCGGCGTCGGGCTGGGCCTTGGCATCACCCGGGACATTGTGGAGGCGCACGGCGGGCGGATTAGCCTCACTTCCCGGCCCGGTGCCGGCAGTACGTTCCGGGTGGAGCTGCCGTGTGAGTCATGCGCCCGGCAGGGGGAAGTGGCAGGGTAGTCTCAATCTCGGTGCTGCTCGCCTGGTGCTAGCGCGCTGTGGTTTACCGCGGTGCACACCGCCGTTCCAATATGAGATCCGAGGACATGACAGAGACTGCCCCCTTCCGCATCCTGACCGTATGCACCGGCAACATCTGCCGCTCCCCCATGGCCGAGCGCCTGCTCCAGGCCGGGTTCGATTCCGTGGCCCCGGGCGACTTCGAGGTCCGCAGCGCGGGCACCGGCGCCCTGGTGGGGCATCCGATTGAGCCGCACGTGGCCGGGTTCGTCAACATCTTCGGCGGCGATCCCAGCGGATTCGTCTCCCGCCAGCTCACCCCGGAGATCCTGCAGGGCCAGGACCTGGTGCTGGCCCTGACCCGCGACCACCGCAGCAAGGTCATGGAACTGTCGCCCGGGCTGCTGCGCCGCACGTTCACGCTGCGTGAGCTGGCCCGGCTGCTTCCGGACGTCGACGGCAATGCCGGGGTTCCTGCGGCCGAGCGGTGGCGTGAGGCACTCTCCCGCGCCCTGCGGCTGCGTTCGGCCCACCCGGCCGGCCCCGGCGAGGACGATGTGGTGGACCCCTACCGCCGTGACGACGCCGTGTACCAGCAGATGGTCCGCGAGCTCACCCCTGCGGTGAAGGAGCTGCTCGCCTGGCGCTGACCAGGCGCTGACGTTCCTCCGAGAAGTAGACGCTATCAATATGCGCCGCCGCTCCCGAGTAGTGGAAATGACGCGGGAAATCTGCGGCGGCTCGCTCCTAGGCAAACGCATCACCATTCTGGGTGCTGCCTTCAAGCCGGACAGCGACGATGTAAGGGACTCCCCCGCACTCAGCGCCGCGGCCCAGATGCAGCTTCAGGGTGCCACCGTCACGGTGACTGACCCGGAAGCACTGCAGAATGCCAAGGGGCGTTTCCCCGAGCTGGGCTACGAGCCGGTGACTGAGCATGCCATCCAGGACGCCCACGCACTGGTGCTGCTTACCGAGTGGAAGGAATACCGCGCACTAGACCCGGTGGCGGTTTCCTCCCTGGTGAGTGAAAAGAACATCATTGACGGACGAAATGTCCTGGAACCGGCCGCATGGCGGGAAGCCGGCTGGACGTACCGTGGAATGGGCCGCCCGTAATCTTGCGTCATACTTTGGAAAGGCGTGGAACTGTCGTGGACAGTTCCACGCCTTCGTAATATGGCACCCTAACTAGATGGGTGAAAAACGAGGTGAAAACCTTGATGGGATCTTGCGCCTCGATTGCGGCTCCGTTAGGTTTTGCAACCTAGCGTTATAGCGGAACAGCTCACCGTGACGCCAATTTTTCGATTGGGGCACGTCACACATTGACTGTTACGATGAACTCCTTATCGGCAGGCAGATGCCGCCGGTAAGGAAATTTAGGTCTCAACATAGAGAATTTTCCGGGGGATAGTTTTGACAGGTATGTCGTCGCCATTTTCACTAGCCGATCTCACTAACAACGTGGGGCTCATGATCTGGGCAGCCATCGGCGCAGCAGGACTCCTCGCAGGGTTCATCTCCGTCAACGTCGCCAAGCGCCGCAGCATCAAGAGTAACGATGCCTCTTCCGGCACCGAAAGCGCTGCGCCGCAGCCTGCCGAGTCGAGCACCGCACCGGAAACCGCGCAAGCCCGGGCCACCAGCGAGCCGGAACCCGCTTCCGAGTCTTACGCCCGCACTCCGTCTTCCCGGTCCGGCAGGCGCCTGACCCACGCCGGACTGTAAACCCCAGCCTCCCGCGAAGACCCCGCTTCGCGAACAAATAACTGCAGACATAAGAGTGGCCGGACAGCATCAGCTGTCCGACCGCTCGTATGTTTCCCCTACCTATACCCGACCCGCCCCGGGCACCCGGCCAGGCGGCGTCGTCGGCGTCCTACTGCGCGGCGAGCACCGCTTCTTCCAGCGCAACCCACGCGAGCATGGCGCACTTGACCCGCGCCGGGTACCGCGAGACACCGGAGAAGGCAGCGGCGTCGCCGAGCACTTCCTCATCAGCCTCCACGGTTCCGCGCGAACGCATCACCTCACGAAAGTTCTCCACCAGGCTCAGCGCCTCCTCCCGGGGCATCCCGGCCATCAGGTCCGTGAGCACCGAGGCCGACGCCATCGAGATGGAGCAGCCCTGCCCCTCCCAGCTCACGCCCTCCAGCGTCCCCCCGCCCAGCACCGCGCGCAGGGTGATCTCATCCCCGCAGGTGGGGTTCAGCTGGTGGGACTCCCCCGCTGCCGCGCCGGCCGGCGCGTCCTGCAGGCCTTCACCGTGCCGGGTCTTGGCGTGGTCCAGGATGATCTGCTGGTACAGCTGTTCCAAATCCGAGCTCATGGCTACTTCACTCCAAAGAACGGACGCACGCCGGCTACCGCGTCCAGGAACGCGTCGACGTCGTCAGTGGTGTTGTACAGGTAGGTGCTGGCCCGGGTGGTGGACACCAGACCCAGCCGGCGGTGCAGCGGCTGCGCGCAGTGGTGGCCCACCCGCACCGCGATTCCCTTGTCATCCAGGAACTGGCCCACGTCGTGCGAGTGGACGCCGGCGACGTCGAACGCCGCCAGCCCAATACGCTCCACGCCCGACGGCGGACCCACCACGCGGATGCCCTCAATGGCTTCCAGCCCGGAGACCAGGCGCTGGCCCAGCTCCATTTCCCACGCATGGATCCGGTCCATGCCGGTTTCCTGCAGGTAGTTCGCCGCAGCACCCAGCGCCATGGCCTGGGAGATCCGCTGCGTGCCGGCTTCAAAGCGCTGCGGGGCGGGCAGGTACTCGGCCTTGTCCATAGTGACGGTGGTGATCATTGAGCCGCCGGTCAGGAACGGCGGCATGGCGTTGAGCAGTTCCGACTTGCCGTACAGCACGCCGATGCCGGTAGGGCCCAGCATCTTGTGCCCGGAAAACGCCGCGAAGTCCACGTCCAGCGCCTTCACGTCCACGGGCAGGTGCGGCACGGACTGGCAGGCGTCGAGCACCACCAGCGCACCGTGCCGGCGGGCCATGGCCACCAGCTCGGCCACCGGGTTGATGGTGCCCAGCACGTTGGAGGCATGGGTGAAGGAGAGCACCTTGGTGCGCGGGCCGATGATCTGCTCCGCCTCCTCCAGCCGCAGCCCACCGGCGTCGTCCACCGGAATCCAGCGCAGCACCGCACCTGTGCGGGCCGCGAGTTCCTGCCACGGAATCAGGTTGGCGTGGTGCTCCATCTCGGTGACCACAATCTCGTCCCCCTCCCCCAGCGCGAAGCGGCGGGCTGCTTCCCCGCCGCGGCCGGCGGTGGCGTTGGAGAAGGAATAGGTCAGCAGGTTCAGCGCCTCGGTGGCGTTGGAGGTCCAGACGATCTCATCGGCAGCTGCGCCCACAAATCCCGCCAGCGTAGTGCGGGCGTCCTCGAAGACGTCCGTGGCTGCCACGGCCAGGGTGTGCGCCCCGCGGTGCACGGCGGAGTTGCGCTGTTCGTAGAACTCCTGCTCTGCCTCGATCACGCTCAGCGGGTTCTGCGACGTGGCCCCGGAATCCAGGTACACCAGCGGACGTCCGTTGACCTGCTGGTCCAGGATCGGGAAGTCGTTGCGGATCCGCAGCACCTCGGCGTTGTCGATCGGCCCGGCGGACGGGCGCAGCGTTGCGGGGGTAGTCACCACGGGCACGTCTGTTACTCCTTGAGCTGGCGGTGTCCTGCGCGGGCATTACGCAAGACAAATCTTCCCTAATCATCCCACGCTGCTGTTGCTAAGGCATCTGAGTCTGGCCTAAGTTTGCGTTCACCCTGCGCATATACCACAAATGCAGCTGCAGTGCTTCGCGGGGCGGTCACGGTATGTCACTTGCGATTTCGTTAGCAGTTAGGTCCGTAAGATTCCTCACATGGGCATCAAACGACGCATGCGCCGCTGGCGGCGCCACACCACTTCGGCACAGCGGCTGCAGGTCCTCGGGGTGTTCCTGCTGGGCGTCGGCACGGCGATTTTCCTCGGCATGTTTGTGCTGGGCTAAACCCGGCACCCCTCCCCCGGCCAGGCACGGCGCCGGCTCCCCGAACGCAGGACTGAACCGGTGGATCCGTCTGGGAACTTCCACCGATTCAGTCCCGCGTGCATTTTTGAAGGGGTGTCCCTGGCTCCGGGTTCCCTATCCGGACATGGTGCTCAGCAGCACCGGTGCCAGGAAGCGGGAATAGGCCGGGGTGATGTGAGAGGTGTCCACACGTACCGGGGTGGTTCCCACGAATCCCGGGCACGCTCCTGATGCGTCGCAGAACCACCTGTCGGTGGCGGCGTAGCGTGCACCCGTTGATTCTGCAGCGCCCTGCTGTGCCTCCTGCATCTGGCGCCACTGTTCGGCGACAGTGCTCACGCAGTCATCCGGGGATCCGACGCGCGTTACGCAGTCCTGAAGATTCCGGCCGGCGGGCGGCGGAGCGAGCAGCAGCACCTCGCCAACACTGTCCTGAACCGCGGCAATGGTCTCCGACAACCCGTCCTCCACCTCGTTGACCGCGGCGGGAGTGCCGTCCCCGCCCGAGCCGGAGGCGAGTCGGGACAGTGTGTTGTCAGCGTCCGCAAGGATGAGGAGGTCCGGCTTGATTTCCCTGATCTGCGCCAGGGCCCATTCCCGGTGCTCTCCGCACTCCGGGTAATCTGTGCCGCCGTCCCGGGTCACCCGGACCGAGGCTGCCGGGCACTGGCCCTTGGTCAGCGGCACCACCCGGTAGTTGGCGCCCTCAGCGGCTGCACGGATGCCGGGCATCCAGGCGATGGCATAAGAATCTCCCAGCACGGCTACGGTCTTGACCGGTGTGGCAGGGCCTTGGGCACACCCTTCGAAGTTACCGGCAGAGATCTCGGCACAGCCGTCGCTGTTGACCTCATTAATCCATGCCGAGGTGCCAAGGGACTCGACCGATGGCGAAAACTCCGGGAAATCCTTCGCGGCCAGGGCAGCTGAAACGGCTGCCGCAATGTCTGTTGCAGGCTCCGGCTTGGCAGCCGCGCCTGCGTCGGCCCCGGCAGTCGCCGTTGGCGTGCCCGTGGTGGCGGTTGCCGGTGATGCGCCGGAAGAGGTGCTGACCCCCAGACCGGCAGGGTTCAGGAGGAGGGCTCCGGCGAGCGCCGCCGTCAACACGCCCTGCCCGGCAAGAGCCACAGGCTTCCAGCGGGAAGGCGCCCGGCCGGGGATGCCCTGCCGGCCCGCGGGCGCCCGGGGTGTCCCTGCCCTGCCAAACAGGCCGGAACGCCGGATCGGATCCTCCACGAGGTGGAAGGAAAGGACCGAAAGAACAATGGTCACTGACAGTACGGCGAGCGCGTAAGCCATCCCGGAATCGGGGAAGAAGACGCGCAGCAGAATGATGGCGGGAAAGTGCCAGAGATACAGTGAGTAGGATATCTGGCCCAGGTATTGGGATACCGGGTTGGTCAGGAGCAGCATGCTTCGTGTGGTGTGTCCGGTTCCACCCGCAATCACTAGGACGGCCCCCAGCACGGGAAGGGCAACCCCTGGGGCTGGAATCCCGCTGCCCGGATGGACTACGAACAGGCTGGCGAGGATCATCACCAGCCCGGTAACCGCCATTGCGCTGCGCAGCCTGGTGCCCAGCCGCCCGAAGAACGGCAGGGCCAGTGCGGCCAGCGCACCGGCAGCGAGTTCCCAGGTGCGGGTGAACGTCGAGAAGTAGGCCCAGGTGGGTGCAGCAGCCACCTGCCACACTGCATAGCCAAACGATGCTGCAGCCACGAGCACCATCAGCCCCGCGGTGACAGCAGTTGCGGAACGGCGGCCCGTCCTCATTCCAATAAAGGCGGCAGCAATAATCAGCCAGGGCCAGAAGAGGTAGAACTGCTCCTCCACCGCCAGCGACCAGTAATGCTGCAGGGGAGATACCACTCCGTCGGTCTGCCAGTAGTCCGTTCCGACGGCCGCGAAATGCCAGTTCGCAGCAAACAATGACGCGAAAACGCCGTCCGTCCGCACGGATGCTCCCCTGGCCGGGTTATAGAGCAGATATGTGGCCGCCACAGTGACCACCACTACCAAGAGCGCCATGGGAAGGATTCTGCGGGCTCGCCGGACATAGAAGGCGACAAAATCGATTCGGCCGCTCGCCGCGACCTCGCGCACCAGCAGTCCCGAGATGAGGAAACCGGAGATGACGAAGAAGACGTCCACCCCCACAAAACCGCCCACAGGCCGCTCGAAAAGGTGGTTCAGGATCACGGCTACTACAGCCAGGGCGCGCAGGCCCTGAATATCCCGCCGTTGCCGGGAGACCCTGTGCGTTCCCGCCGGAGGCGGCGTCCCGGCCTTGCCCTCCTGGGATCTGCGCGATCCGGACAGTGTGTGGCTGTTCATGCTTTCCCCTTCGCGAAGGAGCCGTTGGGCGGCAACAAATGCGTGGCAATTCTGCTCCGGTACAGCTCCGGGCTGTGGCGGCTGGCCGCCAGCACCGCATCCGCAGCGGCAAGGCCGGAATACCGGTCCCACTGGACCAGGATCTTTTCCACGGCCTCAGCGATGGCCGAAGGGTCCGACGGCGGCACCAGCCGCACGCTGCCGTAGGTTCCGGCGGCCTCCCGCAACCCTGATGTGTCGCTGACCACGGCCGGCCGCCCGGCGAGGACCGCTTCGACGGCAGTGTTGCCGAACGGTTCATCAGCACGGGAGGGCACCAGCACAATGTCCGCCTCGGCCAAATACGGCCAAACGTCGGGCTGGAAGCCGTGGAGGTGGACACGGTCCTGCAGACCCAGATCCCGGATGGTCTGACGGAGCTGTTCCTCATACCCCTCATTGCCGGGATAGACAGCCCCCACTATGTCCAGCCGTGCTGCGCTTCCGGCTGCCGCCAGCTCTGCGAACGCCGTCACAGCCACGTCCACCCCCTTGCGGTGTGCCAAGCGGCCCACGTAGGTGAGCCGGGCGTTGCCGTGTACTTCACGCCGAAGCGGCAGCGGGGCGGAGGGCCCGGGGACAGCGTTGTCCACAACTGTGGTGCGGCGCCTCAGGCGCGGCTGGGCCGCATGCAGGACGGCTTCACTGAACCGGCTGTTGACCAGTATCCGGGAGGCAAATAACAGCGGGGCCGCCAAAGCCCGCTTGACGAAGGGGCGGGCAGAGTCCTCCCCCTCATGAACGTGTGCAACCACCCGGAGTCCGAGCATCCGCGGCAGAACCGACCACAGGGGCAGCGTGAGCGTGCTGACGTACACGCTCTGCGGCTTCAGCCTCCGAAGCAGCACCAGCATCCGCGCGGTTGCCGCAACGCATGCGGGCAGCAGCATTGCCAGGGAACGCGGGGACAGCAGTGCCTTGCGCAGCACCACCGTCCGGCACAGCACCACCTCGGCGCCGCATTCGCGCAGCTCGGACACGAGGGGACCTTCGGCCGGAACCGTCACCACCACACGGGCGCCACCCTCCTTCAGCCCCCGGACGCTCTCCAGCAGCACGCGGTCCGATCCGTAGAGCTCGGCCGAGGGATGGGCGACCAGAACGGTGTCCCGCTGCCCCTCCCGGACGGTCATCCCCTCTCCCCTGCGGAGGCTTCGAGGGGCTGCCCGGCGCTTATTGCAGCCAGGGCGCGCCGGAGGGCTGTGCTGGAGGTGTGAACGGTGTAGGGGAAATAGACAACCTCAGTGCCGACGGCGGCGAAGCGCCTTTCCAGGTCAGTCCCCTTGGCCGTTCCGCGCCAGTCGTCCCCCTTGAAGAAAACGTCAAACCGCAGCTCTTCCCACGTGCTGAGCCGGTCTGATTCAACCTCGGCGTAGGCCCTGTCCACACACTTGATGTTTCCGACAATTTCCAGGCGTTCGGCCAGCGGAATAATCGGCCGGCTTCCTTTGGTGCTTTCACACAATTCGTCCGATACCACTCCGGCAATCAGGTAGTCGCAATAGCTCTTTGCGTGCCTGAGGATATTCAGGTGTCCAATATGGAACAGGTCAAATGCTCCGGCTGCGTAGCCGACGGCATACTTTTTCATAGCGTCCCCTTCAATAACATGTTGGCAACGAAGCCGTCTTGTGGTTGACTTCAGGAGGTCTCGGTTGATCACTTTTTTCGTTTGTCTGTAGCTGGGCGGCAGGCCTACATGAGAGACCTTTATGAATCCCCGTTCTTCCAGCTCCCTCCGCCGCGTCCGAAAACGCCGGCACCTTCCCGTCCTCACGGCGGTCCTGCTGGGCCTTGTCGCCTTTCCAGCGCCTGCCTCTGCAGCCGATCCGCCCGAATACGTCCCGGATACCCCGCTCCTGCGCGACAGCATGTCCCGCTCGGTTCAGGACGGCTGGGGTAAATCCGAGAACGGAACCGGGTACACCACCAGCTGGCTGCCGTCCCTCGCAGTATCCGGCGGCACGGGCACCGTGAAGATGCCGGAGCCCGGCACATCGCGCACGGTGGAAGCAGGTGTGTCCCCTGCGGCAGACCTGTCGGCGTCCTACGGTGTTTCGGTATCCAAACTCCCGACGAGCGGGGGCGGAGTCCATACCGGGGTCCAGGTGCGCTATAAGGACGGTTCCTTCTACCAGGCCACCCTCCGCGTCCTGCCGGGCGGCGGGACAGCCCTGGATATTTCCCGTACCAATGGCGCACCAGACACCAAATCGGCGCTGGCCCGCTCGGTAACACTGCCTTTCCGCGTTGGCGCGGGGCAGAAAGTGAATGTGGAACTGCAGGCCACCGGGAGTTCGCCGGTGGAGATTAAGGCCCGAGCATGGCTGGCCGGCACAAAAGCGGGCGAATGGCAGCAAACCGCCTCGGACTCGGGCGATGCCCGGATTACCGGTGCGGGCACGCTCCGGATCACCACTTACGTCTCCGCAGCCGGCCAACCCGTGACTGTCGCCTATGACGATCTGGCCGCGCAGACGCTGCGGAAGGCAACGGGACCTGTTGCGCCACCGCCGGCACCTGCACCGCCGGTTCCCCCCGTTGAGCCGCCGGCCAACCCCGCACCGCCCGCTGTGCCCGAGCCACCCGCCGTCCCGGCGCCACCGGCAGAACCCGGCTCCCGGAACGGTGCAGGTTCCGCCCCCGTCGGAAGCACCGAGTACGCCATTCCCTCCAATGCAGTTTTCGCAGCGCCGGGTGGCTCTGACTCCGCCGCCGGTACGCAGGCCGCTCCGCTGCGAACAATCGGTGCCGCTATTGCCCGCGCGCCCAAGGGCGGCACGGTTGTTCTCCGCGGCGGCACCTACCACGAAGAAGTCCTCATTCCGGTTAATAAGCCGCTGACTTTGCAGGCTTATCCCAAGGAAGCGGTGTGGATTGACGGAAGCCGGCAGGTGAGCAACTTCGCTGCAGCGGGCAAAGCCTTTGCGGCGTCCAATTGGACTCCGGCATTCGACTCGAGCTCCACGTACCAGTGGGGCAAACCCGGCACCGAACACGGCGGATCTTTCGTGGACCCGGCCCACCCGATGGCTGCCCATCCGGACCAGGTCTGGATTGACAACGTTGCACAGAAGCAGGTTGCTTCGCTGGCTCAGGTGGTCCCGGGCTCCTTCTTCGTGGACTACGGCGCCAAGAAGCTTTACATCGGAACAAACCCGGCCGGAAAGACCGTCCGCGCCAGCGCCTTGGCCAAAGCCATGAGCGTCCGGGCGGATAATTCGGTTATCCGGGGAATCGGGATCCGCAGGTTCGCCCCGTCCGTGCCCCATATGGGTGCAGTCACCGTGGAACGGCCAGGCGTGGTCATGGAAAACGTTGCCGTCACAGACAACGCCACCACCGGGATTGCCGTGGGCGCCGTTGATGTCACGCTCCGCAGGATTTCCGCCACACGCAACGGCTTGATGGGTGCCAGCGCCGTTTACGCTGACCGGTTGAAGGTCATTGGCCTGGATGCCAGCACCAACAACGTGGAACGGTTCAAGCCGGCGCCGGTAGCCGGCGGAATGAAGATCACCCGAACCCGGGGCGTTGCTGTCAACCAGAGCACGTTCCGCGATAACCTGGCCACGGGACTGTGGCTGGACGAGTCCGTTTATGACACAACCATCGTCGGCAACGAGATGACGGGTAACGCGAGCCACGGGATCTCCGCCGAGATCTCCGCCAAAGTGCGGATGGTCGACAACATTGTTGCCAACAACCGCAGTTTCGGCGTCAAGGTGAATAACACCAGCGATGTTGAGATCTGGAACAACACCTTTACCGGCAACGGACGGCAGATCAACATCGTCCAGGACCTGCGTCGTGCCAGCAACCGATCCACTCCCGGCCACGACCCGCGTCAGGCCTTTCCCGATAAGACCATGACGTGGATCAACGGCCCCGTGAGCGTGCGTAACAACATAGTCGCCGCCACGAGCTCCGCCGGGAACTGCATGCTGTGCGTGGAGGATTACTCCAAACAGTTCAGCGCCGAGCAGCTCAAGGTGACGGCGGAGGGAAATGTTTACCACCGCGCGACCACGCAGTCCCCGGCATGGGCGGTGGTGTGGTCCCGCGGCGGAGGAAATCCATCCGTCTTCACCAGCATTGCAGCATTCCGCAATGGAACCGGGCAGGAAAAGACGCACCTCGAGCTGACCGGAGCAAGCCCTCTGGCTCCGGTCACTTTCGCCGCTAACCGCACCGTGCAGGATCAGGCCGGTAAAGTTGCCGTTCCGCTGCCGGCTTCCATTGCCGGCTTGGCCGGACAGCCTTCGGGAGCACGTCATCTGGGCGCCTTTACCAACTGAGGCATGGCCGAGATCGGCGGCCTGGTGATTGCCGGGTAACTCCGGGCGGGAGCAGCCTCGGCTGCCCCCGCCCGGGGCTCCCAGACCACCAGCGAAATGGCAAAGAACAGGAGGAAAGAGGTGCTGACCTCAGTCAGCCCGTTTTCGAGGAAACTCCGCAGCAGCAGAAACAGCAGCATGGCCGGCAGAAATGAGTCCGGCGCCCTCCGCAGGCTGCGGGACAGCAGACAAATGGACCATACGGCAAGGACCAGTGTGCCTAGGACCCCGGCCTGGGCAAGCGCGGAGATCCAGCTTGAATCCAAGACCTGGGAATCCCAGTACTGCCCTTCGACGGCCACCGTCTTGATCGATAATCCCCCGCCGACCCACCGCTCCCATGTGCGGGCGGAAGTATCCAGGACGGTCTCCCAGGCGAGGGTGCGTGAATTCAACGTCAGCAGGGATGCACTCCCGGGCCGCATCACCATGTTCATTAGTGCGGGGGTGTAGAGGAGCGCCGGGAGGATAACTGTTCCGAGCGCGAGCAGCCCGACGGCTACCGAACGCCGCATCCTGCGGAGCGACAGGACAATCACAGCTGCCGCCAGGGCAAGGCCCAGCAGAGCCGTCCTGGACTCCGTGGCAAGAACTGCGCCGAGCAGCACTCCGAGGAGGCTCACCTGGACAAAGGTTCCTTTGCCCCGCAGGAGGTTGTGTGCCAGAGCGATGGCCGGAACTCCGCACAGCATGGCAATCGCATTGGCGTGAAGCGGCGGGAAGACTCCTGCAAGCCGTTGGCCGCTCAACAGCCCGGGTAGGCCAGAAGCAGCACTCACCAGGCCGACGATCGCCATCGCCACGAGCAGCGGCTTGAGCGCGGACTGGGTGGTAGAAGCCGCCAGCAGAAACCCCACAGCCGCCGCCACCAACAGCAGACGCGCGGCCAGGACGGCTGAGGCTCCCACGTCTCCAACTGCAACAGCACCGAGCAGCGAGACCGAAACGAACAGAACCAGCAGCAGGAACGGCCAGCCCGGGATCTTCCGGCGCTGCGGAGCGCAGGCCGCAAGGGCAACGGCAAGGAGGCAAGCCAGCGCCTGGCAGGCAGCCTTGGCCAGGACCACTGCATCGGCTCCGCCGTCATAATAGAACCCCTTGCGCCAGGCCACCGTGCTGCCCAGAAGCAGGAGCCAAATCGCGTACGGGGCAGACCTGAGAATCCAGGCAGTCACTGGCGTTCCTCCGTGGCGGCCACCGGTGCCGCCGGGCGGGGCCGCAGGACACCCTTGAGAACCCCGGCGGGCACATCGAGCATGACGATCCCCAGAGGTTCAATGCCCAGGGAACGCATCTCCATAACCGCTGTATCCAGCTGGGCTTCAGTTGTTGATCCGTAAGAGACCAAAACCAGCGCACACTGCGACACGGGGCCTACCATCTCCGTGTTCAGCGGCTCCGAGGAAGCAGCAGCCAGCGTGAGCAGCACATCGAAGTCTTCCGCGAGTTCCTTGATCAGGGTTCCGGCGTTCCGGCCAGTGTCAGCTGCCGGAAGGGAAGGACCCGATCCGGCTGCAACGGCGAACAGTGAACCTGTGCCCACCTGGCGGACCACCTCGCCTGCTTCCACAGTGCCGGTGACCAGATCGGTGAATCCCCCGCCGTCCTGCGGGAGCCCGAACGGGGCACGGAGGGCACCTGTCCCCTGAAGGACGCATACCCGCCGTCCGCTGTCGGCGATGAAGCGGCCCCATTCCTCGAGCATCATCTCCCCGGACACCGCCGAGCGCTGGCACGCACCCGTGGCCAGGACGATGCGGGGCAGCTGTCCACCCGTGCGGAGCAGAATGCGCGTCAGCAGGGAACGCAGCTCCGTGTCCGCGCCTGCCTGCCTGCGCAGTGGAAAACGGCTGTTTCTGCCCAGCACCGGCATCCGTCCGATAAGTTCCACGCCTGAAGCCGTGGCCACGTCTTCGGCGGAATGCAGGGCAGCGCCCCTGCGGTCCGTGACAATGGCCGCTATCAGGCCGATAAACAACCCGCCGAAAGCTCCCAGCACCAGGTTGATGACAATGTCCGGTGACGAGGGATGAACTGGAGTGTCAGCGGGCACCGTGATCTGGGGGTCAACTACGGCAGCCCGCGAATCCTCATCGTTCTCCAGCAGCCGGATCTGGTCCGCCAGGCTTTCGGCGACAAGATTCGCGGTGGTGGACGCTTCCTCACCCGAGGCGGCGGAGGCGGTGACCCGGACATACACAGTGTCCTTGGGGTTTTCGGCGCTGACCCGCTGGGCAAGGCTGGAAGCAGTCATGCCATTGCCGAGTTTTTCGGCCACGGGTGCCAGAACCTGCGGACTCCTCACCAGATCCGGGTAGTTTTTCACCCGTTGAAGGGTGAACTGCGAGTCCTCATAGGACGAGCTGCTGGAGGACTGGGCCTTTACGAAAAGATCCGCGCGGGCCTCATAGGTTTTAGGGCTAACCCAGCTCACCAGGATCGCGGCGTCCACAGCAAGGAACACAATGAACAGGATCAGCAGCAGGCGCCGGCGGAACAGCCGCAAATATTCACTCAGTTCCATGACTTCACTTCCCGGTACCACTTGCCGAGGGCCAGCACGAGAAACCCGGCGGTGCAAACGAAGAGGAACGCATACAGGCCGGTAAACAGCCAGGGAACAAAAAGCAGAAGTGACAATACGCAGATGACACCGAAATCCGTGGGCAGCACTGCCAGTGAATACCGCAGGGAGGAAGAACGGTTCCCGGCAACCGGCGCTTTCCCGGCTGCGTGAAGGCTGCGCCGGAGCTGGTCCATCAGCAGGGTGGAGAAAAAGTGCACAGTGGCAAGGACCTGGAACAGAAGCGGCAGCAGCAGCCACCCCGCGTCAAGGTCATAGAACCGCCACCAGCAGACCAGGAAGGCGAGGTGGATGGAGCCGACCTTGAAGGCATCGACAGTATGGTCCAGCCACTCCCCTGCCATGGATCCCCTGCCGGTCAGCCGGGAGAGCTGGCCATCCGCGGAATCCAGGGCGTACCCGAGTACCAGCAGCAGTGACACCGCCAGGGAAGTCAGAAGGCCTGGCTGTACGGCAACGATGATTCCAATGCCGCTGAAAGTACAAAGTGCGCTGAGCGCTGTCACCTGGTTTGGACTCAAGCCCATGGTGCAGGCGGCCGCAGCCAGATAACGGCCAAGACGCCGGTTTACGTAGCGGGAGTATGCAGGTGCGCCTTTGGCGCTTTTCTGGGCGGTTGAGAGTCCGTCCAGTGCTTCTTGGAATGTTGGCTGCGCCCCAGTTCGCAGAGTCATTTGTTACCTCGTTCTGGTTCGGGCGGTACCGGCCGCCGGTTGTGGATCTGATCGGGTGTACGGGTGCGCGGATGCGGGAGCGTGTTCCGGCATGACGTCGCGGAGTGCTGCCGGCTTGTCAGGACCGTTCGCCTGCCACCCGGAGTCCGGGTTGCGGCTGGCCCGGGGATTCCGGGTACTGCTTCCGCTGGCGAGGTCTTTGGCGAGCTGCAGATAGCCTTCTGCGACGTCGTCCCAGCGGTAGGCGGCCTGCGCCCTTACCCAGGCGCTGGCACCCATGGCCCGTGCCTGCCCCTCATCCGCGTCCAGTTCTTCGATCAGCCCGGTCAGGCGCGCCGCACCGTCGAAGTACCGTCCCGCATCTGCACCGAGCACCTCGCGGTTGAAAACGACGTCGTAAGCCAGCACCGCTGTTCCCGACCCCATGGAGCGCAGCAGGGAAGGATTGGTTCCACCGACGGAATGGCCGTGAACATAGGTCCGGGCGTGGGTATAGAGCTGGCTTAGCAGTTCCTGGTCCCAGACGCCGCCCAGCAGCCGGATCCGGCTGTCCCCTGCGGCCAGGGATTTGATCCGCTCGGTGTACGCCGCTGCGTAAGGCGCGGATCCCACCACAACCAAGGGCAGCTGTGCCTTGCTGCTCCGGTATCCCTCCAGGATCTGCTCAACATGGTTTTCCGGCTCGAACCGGGCCACGACCAGGTGGAAGCCGTTAGGGACCAGTCCCGCGGCGTCCAGCTTGTCGATCGCCAGGTTGCCTTTCTCCGGCGCCCCGTAGACCAGGAGCCGGGTGTCTACGTTGAACTCGCTGCGGTAGTAACTGGCAATACCTGCCGCATCGGCGATGAGCGCATCCGCTCCGCGGACGGATGCCTGTTCCGCCCAGCGGTAGTAGCTTCGGCCTCTGCCGCCCCACTTGGATCTCTTCCACTCCAGCCCGTCCACGTGAACGGCCACACCCCTCGCGGAGCGACGTATCAGCGGCAGGAACGGTGCGTTCGCGGCGTTGAACAGGAAAGCCGCATCGAACTTGGGCCCCCGGAGCATATGCATGGCGGACAACGCCGTATGGCTGAGCGTCTCACCTGTTTTCAGCCGAAGCGCCGGCAGATGAACCAGTTTCATGCCGAGGTGGCGGGAAGGGCGTTCGTCATTATGCGGACGGCAATAGACGGTGACCTCCACTCCCCTGTCCGCCAGCCGGGATCCGATTTCTTCAATGGCCGTCTCGAACCCTCCATAGTGCGCCGGCACGCCGCGTGTGCCGACCATGGCCACCCGGAGCTGGCTGTTTTGGGTATTCATGCTGCTGTTCCTTCTTTCGGACGGTTAGGGTCTGGGGAGGGCATAACGAACCGGAATCAGGGGCGCGGCTGGCCGGCCCAAAGGTTGTCTGAGAATGCGGTGACCGGAGCGTTCGTGGCCGATCCCGAGAGGTAGCCGTTGAGTCCGATCCGGCCCGGTGCCTGCAGAGCTTGAGTGGAGTCGGTCGCCGAGAGCTGCCACTGCACCGGTTCGGCCTCACCCGTCTTCCACACCTTGGCCCGCAGGGTTGTGGGTGAGGTGCCGGTGGCCTGAACACGGACAGTCAGCCGGTCACCGGGCCCATAGGCCAGCCCGGCAATCGTGGTTTGCGGGACCAGGTAAACGTCGTCCCGGTTCAGGCTCACTCCCACGGTTCCGTTGGACATGTACCGGATTTTTGCCGCGTAGTTCCCCTTCCCGGCAATGTCACGTACAAAGACCGACTGGTAAACGCCGCCGCCTGTTGCCGCTTTATCCAGGCCCAGCTCCACCTGCACTTCCGTGTCCACTGCGTTGACGCTGGACAGGTAGGTGGTGAGGCCGGCTCCGGCGCTGGCGAGGCGAAGACGGCCTAATCCGTCAGCGACGGTGAAGTTCGCCAGGGAACCGACGTGGGTGTAGGCACCGCCCTGGTCCGCCGTCATCCAGCCGCTGTTCGAGGTACGCCCGTAGGAATCCAGGGCATAAACCAGCGGTACAGCGCTGACGATCCGGATTTGCCCGGCCTGCACAGCGGTGGCGCCGTCGGAGTCCGTCACGGTCAGGGTCACGGTGTACGTTCCGGCACGGGTGTAGGTGTGCGCCGCAGTCCTGCCTGTGCCGGTAGAACCATCGCCGAACGTCCAGGCATAGCTTGCCGGCGCCCCCTCCACGTCCGTTGAACCGGAGGCGTCGAACGCCACCGAGAGCTCCGAAACAACGGAGGTGAAAGCGGCAACAGGAGCGGCATTGGCGGCACGAATGCTCTGGGTCACGGATGCCGTGGCGCCGTTGGCCGCGGTTACCGTGAGCCGCACTGCGTAGTCACCGTCAACGGCGTACAGCCGTGTGGGTTCCAGTCCTGTACCGCTGGTTCCGTCCCCGAAGTCCCAGGAATAGGTGGCTCCGGTTCCTGCATCCTCTGCCGAGAATGCGGCTGACCGTCCGTTGATGCTGGAGGTGAATGCAGCGACCGGCGCAGGATTGCTGACCGGAATGGTTTGCGAGACGGAATCCCTCAAGCCGCTGCTGTCCGTGACTGTCAGCGTGACGGTGTATTGCCCGCCCGTGACGTAGTCGTGGACCGGGGTGCGTCCGGCGCCTGTGGTTCCGTCCCCGAAGTCCCAGGCGTAGGTCGTGATGCCGCCTGTGCCGGCGCTCGTCGTCGACGCGTCGAAACTGGCCCGAAGCGCATCAACGGATGAGGCGAACGCCGCCGTGGGGCCAGTGGGGGCCGGGGCTTGCGGACTGGCCGTGGCCGTTGCTGTGCCCACAGCTCCGCGGTTGTCCACAACAGTCAGCGTTACGAGGTAGTCCCCGGCGGCTGCGTAGGTGTGGGTTGGATTAACTCCGGTGCCGGTGGTGCCGTCGCCGAAGTCCCAGGAGTAGGAACTGATGGTCCCGTCCGGGTCAGTGGACGCTGCGGCGTCAAAGACGACAGCAAGGTCGCGCACCTGGGTGGAGAATGCAGCGTTTGGCGCCACGTTTGTGCGGTCGACCGTCAGATTGGACTGGGTGGTTGCCTTGGCGCCCAGGTTGTCCGTGACGGTCAGCGTGACCGTGTAGGTTCCCGGCCCCCGGTAGGTGTGGCCCGGGGTGGCGCCGCTGCCGGTGGCTCCGTCGCCGAAGTCCCAGGCGTAAGAGCTGATGGTTCCGTCAACGTCCCGGGAAGCGGCAGCATCAAACGTGGCGTCCAGCCCAGAAGCCGAGCTTTCGAACTGCGCTGTGGGCGCGGCGTTGGCCACCGTCACGGTTTGCCTGGTGGTGCCTTCACCGTCCCTGTCATCGGTGACCACCAAACGGACGGTGTAACTGCCCGCTGCAGCGTATGTGTGCGCTGCCGTGACCCCGGTGCCGGTAGTGCCGTCGCCAAAGTCCCATCGATAGCCTGTGATTTCTCCATCGCTGTCAGCAGATGTTCCGGCGTCAAAGCCCACTGCCAGTCCCTGCGCTTCGGCGGTGAATTCCGCTTCAGGCAGGTTGTTCGGTCCGCTGGTGATGACGGTTGCCGTAGCAGTGGCCCTGGCCCCTGCGTCGTCGGTCACGGTGAGGGTGACGACGTGCTCACCCGGTTCCGCAAAGACATGCTGAACTCGCTCACCTTCGGCAGTGACACCGTTACCCAAGTCCCACTGATAGGAGACGATCCGGCCGTCGGAGTCGGTGCTTCCTTCTCCGGACAGCACCACGTTTGCGCCGTCAACCGTGGGCGTGATCTTCGCAACAGGAACTGCGTTGGCCAGATCGCTGGCGTTGTAGTGGGCGCGGATGCGGTCTTCGGTGAGGGCCGTGCCGTACACGGCGGCTTCGTCGATGGTGCCGCGGAAGAAGGGACTTGAGGCACCGCCCCAGGTCCGGTCACCGCCAATACGCCAGAACCCGGTGTACGGCTGCGCTGTTGTGTGCGGGTTGGTGCCCGTCAGCACGCCGTCCACGTAGAGTTTCATTCCCTCTGCTGACTGGGTGGCAACCACATGGTGCCAACGGTTGTTGTTGTAGGAGCCGGCGGTGGTGATCGTGTTTTCGGTTCCGTTGTAGGTGCCGAACGTCAGCCTTCCGTCATTGCGCATATACACGTGCCGGTCGTAGCTGCCGGACAGTCCGGTGTTGGAGTTGCCGAATCCGATGATCTTCCCGCCAACGTTCGTGTCGGTCTTGAACCAGGCCTCGGTGCTGTACACCGACGGGTTATTGGCCGAAACCCCGGCAGCTGCGAAGCCGTCCGAACCGTTGAAGGCAAAGTTGCCGCTTCCACTGACTCCGCCGGAGGTGTTCCTTGTGACTCCCCCGGAGACGAGGGCATCGTTCATGGATTGACTGGTGTCCAGGGCTGTTGCCGTGCCGCTGTCATTGAGCCGCCAGTAGATTTCGGGCGAGTCGCTGTAGACGGACTTCCCGTAGTTGTCGGTGGGCGCTGCGGGGATTTTCGGGCTGCGGCCGCTGGCGGTGTAATGCTCAGCCACGCGCTGCGCAGTCAGCGCGGTCGGGTAGACGGCAACTTCGTCGATGGTGCCGGTAAAGCTGCTCGTGGCAGGCTGGCCGGGCCAGCCGCTAATGTTGTCCCCGCCGATCCGCCAGTACCCGTCGTATTTCTGGCCCTGGGTGCCGTCAGCCCTAAACGCAGTGCGGATGCCGTCGACGTACAGAGTCATTCCGGCCGGGCTCATGGTGGCGGCGACATGGTGCCATTCGCCGTCGTTGTAGGACTTGGAAGAGTTCACCGTTACCGTCCGGCCCGGGTAGGCACCGAACCAAATCCGGCCCGCGTTGTCC
Organism: Arthrobacter sp.; assembly: GCA_040273995.1. GTDB lineage: Bacteria > Actinomycetota > Actinomycetes > Actinomycetales > Micrococcaceae > Arthrobacter_B. The sequence continues at coordinate 39,158 of JBELYP010000010.1, forward strand.
ATGTAGATGCTGCGGTCGTTTGAGGACGAATTGCCCGTCCGCTGGTTGCCGAAGCCCAGGATTTTTCCACCTGTGGTGGTGGTTGTCTGGAACCAGGCCTCAGCCGTGAAGGTGTCCATACCGGGGGTGAGAGTGCGGTTTGCTATGGACGCGGTGGCGCTGCCGTCGAAGCGTGAGGCTGCGTTGTTGGGCAGGGCGCCTGCGGCGCCGCGGGTGATCCCGGCCCCCAGATCGCCGTCGTCGTAGCCCACATGGTTGTAGGCGACGCTGCCCGCTTGCTCGTCCAGGGGATAGTACAGCTGGGCACCGTCCTCCCTGACCATTCGTGAATAGGCCGAGGGGGTGGAGTTGGAGACCGTCACCGGATCGGAGCGCGGGCTGATGAACTCATTTCCCGAGGCGTCCTTAACCCGGATGCGGTAGGTGTGGGTGGCTCCCGGTGTGCGGCCCGTGTCGGTGAAGCCCAGTGCCTGGCCCTTCCACCACAGGGAGCGTGCGTCCACTGAGCCGATGGCTGTGAGGCTGTTGTCACGGAGCACTTCGTAGGTGAGGACGGCGTCGTCGTAGTCCCAGGTGTTGGGCCACGCCACACGGACGGTACCGGAGGTGGTTGAGAGTGGTGAGGGTTTGAGCGCCGTGGTGTAGACCGGCGCCACTTTGTTGGGTGCGATTGACCTCTTGGCGAAGACGGCAAGTCCCTGCTGTGCTTTGCCGTTGACGGTGGTGAATTCGCCGCCCTCAACCAGATAGTCCTCGTTGTTCGCCAGCGCCCATCCGCCTTGGTACTGTCCGGTGAAGAAGCCCGTGTTGATCGAGGGATACCAGTGCAGCAGTGAGGGCACCGGCTGCCCGGAGTACTTGCTGTTGCTGCCCGGAGGCGCCTGGTCAGTGCCGGTTGCATAGATGGTTTCCGCCAGGCTCCGCCGCCAGGTTTGCGGAGTGGTTTCCGGGAATTCGCCCAGCGACGAGCAGTCATGGGCGTGTGAAACGCTGTAGAGCACTTCGCCCATGACGGCCACGTCCGTGGAGGCTCCGTAGCAGTTGTCCAGCCAGACAAGGTCACCGGTCCAGAAGTCCGCGGCGAAGCGGCCGTCAAACCATTGATGGCCCATGCCGTTGGCCGATGCGTAGATGACCCCGTCCTTCTCGATCATCTGGGTCACCCAGGAGGTGTTGTTCTTCGGGACGCTTATCTGCGTCTGCGGGATGGGAGTGCTGGTCCACGGCTGGCTAGCGCCGTTCGTTCCGTCCACGGCGCCGATGCCAATCTTCAGGGACCCGTTGAGTGTCTGGAACCGCCCGGCAATCACAACCCGGCTGTTGTCCGCGGACGCAATGATGCCGTGGACAATGTCGTCTGTCTGGGGCGCCCATGGCAGCAGGGCTCCGGTTGATCGGTTGAAGGCAGCGGCATTGCCGCGCGGCTGATTGCCGGCCTGCCCGAATGATCCGCCCACGTACAGGGTGGTTGCGGTGGCGTAAACGGTTTGGACGTTGCCGGCAATGCTGACGCTGAAGGGCTGGAGCGCTCCCGATGATGCGGAAAAGACAGCCAGTTTGCTGCGCGGCTGGCCACCAACTGTGGTGAAGCTGCCGCCCACGATGATCTGTGAGTTGTCCGGGCTCATCTCCACCTCCAATGCCTGCGCATTGAGGTTCGGGTTCCACGGCAGGATCTTCCCGGTGGAGATTTCGAAAGCCATGGCGTTGTTGCGCACAACTTCCCCGGCGCCTCCCTCGGGAACGCCCGAAGGACGCGCCCTGGTGAAGCTGCCCACGGCGTAGGCTACGTTTCCATTGACCGCGGTGCTCCAGACAACCCCGTTGATCTGCGGAGTGGTGAGAAGATCAGCGCTGAGGGTCTCGGGAAGTTCCTTCTCCAAGGCCGCGTCCGGCGCGGCAGCGTCAGAGACTGCACCCGGTTGCACAACCGTGGCGGGAACGGGCGCAGCTTGGGCAGGTGCCACTACCAGTCCGGTTAGCAGCGACGCTGCCCCCAGGACTGCCACAAGTGTGGTGGATTTTCTTCTGGCTGCGTCCCCACGAAAAGACTCCGCCCAATTTCCTTTACGCATTCTTTTCCAGCTCCCTTTCATTGGGCGCGGTGCTGACGACTGTGTTTTTTGTTTCTGTGGTTCGGAGCGGGACCAGGAGAATTTGCCGGATGGCAAGCCCTCCCAGCGCTGCCCCGAAGGCTGCAGCCAAAGGAGCCAGAGCAGCATTTGCGGTGAAATGGACGACCAGGACGACGGCGCCCAGGGAAACCACCGTGTCGGCCGATCGGATGAGGAAGATCCGTGCAGGGTTGGATCTCACGGCTGCCAGAACCCCGTAAGGAGTGGCGGCGGAAACTGCTGCGGTGTAGCTCAACCAGCCGGCCACCGCTGTCAGTTCAGGCAGGCTGGCGAGCAGCAGCGGCCCGGCCGTGGGCAACGCCGCCACAGCTACGGCGGTACAAACCGCGGTCATGCACAGCAGTGCCAGCACACCGCGGTCCGCCCGGCGGAGCAGCTGTTCCAGGGGAACGGTGCGGGCACGGGCAAAGGATGCAAAGAGGTACGAGGAGATGCCTCCCACCACCAGCATTGCGGGCGCCGCGTACACCCGGGCGAGCTCCAGCGCCCCACTTGCCTCGAAGGCAACCAACATGACCACAGCACTTCGCAGGGCGGTGAGCAGGGCCGGACGGAGGGCCTGCTGTGCCGCCCGCCAGCTGCCATAAGCTGCGACCGTCCGCCACTGCGCACCGCGCAGACTGACCAGGACCCGCTCGGCGGCGGGAAGCGCAACCACTCCGGCAACCGCGCCGGCGGCCTGGCCGACGGCGATGGCTGCCAGGAATGACGTCACCGTCAATTCCGTCTGCTGCCCCACCAACAGCAGGAGAAGCAGAGCCGCCGCTATGACGGTCAGATCCATCAGCACGATCCGCTGGAAGAGCAGGCACGCCATATGCAGGCGCCGGAGCACGTCCTCCACCAAATAGGCAGCAATAGCGAGACCGAGCAGGAAAGCCTGCATCGGGTCGACCAGGCCCAGGGCCCAAACGGCCAGCGGGACAGCGACGGCACATCCGGCAGACAGCAGGAACAGCCACGCCTGAAGTCCTGCGCGCAGTGCGTTCGACTGGCGGTTCAGTACGGTCAGGGAATCACCGACAAACCCGCTGGTAGTTGCGGCGGAGAGGACTAGCAACCCATACAGCAGGCTGAGCAAGCCCAAGCTTCCCAGGTCCAGCGAGCGGGCCGCGACAGCGAGAATCAGGAAGCTGCCCAGGGCCTGGCTTGCCTGGGCCCCCACAGCCCCGACGACCGCACCGTAGCGGGTGGCCCCGCGGGAAAGGACGGCGCCGCGGGTCATGGCAGGTCACCGTGGAATACCAAAGGTGCGTGGGACCCGTTCAGATCCACATAGAGAACGGGGTCCGTGGCCCCCGCCGGCAGCTGGAAAGCGTACTCGGCTTCGGTTGCCGCCCCGGGTTCCAAGGAACCGGTCAGGTCGAACGCTTCAACACCTCTGTATATGGGGGACGCAGCCGCGCGGTCATCCCCGTAAAGCAGGGTCGCTACGACTGCGGTCAAGTCCAGTTTTTGGGAGGATCCGTTGCGCACCGAGATCGTAAACACGATGTATTCGGCTCCTGCCACCACACCGATTCCCTCTTCGTCGACAGTCCCCCGCCGGATGTTCGATGTTGTGGCCACAACGCCGTCCTCGTACACGGCTTCCCCGTCAAAAAGCGAGGGCTCCACCGGTACCGGATTCGCAGCGGCATCGCTGCGGAGAACTATGGGTGCTTCACCAGCGCTCTGCGCGTTCTCCGGCTCGAATGCGGGTCCGCCCAACGGTCCTGCGCTTTCGTCCGGTTCAGGAGTTGGGCGCGGATCCGCCGGCGTGGCTGACGCGGAAGTTTCAACTGACGCGGACGGTCCGGGAGCCTGCATGGCGTCGGTGGAAGTCCCGGAGCAGCCCGCCAGGAGCAGCGCGGTTACGCCCAGCAGCACGCGCTGAAACTTGCGGGGGTTATGGCCCGGATTTTCCCCTGCCGTCGTTCTATTACCCATTACGAGACCGCTTATCTTTTGAATTAACTACTAGGGAGACTTGACGAAACTTACTTTCTTGGGGTGAGCATTCCTTGAGTACCGGCTACTGCCTTAAATGCTTTGAACTCCGCACCCTGACAGTGAATTACTCAGTTTTGTTTTCGTATTACTTACTTCGTGGCAACAGGCTGGAATTGCTCTGTGACAGGTTCAGTAGGCACCGACCGGACGCAGCAGCATCTTTGCCGTGCGCCAGAGAATGATGAGGTCGCCCGCAACGGACCAGTTCTCCACGTAGTAGAGGTCCAGCCGGACGCCGTCTTTCCAGTTCAGTTCCGAACGCCCGTTTATCTGCCACATGCCGGTGAGGCCCGGCTTGATGTACAGCCGCCGGTGCACCCGGTTGCCGTACTGGGCCACCTCGCGCGGCAGCGGAGGACGGGGGCCAACCAGGGACATGTGCCCCAGGAAGACGTTCCAGAGCTGGGGCAGTTCATCCAGGGAGTACTTGCGCATCCAGCGGCCGACGTTCGTGACCCGCGGGTCGTGCTGCATCTTGAACAGCAGCCCGGAGCCTTCGTTGCGGTCCAGCAGCCCGGCGAGATCGTCTTCGGCGGTCTGCACCATCGAGCGGAACTTGAGCATCTCGAACACTTCCCCGCCGCGACCCACTCGTTCCTGGCGGAACAGGACCGGGCCGGGGCTGTCCCGGCGGACCAGCAGGGCAAGGATCAGGAACACCGGGACCAGGGCCAAAAGCGCCAGTCCGGACAGGATGATGTCCATGCCGCGTTTGAGCAGGTGTTTTCCGCCCGCGTACTGGGGCAGCTCCACGTGCATCAGGGGCAGGCCTTCGACCGGCCGGGAGTGGATGCGCGGGCCGGCAACGTTGGTCAGCCCCGTGGTGAGGATCAGCTGGACGGCGGATTCCTCCAGCTTCCAGCCCAGTTCCTGTACGTAGCCGCTGCCGCCCTTGGTAGGCCCGGCAACGATGACCGCGTCCGCTCCGAGCCTGCCCACTGCGTCCACCACATGCTCGGTATCGGAGACCACCGGAAGCTGAACTCCATCCACTTCCAGGCTGGAGCGCGGCTTGCCGGACACCGCTACGCCCACCACCTTGTACGCTGCCCCGGCTTTCGCCGCGATCTGGTGGGCCACGTAGCGCACATCCTTGGGACGGCCCAGGACCACCACCCGCGAAAGGAAGCGTCCGCGCTGCCGCTGGCTCTTCAGCCACTGCCTCAGCAGCCACCGGGAACAGACGAGTCCTGCCGTGCCGGCAGGCAGGACAAACGCGAAGTACCCCCTGGCGAGGTCAAACTGCAGGACGAAGGAGGCGAAGACCATTCCCGCGGTGACGGCGAACGTAGCGTTGACCACCCGCTTGTATTCATCCGTCCCCATGCCGGCGATCTTCGGGTCGCGGCTGCGGTAGATGTGCAGCGCCAGCAGCCAGCCTGCGCCCAGCAGCAGTGAGAAGACCCAGTAGGTGGTTGCGACCGGCCCCACCTGCAGTTCCCCTGCCTGCGTGCCAAACCGCGCAAACGTTCCGACCAGCACCGCGGCGAAAACCACCAGGGCGTCCGTGAGGGTCAGGATGCGTTCGTACTTCCGGTTCCAGGCCACGGCAGACGTCTTTGGGCTGCGGGAGACTTTGGAGGGACGGGTGATGAAGGTTGGGAAAACGAAAGGCTGCACCGGCAGCGCCGCAGCAGCGGCGGATGGTTCGGCCACCACGGGGAACGGGGCTGCGGACGCCGGCGCCAGATCGGCCCGGTACGCGGCTGCGGCTCCCTGAGCCGGTGCGTGGACTTCAGCTGAAGCCTGGCGTGAAGCGGCGGGGTGGTGCCGAAGACCGGGTGCGTTCTGAACCTCCGCAGCGGCTCTCGCCTCCCCCTCCAGGAACTTGCCCGGCAGCAGCCGTTGTGTTTCTGCGCTCATAAAGAGACCGTCATCCTTCGTATGCAAATGCTCACCAACGGCCATCAACCTAGGAGCGGGTCCCACCGGCAGCACGAGTACCGGATACTCGTGTAAACGGGCCAAACTCGCCCTCATGGATTGGTGTACTTGCACGGCTACCCGGACACCCCTGCGGCGGCAGCGGACGACCGGATCCAGGCACAGAAATGCCCGGCACAGCGGCCGGGCATAGGGATATAAAAAGTGGGGATGGCGTCCCTGGCTGAACACAGAAACAGACCCGAAGAGGGGGAGCCGGCGACGGCTGGGGGGAAGTCTGGGTCTCAGCAGACTTCGACGCCGCCGGCTCCGCTTCGGGAGGCCCGCGCACATCCTTCTGTGCGGTCCTGAGTGCCGGTGCGGGAGCCAGGGTGCCGGTTGAGGACTGAGTCCCGGCTAGCCTGGCAGTAGAGCGAAACCTGCTTCACGCTCCCGCGCTGACAAAGAAGAGTCAACGGCAGCCGGCCGGGCCGCACACCAGTAGTTCCCACCCCAAAAAGTCCCGGCTTCACTCGATCGACAAGATTCCCTACCCTATGGCCCATACGCGCTACTTGGGCCGGGGGACGGCACTCTCTCACCCTGGCCACGGTGCCTACCTGAACCGAAACCCGCAGGTGCTTTCCTGGTGCAGCTAGTGGCCGGCCTGAACCTTCGGCTCCGCTTCCAGTGCGCGGTACACGGCCTCCAGCTCAGTGCGCTTGCTGATGCCCAGCTTCACGTAGATCCGGTAAACGTGGCCTTCAACGGTGCGCTGCGAGAGCGTGAACTTCGCGGCGATGTCCTTGGTTCCGGCTCCCTCGAGCAGGAGCTCGACGATCTCGTGCTCCCGCTTGGTCAGCCGGACCTGATGGACGCTGGGGCTCAGATAGGACACTGTCACACCGGCCAGCTCCTCGCGCCGGCGGCGCAGCTGCTGGATCAGGGCGCGCTGGCGGCGCAGATTGTTGTGGGCACCGTAATAGCGGATGGCGTGCCCGATGCACTCCACCGCCACCAGGTACTTGCGGCGGCGCACTGCTTCATCCGCAGCAGCAACCATCCGCTCGGGGTTGTCCGCAGCGACCGCCGCTGCGTAGACATGCAGGGCTGCTGCTTCACCGCCTTCGAATCCGTCGGTGAGATCCACCAGGCGTTTCGCCTGCTTGAGGTCCCCCACTGCCAGCGCCAGTTCCAGGATGTCCTTCTCCGCAGCCAGCTGGCCCAGCGCCCGTGCTTCCTCCGCCAGCGCCCGCACCTGGGGCGGCGGCGGCTCCTCGCTGCGCTGGGGCACCTGGGCCGCCGCGGCAAACGCGCGGGCGGTCAGTTCAAGTGCCCGCGGGCCGGAGTAGCCCAGGCCCCTCAGTTCAGAGGCGTAACGGGCGGCCGGCGATGTGTCATCCACCACCGCCGCCGTGTACCCGGCTATGGCCAGGGCGTACGGAAGCAGCTGTTCGGGATCACGGGCCCGCAGGGCCTCCACGGCAGGCCGCAGCCTGCGCAGCCCTTCCCGGAACCGTCCCTGGTGAATTTCCAGCGCGCCTTCCAGAACGCCGATGCTGCCGCCGTAGGCCAGCAGGTGGGGTGCCGGTGCGCCGAGCTCAGTGCTGAGCAGCTCGCTGAGTTTCTCGAAGTGGCCTCCATGAAGCAGGGCAAAGGCACGCCGAAGCCAGACGCTTCCGCGCACCCGGCTCTGCGCCCGCGGCTCACCCTGCAGCTCGTTCTGCGCCTGCCCGGCGGCGTGCAGTGCTTCGCTCACGGCGCCGGCTGCCGTATGCCTTTCGCAGACCAGGGCATAACCCAGGGCCCGCAGTTCGAGCCGGGCCGCGGACGAGCGCGGATTGGCTGCATCGGCGTCCAGCAGCTTCGTGAGGGCGGCTGCCGATCCTCCGTGGACCAGCAGGTTTCCGTCGCAGAGCTCTGCCCACAGCGCCAGCACACTGGTCCCGGCAGCCAGCCAGGCGGCCCGGCGTCCGTCCGGATCCGCCGTGCCAAGTTCAGCATCGCGTGCCAGCCAGTCCCAGGCCAGAGTACGCAGCCGCACCCCGGCCTCGTCAGAGCACGCGGCCAGCTGCGCGGTGGCCAGCACTGCTTCATCCAGCGTCTGGACGTCCGGGGCGGCGGCCACGGCTTCTTCAAGCCCGGCCCGGGCCTCGGACAGGTTGCCCAGCGCCAGCTGGGCGCTGGCGGCTTCGACACGGGCACGCACAGCCAGCGGTCCGGACTGGACCGCAAGTGCCAGGCGCAGCGCCAGCTCCGCATCGCCGTCGGCATTCGCTGCCTTCGCGGCCTGCAGCAGCCCCTCGTCCGCGGGGGTCCCGCCGCAGTCCAGCGCCCAGGCTGCATGGCGCGGATTCTGCAGTTGCTCCAGGGCGGGAGCTTGTTCGGTCAGCTGCCGGCGGATCTCCATGCTGCGCATGGGCGGCACCAGGGAACGGATGGCATCCGCGTGCAGCGGCTGCGCCATGCTGAGCTGGTCCGGCGTTCCCGCAGCCGGAACCAGGAAACCATCATCAACCAGGGTCTGGACCGAGCCCTGGTCCGCAGAGGAGACCAGGGCCTGGCGAGGCAGCACACCGGCCAGTGCGACCACCTCCAGCACGGCCCGTTCCTTCTCCGGGCGGCTGGCCAGCAGCCGTTTGGCGAGGTCCTGCACCGTAGGTTCCAGCACCCCGGGCATGGACCGGAGGTACCACGCATCGTTGCTCTGGAGCAGTTCACCGCGCCTTCGTGCCCCAGCCACCAGTGCCTTGACATACAGCGGGTTGCCGCCGGAAACCCGGGCCAGGACGGCGGTGGAAGCACGCAGCACCGGTCCGCCGAGTTCCTGCACGCACTGCCGGTGCACGGCGTCGCGCGAGAGCGGTTCCAGATCCAGCCGGGAGAGCAGCCCGTCGCGGGCCAGGGAAAGCAGTTCCTGGATATTCGCGCTGCGGCTGCGGGAGAGGACCAGCAGCCGCAGTTCACCGGACATAACCAGCTGAACCAGAACGTGGCTGGAGGATTCGTCCAGGTGATGGGCGTCGTCGACCACCAGAAGCGCCTGCGGGTGCCCGGCTTCGGCACGCGCACGGAACCACTTGCGGATGTTGCGCAGCACCACCAGCGGCGAATTCAGGTCCTCCGCCATGGCCCGTTCCATGAACGGCGTCAGAGCTCCGTACGGAATGCGGGCCATGACCGGACTGCTGTGGATCCGGTACGGCGTCACGATGCCTTCCAGCCGGCGCAGCACCTCCTCGGCCAGGGCACTCTTGCCCATGCCTTCCGGGGCCAGCACGATTGCTCCGCGCAGCATCGGATCAAGCAGATGGTTGGCCACAGCTTCGGCTTCAGTGCCCCGCAGCAGCGCGGCCGGTGCAGTCGATCCCTGGACCTGCATTACCGTACCCCCCGTGCAGCGCCGGACTCGCTTGCGGCGTGGTTTGCGGTCAGCAGCCTTGCCAGTTCCCTCCGGCTGCCCACGTGCAGCTTGGAGTAGATCTGGTAGAGGTGGCCTTCCACGGTGCGGACCGAGATAGAAAGCTCCGCAGCAATGTTCTTGTTGCTGGTTCCCGCAGCTGCCTGCCGGGCAATCACCCGTTCCCGTGCGGTCAGCCCGCGCAGGCAATCCTCAACCTCGGCGTCGCTCTCTGCCTCACCGGACTGCATGCGGCGGGTGCGGTGGATAAAGCGCACCGTCGCCCGGTCCCCGGATCCCGCTGCAATTTCAAGGGCACGCTCCCCCGTTTCCCGGGAGAACAGCTCGTGGCCAAGGGTTGCTGCGGCATCCGACGCGAGCAGCAGCTGCTGCGGGTCGCAGCCGGCCGCTCCCTTGGCGTAGTCCTCGCACAGCCGGGCGAAGCGTCCCTGCAGGCCGGAGGCAACGTCCAGAAGCTGCTGGGCGGCGTCGGTGTCCCCCAGCCGGACGATGCTGAGCAGACTCAGCAGGGCGTAGGCCCCGGCCCCGCGGTCCTCGTCCCGGCTGGCCAGCTCAGCCAGTGCTTCTCCGGAGTCCTCGGAGCCGAGCAGGCTGCGGGCCAGGACGGTGAAGTGGGCGGCTGTGCGCTGCAGTGCCCACGACGGCGTGGCAGGCGCAGCATCGGCGGTCAGCAGGTGCCCCTCAGCCCGCTCCTGCTGACCCTGCAGCGCGGCGGCATACGCTGCCACGGCACTGACGGTGTGCAGCAGCCCGCCCGGGTCCGAAATGGCCAGCTGCCGGGCTGCGGGAAGCAGCCGGGAAGTGGCTGCCGCTCCCCGTCCTGCGAAGGCATGAAGCACGCCTTCGCAGACTTCATGCAGCGTCCCGCCGAAGCTTCCGGCACCTTCCAGGCCCGCTCCCCGGGCCAGGAACTCCGCTGCGGTGCCCAGGGAACCGGTGACCATCAGCACGTGCAGTACCCGGGCCTGGGCCTCGGCAGTCTCTGCCTCGTTCAGGTCCAGCTGGCCACCGTCGGCGAGCATCGGCCAGAGGGCGGCGGCCAGTTCAAGTGCATCGGACTGCCGGTCGGTCATCCCCCAGGCCACGCAGAGCCAGGAGCCGACTACGGCACGGAAACCACGGCCGTTTTCATCCCCGCGGGCATACACTCCGGAGAGGAACGCAGCCGCCTGGCGGTACTGTCCGTGCTGGGCCAGGCACCGTGCCCGGGCCAGGACCAGCTCCCGCCTAAGCTGCGCTGCTTCGCCCCGCGGCAGTCCGCGGGCACTGAGTGTCTCCAGCATCCGCTCGGCGTCGTCAAGGCGGGAACCGTGCCCGTCGGCGGCGCCGCTGTTCACGAACGCCCGCACCGCAGAGACCCGGCACTCGGCTGCAGCCTCCACCAGCAGCAGGCGCACCGTCTCCGGGGACTGCACCCCTGATTCGTCGAAGGTACGGTGCCGGGCGACAGCCGCGGCCGCACCGGCAGCATCACCGCCGCCCAAAAGTGCGGACGCCAGTTCCAGCACAGCCGGTGTTGAGGACAGATGACCGGGATCTGCCGTGATGAACTCTTCGGCTGCGGAGTGGTCTCCGGCTGCATTGGCTGCACGGCCGGCGGCGAGGGCCAGTTCGGCCGGCACCTTTTTCCCGGCGGACAGCAGCCAGCGGGCGGCGTTCGCAGGCCAGGAGATGTCCGGGTCCGGCGGGAGCGAATCGAGCAGCTCACGGCGCCGGCCTGCCTCGATCTGGCCCCTCAGCACGGTTCCCAGACCCTGGTCAACAAGGGTAAGGGCAGGGATGCCGGCGTGTTCGAGCTGCAGCAGCCCGGCTTCCTGCAGGGCGTCGACTTCGCGGCTGTCCAGCTGCTTCAGAACCTGGGTAAGCGGCAGCGCTCCGGCAAGGGCAAGCAGGTCAAGGAGTTCCCGCTGGCCGCCGGTGAGGCCGCTGAGGCGGGCGCTCATCGCCGAGTAGAGCCGGGGGAAGGCACAGGGCCGGGACTTGTCCAGCACCCAGACGCCGTCCACGCACCTGACCCTGCCGCTGTCCTGATAGTCCGCGGCAGCAGCCAGGAGCATGTTCGGGTTGCCGCAGCTGACCCGGGTGAGGTCTTCCGCCGCGGCCCGGCTGATGGGACCGCGCAGTTCTGCTTCAAGCAGGTGGGCGCATTCGGAAGGCAGCATCGGTTCCAGGTCCAGCCGGGTGAGGAGTCCTTCCCTCCACAAGCCCATGAACTCGGACGGCGCGGCGCTGAAGTCACGGAAGGCGGCGAACATGTGGGCCGAACGGTTCACCACCATCTGGCTCAGGACCATGGCGGAGAATTCGTCCAGTTCCTCCGCGTTGTCCACGGCCAGGATGACCGGGCGTCCGGCAGCCCGTTCGCGGATGAGGTCGGTGAGTCCGCGCAGGATCAGCACCGGGTGGGAAGCCTCTTCGGGTTCAAGCTCGGAGAGCATAAAAGTCAGCGCACCGAACGCGGTCTTGCCGGCGAACGCGGAGCCCCGGACGTTAACGATGTAGGCGTCCTGTCCGTGCATGGCCAGGACGTGGCGCATCAGGGCACTCTTGCCGCTTCCTGCCTCGCCGATGATCAGGCAGCCGGAAGCGGACGAATCAGGGTGCAGCCGTTCGGTCATCGCCTGGATCAGGCCGGCACGGCCCAGGAACGGTGTTTCCTGCCCCTGCGCTCCGGAAGCAGAATCGAGCTGCGGCGGACGGTGCGCCATAAGTGCGTAGGCGCCGGACGAATGATGCTTCTCCACAATGAGACCTCTTCCTAGCAAGACAGCTTGCCCGCGAAAGCAGGCGAGCAACAGACTAGGTAGGGCAGGTAAGTGGCAGCCTGAGTAGGAATCACCAGTAATCAGCAGTCCGTACTCGGATTACACCGGTGTTGTTTCAAGCCGCTACTTAGGTAGCAACCCGGAGAAGCGTTCCCGCTACTTGAAATACTGGCCCGGCGCCCCCTCCCGCTTCACCGCGCCGTTCCCGAGGAGCCGGCGGAGTTCAGCCCGTCCGGAGACATGGAGCTTTTGGAAGATGCGGCCCAGGTGCCAGTCCACCGTCCGGGGAGACAGGTGCAGGGCGCTGCCAAGCCGGGCGCTGCTGGCCCCCGAGGCTGCCCGTGCAGCAAGGTCCCGTTCAAAGTCGGACAGGGTCGCCAACCTGCTTTCCAGGCTGTTGGCGTCGGCGAGCATCCGGTAGCACTCATTGGCCGTCATACGGGCCCCGCGTGCGAGTTCGCGCTGGTTTCCTGACTCTGCGGCTTCCTGTGCCGCGACGGCCGCTTTGTACCCGTGCCCGTACAGGCCCCGCGCCAGAAGCGCCTCAGCGGCCTCGAACAGCGGCTTGCCCGCACCCTGCCATAACCCCGCGCCGAGCTGTTCCCACATGCGGGCGGCGGGACCATCCGCGGCAGAGGCCGCGGTTTCCAGCAGTTTCGCGGCTGCAGCGTCCCCTGCGAGGGCCGCCGCTGAGAGGCACAGGACAGCCGCAGGAAAGTTCCCGTTCCGGGATGCCCTGCGCCCCTGCTCCGTCAGCTGCAGGGGCAGGTCACCGTCCGGTGTGAGACGAAGGGCAGCAGTCAGCTGGAAATAGCGGGTGGCCGCCAGGACATACGCTGCCGGAGCCGTCTTGAACTCAGGTACGGCAGCGAGATGCTCACTCATCCTGTCCCACTCCTTGCGCTGGGCATAGCAGGAGGCCATGGCGGCGAGCGCCAGCGGAAGCAGTCCGCGGGGATCATCGACCTCCAGCTGCCGGTGTGCCGGGACCAGACAGTCCAGCGCCCTGTCCGCCCGCCCGGCGATCGCATGAATCACTCCGGCAGGCAGTTCAGACCAGGCACTCAAGTGGGTTTCCAGGTATGGCAGCCGCCTGGCCTTCTCCAGCAGGGCGAGGGCATGGGCCGGATCCGCGCACATGATGTTGGTGCACAGAATCCCGTCGAGGATCTCCGCCCCGGCGGCCAGGGGAAGATCCCGGGTCCGCTGCAGGGTTTCCCAGAGTTCGGCGGCTTCGTGCTGGGCTTCCTGCATTCTGCCGGCCATTGCCAGCAGCTGGCATCGGCTGGCACGCGCCGGAAGGACGACGGCGGCAGGTGCACCCGCATCCAGGCAAAGCGCCCCCAGCCCCGCCGGCGCAGCGCCGGGATCGGCGTCGAGGACGGACAGGGAGGCACGGACCGCCGTTACCTGCTGGAGGAATTGGGTGCGGCTTGGTTCGAGGCGGGCCGCCGACGCCGCTTCTGCCTGCCCCAGTGCCTGCGCTGTGCTCATATATGGCCTGGACAGGGAACGCGCAGTCTGCGCCAGCTCCAGCAGGGCCGGCACCTCCGTTTCCGGATCGCCCATCCCGATGAGGCGCTTCAGCTCCTCTTCCGCTGCCGCAGCCCGGTGCAGGACGCGCAGCGCCCGGGCCCGTTCCAGCATCAGGCGCGGATGCGGCCCGGGGCCCTGGACGGCTGCGGCGATCTTCAGGGCGGTGTCCGGCTCTCCGTCCCGGTTGGCCGCCGCGCAGGCCCGGGCTGCGAGCGCCGGGTCCACGGCGTTGCCTGCCGCGGCGGACCAGGCAGCGAAGGCCTTGGCGGGGCCGTCCGCCCAGGAAGCAGGGTTCAGCCGGGCTCCCACCAGTTCCTGCCAGAGCTCAAAGAAGTGGCCCAGGGGAACACGTTCGGCGACGAGCCGCGCGTAGAGCGGGTTCCTCAGCCGCACGGACCCGTCCCCGTGGGCAACCTCCAGCACACCCTGTTCTTCCAGGGTCTCGGCGGCCTGGGCGTCAGCGGTTTCCAGGAGCACCTGCAGCGGGATGCCCGGACACAGCGACACCAGGTCCACGATTCGGCGTTCTGCGGGACCGAGGCGGCGGTACCAGGACTCCAGCCAGTCGGAGATTTCCCCGTTGAAGGACAGCGGGCCGGCCAGCGTCCAGATCCCTCCGTGTTCCGCCAGACGGCCGGCGGTGATCTGGTCCCGGCAGAGCAGTGAAGTGAACAGCGGGTTGCCTCTGGTCTGGCGCCACACGGCGTGCGCGGCCAGGGCTGAAAGCCGGCCCCCGGCAATCTGTTCCATCAGCTCACATGAGTCCGCCGGGTCGAGGGGACTCAGGTCGATCCTGCGGATCATCCCCTCGGCCCACAGCCGCACCAGTTCCTCGCCGCAGCGCAGCAGGTCCGGGGTGGTGGCAAGCAGGGCAGCAGAGGACTGGCGCGTCAGCTGGACGGTGGCAATCTGGCTCAGGGCATCGAGTTCGTGGACGTTGTCCACCACCAGCAGTGTCCGCCTGCCCTCCGCGCGTACCTCCAGGTGCGCTTTCAGCGCCCGCGAAACCTGTACCGGGTTTTCCAGCGGAGTGTCCGGCATTTCGCTGAGCAGCCAGGCGAGTGCACCGTAAGCAGTGCCGGAGGAGAAGCTGCTCCCCCGGATGTGCACCACGTGGAAACCTTTCTGGACGGCTCTGGCCGCGGCGTTGGCCAGTGCTGTCTTTCCCACCCCTTCGGGTCCGACGATGACTGCCCCGCCGTTGGACTCGACGGAAGAAACTACGGCATTGAATTCCTCGTTACGTCCAATGAGCCGGGTCTGCGTCCCCCCGGCCGCATTGCCGGGGTACAGCTGTGGGGGTGCTAGGCGCATGTGTTCCTGCCTCGAGGTGTTGGGCACTGGCAAGAGCGTAAAGTTGCGCATCAGCGCCGCCTACACGTAGTTACTACTGCCTTTGCACCACTTGGTCCGGACCGCCTTTCTGAGCCAGCGCCGGGACTACTTGCCCCCGAAGGACTGATACCCGTCCGGCAGCACCCAGCGGTAGGGTGTGGCCAGCACGGCCTGCAAGAGGCGCGCCGGGCGGGAAAGGACACACCGCATGGGAAACAGGATCGAAGCCACAGCAGACGTCGCAGCCAATGCAGCGGTTGGCCGCGGCACCCTCATCTGGCATTTGGCCCAGATCCGTGAGGACGCGGTGATCGGCGAAAGCTGCGTCATTGGCCGCGGCGCCTATATCGGTCCAGGCGTCCGGATCGGGGACAACTGCAAGATCCAGAACCATGCACTGGTCTATGAGCCGGCGGTGCTGGGCAACGGCGTGTTCGTGGGACCCGCCGTGGTATTCACCAATGACACCTACCCGCGCGCCGTGAACCCGGACGGATCCCTGAAGACCGCGCAGGACTGGCAGCCCGTAGGAGTTGAGGTGGAGGAAGGAGCCTCGATCGGTGCCCGCGCCGTCTGCATCGCTCCGGTGCGGATCGGGGCCTGGGCCACGGTGGCGGCCGGAGCGGTGGTGACGCGCGACGTCCCGGCCTACGCCGTCGTCGCGGGAGTACCGGCACGCCAGGTGGGATGGGTGGGTCCGGCCGGGCACCCCCTGGTGGAAGGACCCGGCGCGGACGAGTTCAGCTGCCCGGTGACCCGTGCCTGCTTCTCGCTGCAGGATGGCGGTCTGGTGCCGGTGCCAGGGCGTTCCACGGACACAGCCGCGGTACCGGATTGAGGAGCTGCGCCCGGGACCCGCAGGGTTTTGCCTGATCAGCGAACCTACCCGGGTAAGGCTTAGCAGAATTACTGTCCCTGACCATTACTCCCTACGCGGAGACCGGTAACCAATACCCAGTGCCCTTGACCGGGCCCGCTCCTATTCTCGCTGCGGTAGCAACGAGGTGGAGGAGAGGGTCTTGGCGAAGCAAGTCGAGAAAAACATGGGAACGGGCACCGCTGTGCCCAGAGGACTCGGAACCGGCTCCAAACCCTCCGGCACACGGCTAATCCTGGCGGACATGCAGATTGACCTGCTCACCGCTGCCGAGGCGGTGGGCACCATCATGGACCGGGCACGCCGTCCGGAGGGGCCGCCGCTGGCCGTGGCATCGGTCAACCTGGACCACCTGCATTACTTCGGCACCGGTGGGCGCTGGGCCGGGGCCCTGGACGGATGCGGCCGCTCCGGGCCGGTGGAATGGCTGAATGTGGTGGACGGCGCACCGATCGCAGCCCGGGCCAGCGCCCTCACCCAGCGCCAGTGGCCGCGCCTGGCCGGCAGTGACCTGATCAACCCGCTGCTGGACCAGTGCGAGGAACACGGCCTGAGCGTCGGGTTCCTGGGCGGCGCACCACAGACCCACGAACGGCTCCTGCAGGTAATGCCCCAGCTGCGCCCCAAGCTGCGCATTGCCGGGTGCTGGGCACCGGAACGCGGACAGCTGGGCAATGCTGCTGCCAACCGTGAGCTGACGGCAGAGATCGCCCGCGCCCGGGTGGATGTGCTGGTGGTGGGGCTGGGCAAGCCGCGGCAGGAACTGTGGATCGCGGAGAACGGTGCCGCGACTGAGGCCCCGGTGCTGCTGGCTTTTGGGGCTGTGGTGGACTTCCTGGCCGGACGCATCCAGCGCGCGCCTGACTGGGCCGCTGCCAACAGTCTCGAGTGGGCCTGGCGGCTGGCGCTGGAACCGCGCCGGCTGGCACGGCGCTATCTGGTCCAGGGACCGCCTGCCTATCTCCGGCTGCAGCGCCCGGCCGGCGAAGTTGCCCCCGCGGTCCCGATGCGCGAGGTGCCGCCTCCGGCAGCACCGTCTCCGGCACCGGTGCCGCACCGCTTCGCTCCCGCCGGTGGGTATGCGGACGTCTGTGTCCTGGCAGTAACCCATAACAACGCCGCTGACATCCCTGAACTCATCGCCTCGCTCCGGGCCGAAACCGAGGACCTGGCCGTCCGTGTAGTCTTCGCTGACAACTCCTCCTCAGACGCCACGGTCGCCGAACTGGCCGCTCACCCTGACGTACTGGTGGTCCACACCGGCGGGAACCTCGGCTACGCCGGCGGCATCAACGCGGCCGCGCAGCTGGCCGGGGACACCGGCGCGGTACTGGTGCTCAACCCGGATCTGCGCGTGCGCCGCGGCGCCCTGCTCGCCATGCTGGAGCGCCTGCGCCAGCCCGGCACAGGCATTGTGGTCCCGCTGCTCGCCGATGAGGACGGCAGCACCTACCACTCCCTCCGCCGGGAACCGAGCATCACCCGCGCCCTGGGTGACGCGCTCGCCGGCCGGCGCCTGTCCAGGCGCCCGGGCTGGCTCTCGGAAATCGAGTACGACGCCGAAGCCTACGTTTACGCCCATCCCGTGGACTGGGCGACGGGCGCGGCACTGCTGGTGGACATGCCTCTGGCCCGCAGGCTGGGCGGCTGGAACGAGTCCTTCTTTCTGTACTCCGAGGAAACGGAGTACTTCCGCCGGGCCCGGGCGGCCGGCGCGCAGGTCTGGTTCGAGCCGGCCGCTGCCATGGTGCACCGGCGCGGAGGCTCCGGCTCATCAGACGATCTTGCGGCGCTGATGGCCGTGAACCGGGTCCGTTACGCCCAGCTGCACCGGGGCCGGGGCTACGTGGCGGCCTTCCACGCCGCAGTGCTGCTCTCCGAGATGCTGCGGACCGGCAAGGCCGGCCACCATAAGGCGGTTCCGGCGCTCCTGCTGCCGGGCCGGCGCCGCCTGCTGCCCCGTGCGCAGCATCCGGCAGGAATGGCGGCTGCGTCCGCGCCGGCTCCTTCCGCGGCGCAGACCCGGACGGACACCCAGGGTTCCTTCCCCGAGGGGAGCATCATCATTCCCTGCCATAACGAGGAACGGGTCATCGGCCCCACTCTCGACGCGCTGGCACCGGTGATCGAAGCCGGAACCGAAGTGATCGTGGTGTGCAACGGGTGCAGCGACGATTCTGCCGGGCAGGCCCGCGCCAGGACCGAAGTGCGGGTGCTGGAACTGGACGAAGCGTCCAAAACCGCTGCCATCAACGCCGGCAACTCCGCTGCCTCCCGGTGGCCGCGCCTGTATCTGGATGCGGACATCCGGGTTCGGCCGGAGACCGTGCGCGCGGTGTTCGAGGCGCTGGCCACCGGCTCCCTGGCGGTGCGGCCGGCCGTCGACTACGACCTCGACGGCGCGGGACCGCTGGTCAGGTCCTATTACCGGGCCCGGCGACACCTTCCGGCAGCGCGGCAAGCGCTCTGGGGAGCCGGAGCCTATGCCCTCAGCGCCGAGGCCGGTGAACGGCTGGGACTGCTGCCCGCCGTCGTCGCCGATGACCTGTACGTGGAGCGGTTCTTCCCCGCGGAAGAGAAAACTGTCCTGAACTGCCCACCCGTACTGGTGCGCCTGCCGCGGGACGTTCCCGGACTGCTGGCCGTACTGCGGCGGACCTACCGGGGCAACGCGGAGCAGGGAGCACAGGGCAGCACCACACTGGCCAGCGCAGCCGGGATCCTGGGAGCGGTACGCGGTCCCCGGAGCGCGTTCGACGCCGCTGTCTACACGGCCTTCACGATCGCCGGCCGGAGGATGGCGGCCGCGGCAGGCGCGGAAGCATCCTGGGAGCGGGATGAAAGCACCCGCACCGGAAAGCAGCAGCGGACCGTTGCATCCTAGGACCCAGAATTCGGCCGGGCCGGCGGAAGCACAGCGGACCAGAACCGAGCCGTCCGGCCCGAAGATGCCCCGCCCGGGAAGCCGGACCATCGTGCTCCTTGGCCTCCTGCTCTCCGTGCTGCTGGTGGCCGGAGGCCTGGTGCTCGCCCGGCTGCCGGGCAGCGGTACCGGCCCTGCACCGGTGCAGAATGCCCAGCAGCACAGCCCGGCCGCAGACCAGGTACCAGACCAGGTACCAGGCGGCGCCGTGCCGCCGCAGGAAACGGCCGCTGCCCCGAACACTCTTCCGCCGGCTCCGGCGCCGGACCCCGACCGGCCGCTCGAGGTTCCCCCAGGTGCCGCCGGGCAGCCGGCAGGTTCCCTTCCGGCGTCGCGCGGGCTGCCCGAACCACGGACGCTGCTGTCCCTGCCGCTGCCGGAGGCGGACGCCGCCGAGGCCCGGCTGGTGGAGGCCTTCCCCCAGGACCTGGTGCCCCCGGCGCCGGGGTCCCGGGTGCTCTCCTCCTCAATAGCGTCCTCCGGGAACACTCTCCAGGCCGGGCTGCGCGCAGCCGCTGATCCGGCAGCCGTGCTGGAGTTTTACGACGGGCATTTTGCGGCCCTGGGATTCCAGCCCGGTGCCCGGGAAACCGCCGGAGGAGTCACCACCGCCGTCTTCTCCTACGGCAACAGCTCCGTGACCGTGACCGCGGGCGAGGCCGTACCGGAAGCGGAGTACTTCGTTTTCG
>JBELYP010000011.1:0-53593 GCA_040273995.1 Arthrobacter sp.
GGACAGTTGTGACGAGCCAACTAGATTTCACAGCCCGAAAAATCGCGATCCTCGGCGGCGGCCCCGGCGGATATGAGGCCGCCATGGTGGCAGCATCGCTGGGGGCGGACGTCACCATTGTGGAGCGGAACGGACTGGGCGGCTCCGCCGTCCTCACCGACGTCGTGCCCTCCAAAACCCTGATCGCCACCTCCGATGTGATGACCCGGCTCAACGCGGCCTCCGGCCTGGGCGTGGACTTCGGCGATTCCAAGCCCGTGACGGCGGACCTGAAGATGGTCAACCACCGCCTGCTGGCGCTGGCCCGCGAACAGTCCAACGACATCCGCCGCACGCTCGAGCGCATGGGCGTGAACGTGGTGATCGGCAACGGCCGCCTGCTGGACAACCACACCATCGAAGTGACCGCCGACGACGGCACGGTCACCACGGTCGAGGCCGAAGCCCTGCTGCTTTCCACCGGCGCGAACCCGCGCGAGCTGGAAACATCCATGCCGGACGGGGAGCGGATCTTCACCTGGAAGCAGATCTACAACCTCACCGAAGTTCCCGAACACCTCATTGTGATTGGCTCCGGCGTCACAGGCGCGGAGTTCGCTTCCGCGTACAACGGCCTAGGTTCCCGCGTCACGCTGATTTCCAGCCGTGACCGCGTGCTGCCGGGCGAGGACGCCGACGCCGCCCGGGTGCTGGAGGACGTGTTCCAGGCCCGCGGCATGACCGTGCTTTCCCGCTCCCGCGCCGATTCCGTGAAGAACACGGGTGAAGGCGTGCTGGTCACCCTCTCCGACGGCCGCACCGTGGAGGGCTCGCACTGCCTCGTCGCCGTCGGTGCCATTCCCAACACGCAGGGAATCGGGCTGGAGGAAGCCGGCATCGCGCTGGATGACAACGGACAGATCAAGGTCGACGGCGTCTCCCGCACCACGGCCCCCAACGTCTACGCCGCGGGTGACTGCACGGGCGTGTTCAACCTGGCCTCGGTGGCCGCCATGCAGGGCCGCATTGCGATTGCGCACCTGATGGGGGACAGCGTGAAGCCGCTGCGGCTCAAGCAGGTGGCCTCGAACATCTTTACCTCGCCGGAAATTGCTTCCGTAGGCGTTTCCGAGGCCGACGTCGATGCGGGCCGCTACCAGGGCGACGTCATCAAGCTCTCGCTGCACACCAACGCGCGGGCCAAGATGATGGACGTCAAGGAAGGGTTCGTGAAGATCATTGCCCGCAAGGGATCCGGAACGGTGATTGGCGGCGTCGTCGTCGGTCCCCGCGCCTCGGAGCTCATCTTCCCGATCGCGCTGGCGGTCACGCAGAAGCTGCACGTTGACGACGTTGCCAACACCTTCACGGTTTACCCGTCCCTGACCGGCTCGATTTCCGAAGCCGCGCGCCGGCTGCACGTGCACATCTAACCGGTCCCGGCCCTCAAAACGGGATAGAAGAAACTGCACGTATCAGTCCTGATACGTGCAGTTTCTGCTATCTCGATGAGATTGAGAGCCTACTTCCGGACAAAACCGTGTCCCGGCGGCGGGCTTTTTTGCCCGGCAATCCGGGGTTTGTCCAACGTTACGTCCACATAGTGGACCGATGTCCGAATGGCGGACGCCGGGTTCTAGGATGATTCTACTTTCCAACCGCACCCGAAAGACTTGCCATGTCAACTAACACTCCAAGTGCCGAGACCGAAAAGGCCCCGGCCAATTCCCGCGGACGCGTCATCGTCGCGTCCCTGGTCGGTACCTCCATCGAGTTCTACGACTTCTACGTTTACGCGACGGCTGCAGTCCTGGTCTTCCCGATTCTCTTCTTCCCGAATGCAGAGGGCGTCACCGCCCTGCTGAGCTCCTTCGCGGTGTTTGGCGTGGCCTTCATTGCCCGGCCGCTGGGCTCCATCGTCTTTGGCCACTTCGGTGACCGGTTTGGCCGCAAGGGCACCCTGGTGGCATCCCTGCTGACCATGGGTATTGCCACGTTCCTGATCGGCTGCCTGCCGACGGCGGAAATGCCCGGCTGGACCTTCTGGGCGCCGGCACTGCTGGTGGTCATGCGTTTCGCCCAGGGCCTGGCCCTCGGCGGGGAGTGGTCCGGTGCCGCCCTGCTGGCCACCGAGAACGCGCCCGCCAACAAGCGCGCCATCTACGGCACGTTCCCGCAGCTCGGCGCGCCAATTGGCTTCATCCTGGCCAACGGCCTGTTCCTGGTCCTCAGCTTCAACCTGTCCGAGGAAGCGTTTATGTCCTGGGGCTGGCGCATTCCGTTCCTGGCCAGCGCCGTCATGGTCATCATTGGCCTGTATGTCCGCCTGAAGCTGGTGGAAACCCCGGCGTTCCAGAAGGTTGTGGACTCCGGTGAAGTGAGCAAGCTGCCGCTGGCTGCTGCATTCAAGTTCTCCTGGCGCCCGATGATCGCCGGCACCTTCATCATGCTGGCCACCTACGTGCTCTTCTACCTGATGACCACGTTCACGCTCTCCTACGGCACAGCTGCCAAGAGCGCGGAAGAAGCTGCCGCCAAGGCAGAAGCCGCCGGCAAGGCGTTCGACCCGGACACCTTTGCAGCCGGCCTGGGCTACGCCCGGAACGACTTCCTGATCATGCTGATTGTCGGCGTCGTGTTCTTCGGCATCTTCACCATGGTGGCCGGCCCGCTGGCTGAAAAGTACGGCCGCCGCAAGACCCTGCTCTGGGTGACTGCTGCCATCTTCGCCTTCGGCTTCGCGTTCGACCCGCTGTTCGGCGGCGGTTTCGTGGGCACCATGGCCATGCTGATCATCGGCTTCACCCTGATGGGCCTCACCTTCGGACCGATGGGTGCCGTGCTGCCCGAGCTGTTCCCGACCAACGTCCGGTACACCGGCTCGGCCATTGCCTACAACGTTTCCTCGATCCTCGGTGCAGCTGTTGCCCCGTTCATCGCAGTGGCGCTGTGGCAGGCCGCTGACGGCAGCCCGTGGCTGGTGGGTGTCTACCTCTCCTCAATGGCGGTGCTGACCTTCATCTCCCTGTGGATCACCCGCGAAACCAAGGACGTGGACTACGTAAACCACTCCAGCTAGTTTCGCCGGCTGGCAAAGGGCCCGGATCCGCATGGATCCGGGCCCTTTGTTGTTGGCGGGGCGGGGTACCTGCCCGGGAACGCAGAACGGGACCGCTGCCCACAGCGGGCAGCGGCCCCGTAGAACCGCGGAAACCGAAGAGCGGACCTAGTCCAGGATGGTGGCGATCACGGCGCCGGCGGAGACGGTAGCGCCGGGGGCTGCCGTGAGACCGCTGACCGTGCCGGCCTTGTGTGCGGTCAGGGGCTGCTCCATCTTCATGGCTTCCAGCACCACTACCAGGTCGCCCTCGGCCACCTGGGCGCCATCCTCCACGGCAACCTTCACGATGGTTCCCTGCATGGGGGAGGTCAGGTCGTTGCCGGTCGCCGCGGCGGTTGCGGACCGGGAACGGCCCTTGCGCTGCTTGCCGTTCGGGGAGACGGAGGCGCGGCCGGCGGCCAGGCCTGCAGGGAGCACAACCTCAAGCCGTTTGCCGCCCACCTCAACCGTGACGCGCTGGCGGGAGGCGTCGTCGTCGTTCCCGTTTGCCGGCTCACCGCTGAACGGTTCGATCGTGTTGTTGAATTCAGTTTCAATCCAGCGGGTGTGGACGCTGAACGGACCCTTTTCCGGCGCGAAGGCAGGATCGGCCACGACGGCGGCATGGAAGGGCAGCACCGTCGGCAGGCCGGTGATCTCGAATTCCTTCAGGGCCCGCCGGGCACGCTGCAGTGCCTGGGCGCGGGTGGCGCCGGTGACGATCAGCTTGGCGAGCATGGAGTCGAAGTTGCCGCCAACGGTTTCGCCCGCTTCGATGCCGGAGTCGACGCGCACGCCGGGGCCGGTGGGAAGGCGCAGGGTCTCGACCGTGCCGGGGGAGGGCATAAAGCCGCGCCCGGCGTCCTCGCCGTTGATGCGGAACTCGAAGGAGTGGCCGCGGACCTCGGGGTCGGTGTAGCCGAGCTCTTCGCCGCGGGCGATGCGGAACTGCTCCCGGACCAGGTCCAGTCCGGTGACTTCCTCGGAGACCGGGTGTTCAACCTGCAGGCGGGTGTTCACTTCGAGGAAGGAGATGGTGCCGTCGGTGCCGACGAGGAACTCGCACGTTCCGGCGCCCTGATAGCCGGCTTCGCGGAGCAGGGCCTTGGAGGCTTCGTACAGGCGGCGGGTCTGGTCCTCGGTGAGGAACGGTGCCGGAGCTTCCTCCACCAGCTTCTGGTTGCGGCGCTGCAGGGAGCAGTCGCGGGTGGAAACCACGACGACGTTGCCGTGCGCATCAGCCAGGCACTGGGTTTCGACGTGGCGCGGGGAATCCAGGAAACGCTCGATGAAGCACTCGCCGCGGCCGAAAGCCGCGGTGGCTTCGCGGACGGCGGAGTCATAAAGTTCCGGGATTTCTTCCAGTGTGCGGGCAACCTTGATGCCGCGGCCGCCGCCGCCGAATGCAGCCTTGATGGCCACCGGCAGGCCGTGCTCGGAGGCGAAGGCAAGAACTTCGTCGGCGCTAGTGACCGGATCCGCGGTGCCGGGCACCAGCGGTGCGCCAACCTTCGCGGCCAGATGCCGCGCCTGAACCTTGTCCCCAAGCTGTTCGATGGCTTCCGGGGACGGGCCGATCCAGGTGAGGCCGGCGTCGATGACGCGGCGGGCGAACTCGGCGTTCTCCGAGAGGAAGCCGTACCCGGGATGGATGGAGTCGGCGCCGGCGCGCTTCGCGGCGTCCAGGACCTTGTCCATGTTCAGGTAGGAGTCGGCGGCGGTGCTGCCGCCAAGGGCATAGGCTTCGTCGGCCAGCCGGACGTGGAGGGCGTCCCTGTCCGGGTCGGCATAAACGGCGACCGTGCCGATTCCTTCGTCGCGGGCGGCCCGGATGATCCGGACGGCGATTTCACCGCGGTTGGCAATCAGGACCTTGCCCAGAGGGGCGGGGGTGAACTGGCTCATGAAATGCACTGGCTCCTTTGATCTCTTGGGAGCGTAGCGCGGTTTTGTTGTGTCCCGCCATAATCCGTGCTGTTTCTGCGTGGGGCGGTCGGTTTCGTTGTGGGGACCCTACAAAGGGTGTCTTAGCCTGGGGACTTGTTTGCGGCTGTGGATAACGGGTGCAGGCTCGCCCGACAGCCGGTAGAAAGAGTCAATGCGCCCGCCGAAGCCGCTTCCGCCGTCGTTCTCTGACCCGTTTCTTGCTGCCGCGGCCCTGCAGCAGGGGATCACCCAGAGGCGGCTGCGCGCGTCCGATCTGAGGATTCCGAGCCGCGGTATCCGTGTGCCGCGTGAATCCGACGGGGGCGACGGGGACTTAGCGGCCCGGGCCCGCCCGTATCTGGAGCTGCTGCCCGATGCTGTCCTTAGTCATACGACGGCGGCGCGGCTGTACGGCATTCCGCTTCCGGCGCAGTTCCGGAAGGAGGCGGTGCTGCATCTGGCGCGCGCGGTGGCCAAGCCTGCTGCGAGACGAAAGTACGTTTGCTGTCACCGGCTGGCGCTGCGTCGGGAAGATGTGGTTCGTCCGTTGCCCGGAATCCGTGCCACCTCACCCGCGCGGACGTGGTTCGATCTCGCCGGGGTAGTTTCGCTTCCTGCGCTGGTCGCGGCCGGCGACTGGCTCGTTTCGGCGCACGGACGCAGTTTTGGCTACCCGCGCGAGCCCGTGGTGGCACTGGAGGAATTGCGGGCGTTCGTTGAGCAGCTGCGGGGCGTGCCCGGAATCCGCACGGCGCGGGTCGCCGTCGGCCTGCTGCGGACCGGAGTGGACTCACCACCGGAAAGCTATCTTCGTCTTATGCTGCACAAGGCCGGCTTGCCGGAGTTCCAGCCGAGCTGCCCGCTGCTGGATGAAGCGGGTCGTCCTGTGCTGTGGGCGGACCTTGGCTGTCCGGAGTTCCGCACCTGCGTGGAGTACGACGGCGCACACCACCTGACCCGGGAACAGCAGCTACGGGACCATAACCGTGACCTGCTGGTACGCGAGCTTGGGTGGAACCAGGTGAAGATCTCAAGCTCAGATATGGCACGTGGCGGCGGCTGGGTAGCGGCGAAGGTGGCCCGGGGACTCAAGCTCGGAGGCTGGAGCCCTGAAGGGTGAGACTCAGTTGGCTGCTGTTGCCTGTTGTCGAAGACTGAGGTGCCGGACGCATTGGCGGCCGGAAATCGTCGACGTATGAGCCTGGGCCTGACGGGGCGGGCAACCTTCGGTGAGATAACGCCGTTTGGAAGGGGCGCGGAGAAACCCTTGGTGAGATAACGCCGCTAAGAGTCAACCAGAGCGACGTTATCTCCCCAAGGGTCGCGTGGGGATGGCCGTAAGTGACGTTATCTCCCCAAAGGTTGGGAGGAGGGGCTGAGCAGTGCTATTGCGGCAGAAGATGGACGACGGAATATGGACTGAGTTACTACGGTTCGCCCGCGAATAACGGCCCAAGGCCCGGCCACGGCGCCCCGTCCCGGCCGTGGCCCAGTCGCCCGGCCAGGCCCCGCCGCCAGATCAGCCCCAGCCCCGGCCCCGGACCCGTCCCGGCCCCCGCCCCAGCCCCGGCCATCCAGCCCCAGCCCCAGCCCCGGACCCGTCCCGGCCCCCGCGCCAGCCCCAGCCCCGGCCATCCGGCCCCAGCCCCAGCCCCGGCCATCCAGCCCCAGCCCCGGCCCCGGACCCGTCCCGGCGCCGGGCCCGGCTCCGGCCAGGCCCGGCCCGGCCCCGGCGCTCCGGCCGACCATACGGCCCCCGGAAACCCTACTTCCAGAGCGAGGTCACACCCACGCCAGCGCTGGCCAGCAGATGGCGCAGCGTGGAAACGGAAAGTCCTACAACGGCATGCGGGTCCCCAACAACCTTCTCGATGAAGGCACCGCCAAGGGAATCGATCGTGAAGGAGCCGGCAACCTGCAGCGGTTCACCGGTGGCGATGTAGGCCTCGATCTCCTCGTCCAGCAGCTTCGCGAAGTGCACCTCGGCCGAGCTCACCGCACCGAGGGTGGCACCGGAGCCGTCCCCGTCGGTGTCGCGGCAGTCAACGAGCCAGTGGCCGGTATGCAGCACCCCCACGTTCCCGCTCATCCGGCGGATCCGTTCGCGGGCGACGTCGGGCTCCCACGGCTTGCCGTGCGCCTCGCCCTGGAACTCGAACACCGAATCGCAGCCCAGCACCAGCGCCCCTTCGGCTTCGGGCAGTGACGCCACGGCTTCGGCCTTGGCACGGGCCAGGAGCAGGGCGGTGTCGTGCGGGTCAGTGAGGCCGTAGCGGGCGGTGACCGCGTCTTCGTCGACGTCGGAAACCAGCACACGGTGGGCAATGCCGGCGTTGGCCAGGAGCTTGGTGCGGGCCGGGGAAGCGGAGGCAAGAATCAGTTCAGTCACGCCTCCCAGCCTAGTGGGCGGCGGCAGGGCTGCTTAAACGAGAAACGGCCGCCCCAGCAGCGGGACGGCCGTTCTCAGACAAGTGCGAGCAGGAAAACCTTACCCTCTGTTCGCAGCCCCTGCGGAAGCAGGTGAGGCGGGAGTGTCCTCCTGCGACGAAAGTTCACCAGATTCGGGGGTAATCGTGTCCGAATCGTCATCGAAGGGGTCTCCGTTGCGCTTGGCGTCGTACAGCTCGCGCTGCAGCATGCCGTTGCGCTTGGCGACGATGGTGGGAACCACAGTCTGCCCGGCCACGTTCACCGCGGTGCGGCCCATGTCCAGGATCGGGTCGACGGCGAGCAGCAGGGCTACGCCTTCGAGCGGCAGGCCCAGGGTGGAGAGCGTGAGGGTCAGCATGACGACGGCGCCGGTGGTGCCGGCAGTTGCGGCCGAGCCCAGAACAGCGACGACAGCAATGAGGAGGTACTGCCCGATGCTCAGGTCAATGCCGAAGAACTGGGCAACGAAGATCGCCGAAATGGCCGGGTAGATCGCGGCGCAGCCGTCCATCTTGGTGGTGGCGCCCAGCGGCACGGAGAACGAAGCGTAGGCCCGGGGCACGCCGAGGTTCCGCTCGGTCACGCGCTGCGTCAGCGGGAGGGTGCCCACGGAGGAACGGGAAACGAAGGCCAGCTGGATGGCGGGCCACGCGCCGGAGAACCACTGGCGGACCGAAAGGCCGTGGGCCTTGATCAGCACCGGGTAGACAACGAACAGGACGATCGCCAGGCCAATGTAGATAGCCAGGGTGAAGGTGCCCAGGGAACCGATGGTGTCCCAGCCGTAGGTGGCGACGGCGCGGCCGATCAGGCCGACGGTGCCCAGCGGGGCCAGCCGGATGATCCACCACAGCACCTTCTGGATGACGGCCAGGGCGGAGGCATTCAGTGCCAGGAACGGTGCGGAGGGCTTGCCGACCTTCAGGGCCGCAATGCCGACGGCGATCGCGATCACCAGCACCTGCAGCACGTTGAAGTTCAGCGAGGTGGTGAGGGTTTCAGTGGTGGAGGCGGTCAGGCCCAGGAAGTTGCCCGGAATCAGGCCGGTGAGGAAGCCGATCCAGCTGCCGGTGCCGCCGTCGTATCCGTCGGGAGCGGTGGCATCAGCGTTGGCGCCGGGCTGCATAATCACACCCAGCGCAATGCCGATCGCGACGGCGATCAGCGCGGTGATGGCGAACCAGAGCAGCGTCTGCCAAGCCAGGCGCGCGGCGTTGGAGACCTGGCGCAGGTTGGCGATGGAACTGACGACGGCGGTGAAGATCAGGGGCACGACGGCGGCCTTCAGCAGCGAGACGTAGCTCGAACCGATGGTCGAAAGGGTGGTGGTAAGCCAGTTGGGTTCGCCGTCGACGGTGCCCATGTTCTTGGCCAGCAGCCCCAGGCCGAGGCCGATCAGCAGGGCTGCGATGATCTGCGGGCCAAACGCGGTGGCCCAGCGGGGAAGCCTGCGCCGGTTCTCGGCTGCGGCGGGGGACTGTGTGGGGGTCTGTGGTGATGTCACCCGTCGATGCTAGACGGGTTCTCTTATCAGAGCCGCTTCACCATTGCGAAATGTTACGGACGCACTCAATGTGCACCCCTGAGGTTCCGGGCCGGAAACCCGTACTGTGGCGCAGGGCCGCGGATGTCTGTTCTTATTCCCGGCCGCCGCTGTGAGCATTGTCCCAAACGCAGAGCTGATTCGGATCCACTAGCGCCCACTGGCAAAAACGCCCGGCCGGAGAACCCGGCCGGGCGTTCAAAACGGGAAGCGCTAGTTTTCCAGCAGTGCCCGGCGCAGCGTGTCCAGGCCTACCGAACCCAGGCGCAGTGCCCGCGTGTGGAAGGTCCGCGCGTCGTACGCGTCGCCCTCGCGGATGCGCACTTCGTCCCGGATCTGCTCCCAGAGCCGCTGGCCCAGCTTGTAGGCCGGAGCTTGCCCGGGCCATCCGAGGTAGCGGGTGAACTCGAAGTTCAGCTGTCCCTCGGAGATGGCGATGTTCTGCTTGAGGAAGTCGTAGCCCTTTTCCGGGGTCCAGGTGCCGGAGCCCCAGCGCTCGGGGATTTCCAGTTCCAGGTGGACGCCGATGTCGAAGACGACGCGGGCCGCACGCATGCGCTGGGCGTCCAGCATTCCCATCCGGTCTCCGGGGTCGGAGAGGTAGCCCAGTTCATCCATCAGCCGCTCGGCGTACAGTGCCCAGCCTTCACCGTGGCCGGAGACCCAGCAGACGTTGCGGCGCCAGCTGTTCAGCGTGTCACGGGCCGCGGTGGCGGTGGCGATCTGCAGGTGGTGGCCCGGAACGCCCTCGTGGTAAACCGTGGTGGTTTCCTTCCACGTGGTGAAGGTGTCTTCACCTTCCGGGACGGACCACCACATGCGTCCGGGACGGGAGAAGTCATCCGACGGGCCGGTGTAGTAGATGCCGCCCTCGTTGGTGGGGGCGATCATGCACTCGAGCCGGCGCATGGGTCCGGTGATGTCGAAGTGGGTCTCGGACAGCTCCGCCACAGCGCGGTCCGAGCGTTCCTGCATCCAGGACTGCAGCTCGGCGGTGCCGTGCAGCTGCCGCTCTGGATCGGCGTCGAGCAGGTCCATCGCCTCGCGGACGGAGGCGCCTTCCTTGATCTGGTTCGCCACCTGCTCCTGCTCGGCGATGATGCGGTCCAGTTCGGCCACGCCCCACGCGTAGGTCTCTTCCAGGTCAACGGCGGAGCCAAGGAACTGCCGGGAGAACAGAGCGTAGCGCTCGGCGCCCACGGCGTCCTTTTCCGGGGCCGCGGGCAGCAGTTCGGTTTCCAGGAAGCTGACCAGCGAACGGTAGGCGGCGCGGGCGCCGTCGGCGTTTTCCTTTAGGGCGGCCTGCAGCTGCTCGGGCAGCGCAGAGCCGTCGCCCAGCTTGGCACCGGAGGTGTAGGAGTCGAAGAACCCGCCGTCTTCGGCGTACTTCGAAGCCTGCTCCATGACAATCTGAACCTGGCGGCGGGCGGCAATGCGGTCCTGCTCGGCGCCGTGGCGCAGCGAGGTGATGTACCCGGCGACGGCGTCTGGAACGTTGTGCAGGCGGCCGGAGATGTGTTCCCAGGCCTCCACGGTGTCCGTGGGCATGAGGTCGAAGATGGCGCGGATGTCCTGTGCCGGGGACGCGATGTTGTTCAGGTCCGCCAGATCCCAGCCGGAGTCGTGGATCTCCAGGGCCAGGCCAAGGCGCTCGCGCATGGCATCCAGGGTGACGCGGTCGACGTCGTCCGCGGGCTGGAGGTCCTCAAGCCGCTCGAGGGTCTCCCGCATGGCCTCGGCCATGGATTCCAGGCCGGCGGGGGAGTAGTCGGCGTATTCGGTTTCGTGTCCCGGAATGCCCAGCGTGGTGGCGAAGGACGGATCCAGCGTGAGCAGATTCTCCGTGAAAGCTTCGGCGACGGCGTCAATCGCAGTGGGGGTGCGCGAACCGGCGTTGGATAGGTTGTCTGATGAGGTTGTCTGTTCAGTCACACGTCCGAGCGTAGCGCGTCAGCGGTAGCTGCGCCGCCACGAACCCGGTCCTGGCGTGGGCTGGAGGCTCAGCGCACGGCGCCGGGTCCATGCCCGCCGGGTGCGTGCGCGGTCCGCCTCCGGGGCGGCTCCGAGGGGCAGTGCGGCATCCGGGGCAGCGGCTCCCAGGCCAATAACGACGGCGGTGAGCGCCGCCAGTTCCTCCTCCGTCGGGTTGCCGGAAAGGACCTGCAGGAACGGTTCCCCCGCGGCAGCGGACATCTCGGGCTCAGGAGTGGAATCGAAAAGACTCACAGCGGAATGTTTCCGTGCTTCTTGTGCGGCAGGGTGGCACGTTTCTCGCGCATCACGCGCAGCCCGCGGATGAGCTGGAGCCGTGTTTCGGACGGGGCGATGACGGCGTCCACGTAACCCAGCTCGGCGGACTGGTAGGGGTTCAGCAGTTCCTCTTCATAGGCGGTGATGTAGTCCTGGCGGACTTCGTCCACGTCCCGTCCCTCGGCTGCCGCGGCGGCGAGCTGGCTGCGGTAGAGGATGTTCACTGCGCCCTGGGCGCCCATGACGCCGATCTGTGCGGTGGGCCAGGCTAGGTTCAGGTCTGCGCCGAGCTTCTTGGAACCCATCACAATGTAGGCGCCGCCGTAGGCCTTGCGGGTGATCACGGTCAGCTTGGGCACCGTGGCCTCGGCATAGGCATAGAGCAGCTTGGCGCCGCGGCGGATGATGCCGTTGAACTCCTGGTCCTTGCCCGGCAGGAAGCCGGGCACATCCACAAAGGTGAGGATGGGAACGTTGAAGGCATCGCAGTGGCGCACAAAGCGTGCGGCCTTTTCCGATGCGGCGATGTCCAGGGTGCCGGCGAACTGCATGGGCTGGTTGGCAACGACGCCGACGGTGTGGCCCTCGAGCCGGCCGTAACCGATGATGACGTTCGGCGCGTAGAGGGCCTGCATCTCCAGGAAGTGTCCGTCATCGACAACCTGCTCGATGACGGTGCGCATGTCATAGGGCTGGTTCGCGGAGTCCGGGATGAGCGTGTCCAGGGCCAGGTCGCCGTCGTTGGTTTCCGGGTCCTGGTCGAAGGCGGCCAGCGGCGCTTCGGCGAGGTTGTTGCTGGGCAGGAAGTCCAGCAGCTCGCGGACAAAGTCCACGGCGTCCTCTTCATCGGAGGCGAGGTAGGTGGAGGTGCCCGTGGTGGCGTTGTGCTGACGCGCGCCGCCGAGGGTTTCCATGTCCACGTCTTCGCCGGTGACGGTCTTGATGACGTCCGGCCCGGTGATGAACATGTGGGAGGTTTTGTCCACCATCACCACGTAGTCGGTCAGTGCGGGGGAGTAGGCGGCGCCGCCGGCCGACGGGCCCATGATCAGCGAGATCTGGGGTACGACGCCGGACGCGTGGACATTGTTGCGGAAGATGTCGGCGAACATCGCCAGGGAGGCAACACCCTCCTGGATGCGGGCTCCGCCGCCGTCCAGGATGCCGACGACGGGGCAGCCGTTGCGCAGCGCGAACTCCTGGACCTTGACGATCTTCTCGCCGTTGACCTGGCTGAGGGATCCGCCGTAAACCGTGAAGTCCTGGCTGTAGACGGCCACCGGACGTCCGTCCACGGTGCCGTAGCCGGAGACCAGGCCGTCACCGAGCGGCTTCTTCTTCTCCATGCCGAAGGCGGTGGAGCGGTGGACAGCCAGGGCATCGAACTCAACGAAGGAGCCTTCGTCCAGGAGCAGGTCGATGCGCTCGCGGGCGGTGTGCTTGCCGCGGGCGTGCTGCTTTTCGACTGCAGCGGCGCCGGAGGGTGTCTGGGCCTGGGCCTGGCGGCGCCGGAAATCGGCGATCTTCCCGGCGGTTGTCTGCAGATCGATGTCCTGGTCGAGGCTCATTTACTCTCCGGTGCTTGGTCTGACGGGTGGCAGGCGGATCGCCATCCGATCTTCCCGCGCAGCTGCTTCAGTAGGTTTCTTACAAGCCTGCGGGCGATTCACCCAGTCTAGTGAGCGTCAACACGCCCACCGGGTGTAGGAAACCTACAATTTGTGTCCCTGAGCCTTGGCTGGGCGAAGAGCTGGGCGAAAAGTGGCCTGCTGGGTTGACAGCCGGGTTGCGGGCCGTGCACTCGCAGCATTCTGCTGATTACTTGCGCCAGTGCGCCGGAATACTCTGTCCGGCTGCTTTCGGCACACGTAGTCTCGGCACGACAACAAAGCCTCCTCAACCCTTTTCCGAACAGGCAGTGATCCGAGCACATGGAGCAGTCCATGCGTACAAAACGTCACTGGCGGGTCCAACTTCTTTCCCTGGCGGCTGTGTTTGGGCTGCTGTTTGTCGGCATGGCTGCGCCTGCGCAGGGTTCTGTGCCTGCACAGGTCAGCGCACCTCCGGGCAAGAACATTGCGTTCTGCCACGCGACGTCCTCCGCATCGAACCCCTACGTCCTGATCGCGACGGACCCGTCGTCGATCATCAAGCAGGGCCACACCTCGCACGGTGAGGACATCATTCCCCCGTTTGAGGGTTACGAAGGCAGTGTGCGCTGGCAGGAGGACGCCTACAAAGCAATCCTCGCCAACGACTGTAAGCAGCCGCCCTGTCCGACACCTACGCCCACTCCGACGCCGACACCGACCACGCCCACTCCGACTCCGACACCGACCACGCCGACACCGACTCCGACACCGACATCGCCGACCCCGACGGATACCGGAACACCGACCGGACCCGCCACACCCACTGACACCACTACGCCAACGGGGGCTACCCCGCTGCCGACCTGCGTCTGCCCCGGCGCGGGAAGCGCTGATCCGGGTGCCGCCGGAACCGATGCCGGTGCGGGAGCCGCCTCAGGCGCCGCCGGCGCAGCGGAACCGGGTACTCCCTGCAGCACGCAGACGGCGCTCGCCTACGGGCGTTGAGGGTACTTCCTCCTCCGCGGGCGTGATGGTCCTGGGCCTTGGTGCCCTGATCGCCGGCGCTGCGGTGCTCGCCGTGAGCATGCGGTCCAAGGGGAATCACAGCTAGAGAGTCCGCAGGGTAATGCACCCGCGCATGTTACTGACCAGTAACATTTTCCCCGCGGGTGCATTACCCTGTCGGTATGACTTCGAACACACCCACTTCTTCGCGTTCGCTGGCCGGACGCACCATCCTCATGTCCGGCGGAAGCCGCGGGATCGGCCTGGCCATCGCACTCCGGGCCGCAGCCGACGGAGCCAACGTCGCAATGCTCGCCAAGACGGCCGAGCCGCACCCGAAGCTCGAAGGCACGGTCTACACCGCCGCCGAGCAGCTCGAAGCCGCCGGCGGCAAAGCCCTGCCGATCATCGGTGACGTGCGCAGCGACGAGGACGTCGCCGGTGCTGTAGCCGCCACGGTGGAGCATTTCGGAGGCATCGACATTGTGCTCAACAACGCCTCCGCGATCGACCTCCGCAACACGGATGACGTGACCATGAAGAGCTACGACCTGATGCAGGACATCAATGCCCGCGGCACGTTCCTGCTTTCCAAGACCGCCCTGCCGGCACTGCGGGAGTCGGACAACGCCCACATCCTGACGCTTTCCCCGCCGCTGAACCTGGATCCGAAATGGGCCGGTAGCTACCTCGCCTACACCATGGCCAAATACGGCATGTCACTGACCACCCTGGGCCTGGCAGAGGAGCTGAAGAAGGACGGCATCGGCGTGAACTCGCTGTGGCCGTGCACCTCCATCGACACCGCTGCCATCCGGAACATGCCCGGCGGCTCCGAGCTGGCCCGCGTCTCCCGCAGCGCCGACATCATGGCAGACGCCGCGCACGCCATCCTCACCCGCTCCGGCCGCGAGGCCACGGGCAACTTCTACACGGATGAAGAGGTGCTGCGCCAGGAAGGCAGCAGCGACTTCACCAGGTACAGCCTGGGCGCGCCGGAAGACAAGCTGATGGCGGACTTCTTCCTGTAAGCGGACCGGATCACGACGCCGGGCCGCGGGGCTCCGGGGGAGGGGACGCGTAAGATCGGAACCATGCATCTGCACTACTCCAGCATGGAGCGTCCGCCCCTGGAACCCGAGCGTCTGACCAGCCGCCTCGTGTCCCCTGAGGGCCCGCTGGCGCGGCTGGATGTCGTGGCCGAAACAGGATCCACCAACACAGACCTGGCCGACGCCGCGCGGCTGGTCCCTTCGCAGTACCCGGACCTCTCCGTGCTCACTGCAGAGCTGCAGACCGCCGGGCGCGGACGGCTTGGCCGCACCTGGCAGGCCCCTGAACGTTCCTCGCTTTTTGTCAGTGTGCTGCTGCGCCCGGTCAACGCCGCCGGCCGGCCCCTGCCCACACAGTCCTACGGCTGGCTGTCCCTGCTGGCTGCCCTGTCCCTGACTAAGTCCGTGGCGGCCCGCACCGGCGTCGAACCCCGGCTGAAATGGCCCAACGACGTCCTGGTGGACGGGCGGAAGCTGGCCGGTGTCCTGGCCCAGCTGGTGCCCGAGACCTCCGGCAATCCGCCCGCAGTGGTGGTGGGTGCCGGCCTGAACGTTTCCCTCACGGACGAGGACCAGCCGGTTCCCACCGCCACCAGCCTGCTGATGGAGTATGCCTCCACTACGGACCGGAACGTCCTGCTGCAGGACTATCTGCTGCAGCTGGCCGAGGACTACCGTGCCTTCTGCGCCGTCGACGGCGATGCGCTGGCGCCCTGGCCCGGCGGGGCAAGCCTGCAGGGCCGGGTTGCCGCCCGGATGACCACCCTGGGCCAGCAGGTCCGGGCCGAGCTGCCCGGCGGCGGCACGCTGACCGGGCGCGCAGTGGCACTGGATGCCCACGGCGGGCTCGTGATAGTCGATGCGGAGGCCGGGGAGCGGCACACCGTCACGGCCGCCGACGTCGTTCACCTGAGGCCCGCGCAGGCATGAGGACTCTTCGACCCGCCGGATTCCGGTGCGGATGAGGCTGGAGCCGGGGGAACAGGTAGTCGTGGCGGCGCGGCCGCACGCGGGTCCGCTGGCCGGGCCCGTGCTGCTCGCCGCCGTCTCCTGCGCACTCGGCGGTTTCGCGCTGGGCTACCTGGGGCGCGATACCGTGCCGGCCGCCCTGGCGGACTGGGCGCCCGTGCTGGCTCCCGCCGTCGTCGTTCTGGTGCTCTTAGTCCTGTTCCGTTTTTGCCTGCCCGCTGTGCTGCGCTGGAACGCAACCCGCTACGTGCTCACCAACCGGCGCATGATCCGCCGAAGCGGTGTGCTGCGGCGGCGCGAACACGACCTGCCACTCGCATCGATCTACCAGCTGGAAGCACGGCAGGGGATTGCCCAGCGCATGCAGCGGGCCGGCACCCTGCGCATTGACCTGGGCCGCGGGCGCGTCATCGACTACCCGTCCGTGCCGGAAGTCCACCGGTTCAAGTCGATTGTGTTGGCCACCATAGAGGACCTGCCAATGACCGTTATGTTCGATGGTGTAGATATTGAAGGAAGCGCCGGCTACGACGACGAATGGAGCACCGATGAGTGAGCAGGGCCACGACGCACCCGACGGTGCCGCCGAGCCCGAGCCGCTGACGCTGTCGATGAACGCCGTGCCGATGCCGGACAAACCCGTCACGCCTGCCGGCTCCGGGTCGATCGACCGTGAAGACGTACGCCGGCTGGAAGCCCAGCTCATCGGCGGACCCCGAACCCTCAGGCGCCGTGAAGCTGCGGCCGGTGCCGGCGTCTCGCTGCTGTCCGCACGGAAGCTGTGGCGTGCCATGGGCTTCCCGAACCTCGACGACGACGCAGTGTTCTTCACTGAAGCGGACAAGGATGCCCTCAGCACGGTCATTGAGCTGGTCCGTGAAGAACGCCTGACCGAGGAAGCCGCGATTTCGATCATGCGGTCCATCGGCCAGATGACGGACCGCATGGTGGTCTGGCAGATCGAGGCACTGGTTGAGGAAATGGTGGTCCAGCGCGGGATTACCGACGCCGAGGCACGCAAGCGGCTCGTCGCCGCGCTGCCGGACCTGATTGAACCGCTCGAAAAGACTCTGGTCTACGCCTGGAAGAGGCAACTGAACGCCGCGATCCAGCGCCTGGCGCTGCGGGCGGAGGCCGGTCTTGCCAGCCACGAAGGGGACACGGATGACAATCCGCTTCCACTGGCACGCGCCGTCGGCTTCGCGGACCTGGTCTCCTACACAAGTCTTTCGCGGCAGATGAATGAGAAGACGCTGGCGCAGATGGTGCAGCGCTTCGAGCACAAGTGCTCCGAGATCATCTCCGTGGGCGGCGGCCGGCTGGTGAAGACCATCGGCGATGAAGTCCTCTTCAACGCCGAGACCCCGGAAGCCGGAGCGGAGATTTCCCTGGCGCTGGCCAAGGCCTTCACCGAGGACGAGCTGCTGCCGTCGGCCCGGGTGGCCATGGTGTGGGGCCGCGTGCTCTCACGCCTGGGCGACATTTACGGGCCTACGGTAAACCTGGCTTCGCGGCTGACGTCGCTCGCCGAGCCCGGTACTGTCCTCACCGATGCGTCTACCGCGGCGGCCCTGCGAAACAACGAACGCTTCATCCTGATCCCGCATTCGCCGCGGAACGTGCGCGGCTTCGGTGAGATCCACCCGGTGACCCTTGCCCGCGGTAACGGCCCGGGGCTGGTGCTGGACTAGGTTTTTTCGGAACCCGCCCTGCCGCCTGCGGCCGCGCGCCTGCGGCCGCGCGGACGACGATCGCTCCGGTTTGGGAGTTTTCGGCCGGTACGCGGCGTCCGATTTCTCCCAAACCGGAGCGATTACACCGAGACCGGCCGGGAACCCGCCCGGCACCCCGGCAGTAAGCCCGGCCCGGCAGGTCACCGAAGCCCTGCCCGGGCCGGCCCCGGCCCCGGCCCCGGCCCTGCGCATCCCGTCCCGGCCCGGTTGGTTTGTCCCGGCCCGGTACGGCCCCTGCCCATCCGGCCCCGGCCCCGGCCCTGCGCATCCCGTCTCGGGCCCAGCCGGTCCATTCCGGTCTGCCTCGTCTGGCGCTTCCAGCAACCCGACGACGTGCGGGCTAGCGTTCGTGCCCGTTTTCCTCCGGTTGGGGACTTTCCTGCCGTTTCGGGACTTTCCTGCCGCGGCGCCGTGCAGGAGGGACCCAAACTGGCAGGGAAGTCCCAAAGTGGAGCAGGGGCGTCCCAAAGCGGAGCAGGCTGTGCGCGCAGGCGAAGAAGGTGGCTTCCCAGGACCGGCCCTGACATACCCGCCCCGACCCCGGCAGCCCTTACTCGATTCGGCCCCACCCCTGTCCCCGACCGGCCGGGGCGCGGCCCCTGCTTGGGAGGAGGATTGCTCTCCATCGGGCGCTTTGCGGCTGGTACGCGGCGCCCGGCCCGTCCCAAACCGGAGAAATCGTGCTGGGCACGGCTCACTTGGCTCGAATTCCCTCCGGGTGGGGATTTCCCTGCCGGTTTGGGTCCTTCCTCCGCGGCGCCGTGGCAGGAATGTCTCCAACTGGCAGGCATGTCCCGAAACGGAGGGACGTCCCACGCCAGGAGCCCCGATCCCAGCCCCACCACCGTCCCGACGCAGGCCCGCCCCACCCACACCGCGCTGCCACCCCACCCACACCGCGCTGCCGCCCCACCCACACCGCGCTGCCACCCCACCCAACGTCGGTAACGGTTTGGGCAGGAAACTTAGTAATATGCGACACTGATTCCGTCTGCCTGCCGTTCCAATGCAGCCGTGCGCCTGGACCCCGCACAGCCGAGGCGCTAAGGAACCGGCACGGCTATTGGGGAACGCAACAGGGGGAACCACGTGTCAGCATTGAGGGGGGCTGTGCCCGCGCGTCTGCGTGCGCACCGGAAAGCCGTCTCAGCAGGCTCGGCCGTGGCAGTTGCCGGAGCACTCGTGGCCTCGGCCGTCCTGTACCCCGGGTTCGCCAGTGCTGATGTGGACCTCAACGACGGCGGTGTGTGGGTCACCAACCAGACCCAGGGCATGGTCGGCCACCTGAACTACCCCTCACGCATGCTGGACGGCGCCTACGCCGCGAACAGCGACCGCTTCGACATCACCCAGCACGAGGGCACCGTCTTCCACGCCAACACGGACCAGTCCACGGTTGCTCCGGTGGACGTGGCCAACGTGGCCCGCGGCACCGAAGTGCAGCTCCCGGCGTCGGCCGTCGTGAGCCAGGGCGGATCCGCCGCGGCCATCACCGATCCAGCCGGCGGAAGCGTCTGGCTGACCAGCACCGGTTCCCTCCCGTATTTCAGCGACACCGAGCTGGAACCGGCGCTGGAGAACTCGCCCGGAGCCGCCGCGGGAGTTTCCCCGGACGGCACCGCCGTAATCGCGGACCCGCGCGGGGGACGCATCTACACCTATCAGGTGGCCGCCGACGGCAGCTACGGCGAACCGCAGGTCACCGAGGCAGAAGAGCTCACAGGATTCGGTGATGTGCAGGTCGCGGCGGTGGGCGGCAAGCCCGTGGTGTTCGACGCCGAATCCGGTGTCATGGTGCTTCCGGGCGGACGCACCAAGATCTTCGCGGACACCCGCGGAGCGCAGCTGCAGGACTCCGGACCGGACGCGGACTTCGTGGCCCTGGCAACCGCCACCTCGCTCATCCAGCAGCCGCTGAACGGGTCCGAGGCAACGGTCACCGAGATCGGCAGCAGCGGCACCCCCGCACCACCGGTGTTCGTGGACGGCTGCGTGCACGCCGCGTGGTCCGGCGCCGGAACCTACCTGCGGAACTGCGCCGAGGAATCAGAGAACCTCCGCGAGGAAATCCAGGGCATCGGCGCTTCCTCCGACCTGGTGTTCCGGGTCAACCGTTCCGTGGTGGTCCTCAATGACATCAACGGGGGCAACGTGTGGCTGGTGCTCGAAAACATGCAGCTGGTGGACAACTGGGGAGACGTCATCCCGCCCAAGCAGGACTCCAGCGACGACGAAGAGGAATCGGCCAGCGAGAACCCGGTCAACACCCTTCCGGACCGCACCGGGGAAAACCGCCTGCCGGTCGCCTCAGATGACCGCTTCGGAGTCCGCGCCGGGCGCACCACCATCCTGAACGTCCTGGACAATGACACGGATCCCGACGGCGACCTGCTCACCGTCCGGCCCGCCGGGGAACAGCCAACTGCAGGAACCGTCCAGGAAATCTACAACGGCGCCGGACTCCAGATCGTGGTGCCGGCCGAAGCTTCCGGGACCAGCAGCTTCAGCTACGAGGTGAGCGACGGGCGGGGCGGAACGGCGTCTGCCACCGCCACGGTGCAGGTGCGCGCCGCCGGGGAGAACACCCCGCCCGAACCGCGCCGTTCCACCCGGATCCTGGTGGAGCAGGGCAAATCAGTCAGCCAGAACATCCTCAACGACTGGTTGGATCCCGACGGCGATGACCTGGTGCTGGTCTCCGCGGAACCTACCGCCGACGGCGACCAGGTGCGCACCCGCTCTGACGGACTGCTCACTTTCCGTGACACCGGCAAGACCCAGGGTGTGAAGGACGTGGCCGTCACGGTTTCCGATGGCACCGAAACCGCCACGGGCACCGTCACGTTCGACGTCCGGCCGGCCGGCGTGCTCCCGCCGGTGACCAACTTCGACCACTTCACGGCCACGGTGGGCGAAACGGTCACCCTGTATCCGCTGCAGAATGACCTGGATCCTGCCGGCGGTCAGCTCAGCCTCGCCCGCGTGGACCCGGAGTATGAGGACGGCTCCGAGCTGGTGCCGAACTACGAAACCGGCGCGGTGTCCTTCACTCCCGCAGCGGCGTCGACCTATTACCTCGAATACCTGGTGACCAACGGCCCGCAGAGCGCCGCCGGACTCATCCGCGTGGACGCGGCGGAGTCCGGGCGGCAGGGAGCCCCGGTGGCGGTGCGCGACGTAGCGCTGCTTCCGCGCGGCGGCAGCGTGCTGGTGGACGTGCTGGGCAATGACACCGACCCAACCGGCGGAGTGCTGGTGGTGCAGTCGGTCAACGCCGGAGCCAGCTCGCCCCTGGACGTGGAGGTGCTGGACCACAACATCCTGCAGATCCATGACGTGCGCGGCATGCAGCAGCAGGGCACCATCCGCTACACCGTCTCCAACGGCACGGCCAGCGCCGGCGGAGAGGTCAGTGTGCTGCCCGTGGAACCTCCCGAAACCCTGCTGCCGCCCTCGGCCGCGGCGGACACCGCCACCGTGCGGGTGGGCGACGTGGTGGACATCCCGGTCCTTGAAAATGACACCTCACCCACGGGCGACGAGCTGACCCTGAACCCCGTCCTCGCCCAGGACGTTGAGCCGGCGGACGGGCAGCTCTTCGTCTCCGGGAACACGCTGCGCTTCGTCGCGGGGGAGACGGCGAAAACCGTCTATGCCATCTACGAGGTCCGCGATTCCACCGGCCAGAGCGACTCCGCGCAGGTGCGGATCAACATCCGGCCGCGGGACGATGAGAAGAACACGCCGCCGGTTCCGCGAAACCTCGAGGGGCGCGCGATCGCCGGGACCACGGTGCGTATTCCGGTACCCCTGAACGGCCTCGACGCCGACGGCGACTCGGTCTTCCTGGACGGCATCGCGGCCGCCCCCGCCCAGGGCGCCGCCGTTCCCGGTCCGGACTACATCGACTACACGGCGTCCGCTTCCGGAGCCGGCACCGACTCCTTCACCTACACAGTCCGGGACCGGCTGGGCCTGGTGAATTCCGGCACCGTGAGGGTTGGCATCGCACCCGCTGCGGAAGCGAACCAGAAACCGGTGGCAGTGAACGACGCCGTGAGCGTGCGTCCCGGACGTGAGGTCGCCGTTCCGGTCCTCGCCAATGACTCAGACCCCGACAGCGATCCGCTCTCCCTGGACCCGGACGGCGTCACCAGCCAGGAACCGTCCATGGACGCCCGGGCCGACGGACCAAGGGTGCGCTTCACGGTGCCGGAAGAACCCGGCACCTACAACGTCCGCTACGCCGTCCGGGACAACCGGGGCGGTGCCGCGAACGGCAACGTGGCCGTAGTCTCGGACCCCAACGCCGAACTGCTGGCGCCTCTCGCCCGCGATGACCGGGTGGAAGTCGCTGAGATCCGCGGCCGCACCGCCGTGGATGTGACAGTGCTGGAGAACGACGAGGACCCGGACGGCGTTGCCGAGGACCTGCAGGTCTCCGTGGACCCCTCCCGCACCACCGCTTCCGTGGCGGGGGACAAGGTGCGGGTGGAACTCACCGACGCAGCGCAGGCCATTCCCTACACGGTCCAGGACATGGACGGCGGCGTCGCCACCGCCGTGGTTTGGGTACCGGGGCTGAGCGCCCAGTACCCGACCCTGCGCAGCAGCGCGGCGCAGGAAGTCCAGGCCGGAGACACCCTGGACCTGGAACTGGGAGAGCTCGTGGAAGTCCGGGAAGGCAGGACTGCCCGGATCACCGAGACCGCCAAGGTGAGCGCCATCGGTTCCTCCAACCGGGACACGTGGGTGGCTGACGAAGACACTCTGGCCTACACCGCGGACGAGGACTATGCGGGCCTGGGGTCGATCACGTTCGAAGTCACGGACGGGTCCGGCCCCGACGATCCGGAAGGGCTTAAAGCCACCCTCACCGTCCTGGTCAACGTGACCCCGCTGCCGGAGCAGAACCTTCCGCCGGCCATGAGCCCCGGCTCGCTGGAGGCGGCCAAGGGCGAGGACGCAGTGACACTGGACCTGGCGCCGCTGGCCTCCGATCCCAACCCGGAGGACGCCGGACGCCTGAGCTTCGCGCTCGCGGGGCCGGTTCCCGACGGCTTCGAGGCACGGCTTTCCGGCACCGTCCTGGAGGTCTCCGCTGCCGACGACGCCGCCGTCGGCACCCTGGGGCAGCTGGCCGTCACCGTCACGGACGGCCGCAGCGACCCGGTGGCAGGCCGGGTGGATCTCACCGTGCTGGCGTCCACACGGCCGCTGCCGGTCGCCGCGGACGACTCCGTGGACGACGCCGTCCAGGGCCGCCCGGTGACCGTGGACGTGCTGGCCAATGATGACAACCCGTTCCCGGATACCCCGCTGCGGATCCTGGAGGCCACGGCGGACGGCAACGGCACCGTCGAGGTGCAGGGCGAGTCGATTGTGGTTACCCCCAACGCAGACTTTGTGGGCAGCATGAGCGTCCAGTACCGGGTGGAGGACAAGACCGGGCAGGCGGACCGCCAGGCCTCGGCGCAGGTCCGGCTTTCCGTGCAGGGCCGCCCGGACGCGCCGTCCACCCCGGTGGTCGAGAGCACGCGCAGCCGCACCGTGGTGCTGGCCTGGGACCCGCCCGCTGCCAACGGGTCGCCCATCACCGGGTACACGGTAACCGGCTCCGGCGGCTTCAGCCAGGAATGCCCGGCCACCACCTGCACCCTGACCGGACTGACCAACAACGTTGAGTACACGTTTGCCGTCACGGCGACGAACGCGAACGGCACCTCCGATCCGTCCCCGCAGTCCGCTGCCGCGCGGCCGGACACCCAGCCGGGCCAGCCTGCCCCGCCGAACCTGGCCTTCGGCGACCGGCAGCTGGACATCTCCTGGACCGCCCCGGCCAATGACGGCTCACCGATCGAGAGCTACGACCTGCAGATCTCCCCGGCGCCTCCCGGCGGAGCTGCGCAGAAGAGCGTTCCGGCGTCGATGACGCGCACCACGTGGACC
Organism: Arthrobacter sp.; assembly: GCA_040273995.1. Classification (GTDB taxonomy): domain Bacteria; phylum Actinomycetota; class Actinomycetes; order Actinomycetales; family Micrococcaceae; genus Arthrobacter_B. Next base: position 23,529 of record JBELYP010000011.1, read on the forward strand.
GGGCTGTCCAACGGCACCAGCTACCGCGTCCGGGTTCAGGCCCGCAACGCCGCCCCGGAGCCGTCCGGCTTCAGCGACTACTCCTCCCCGGAAATCCCCGCCGGGGTGCCGGACGCACCCGGAACGCCCACCACGGCGAAGGCCAGCCCGGTGGGTGTGCAAAGCCAGCTCACGGTGGACTGGCCCGACGCGGCTCCCAACGGCGCCGAGATCACCAGGTACGAGCTGCGCGAATACCGCGGCTCCACCCTGGTCCGCACCCACGACGCCGGCACCACCTCCAACATGACAGTCCGGGTGGATAACTCGGAACAGAACTACTCCTACTCGGTCCGTGCCCGCAACAAGGCAGGCTGGAGCGGGTGGGGCCCTGCCTCGGCGCCGCGCCGCGCCGTCGGCGTTCCCGATGCCCCCGCAGCCCCGGCCCTGACCGCCTCCCGCACCGGCGCGGAAGGACGCGCCGTGACCATCACCTTCACGCCGCTTGCCGCCGGCGCACGCAACGGTGCCCGCGCCGAGGAAATCAGCTACCGTGCCAGCTTCAGCGACGGACGCGCCATGATGGTGAGCAGCGGCCAGGAGATCACCGGCTTCAGCAACGGCGCCAGCATCACCGCCCGGCTCACCGCTGTGGTCAACTCCGACGGCTCGGCCTATGACAGCCCCGTCTCCGCGGCCTCGGCGGCAGTGAAAACCTACGGCAGTCCCGGTACGCCGTCGGCGTCGGGCGTGGGCGGCGGGCAGGGCAGCCGCACGGCAACGCTGTCCTGGGGCCCTCCGGACCAGAACGCGCACGACGTGGCGCGGGTCCAGATCTCCGTCAACGGCGGCGGCTGGGAGAACGTGGGCGTGTCCGGCAGCCGCAGCGTCGGCGACGGATACAACCAGTCCCACAGCATCCGGGTCCGGGCGCTGAACTCGCAGGGAACCCCCGGCGGAATCGCGGAAGCCTCGGCCCGGACCGGCAGCGAACCGCCCCCCGCCACCTGGACGCTCACCGTGGGGAACCAGCTCTCCACCGGAGACCGGCGCACCTGCATGGACCCGGAGAACGGCACCAACTACACCTCGGACCGCCGCTGCCTCGGCAACCACTGGGCGTACATCAATGACCGGATCGAGACCCGCTGCTACATCGTCCGCCGCAGCGGAGAGATCTGGTACCGCCAGCACTCCGGCCCGAACGCCAGCAACAACGGCCTGCACATCAAGGGCACCCACACCAGCTTCGGCAACAACCCGCCCGGCGGGATGGGCCAATGCTGAACCCGATTCGACTCACCTCATCCGCACCATCTAGGGGAACACCACCATGTCCATGACCGAAGAACAGGCCGCCTGGTTCGCTGAGACCTTCGCCCAGCTGGTCACCAACGTCGGCAAGGCGGTGCTGGGCAAGCCCCAGGCCGTTCGGTTGATCCTCACGTCCATGCTCGCCGAAGGGCACGTGCTGCTCGAGGACGCCCCCGGTACCGGCAAGACCATGCTGGCCCGTGCCCTCGCCGCCACCGTGCAGGGCACCACGTCCCGCATCCAGTTCACCCCGGACCTGCTGCCGTCCGACGTCACCGGCATCACCATCTACGACCAGAAGACCCAGGCCTTCGAATTCCACCGGGGTCCCATCTTCGCGAACGTGGTGCTGGCCGATGAAATCAACCGCGCCTCCCCGAAGACCCAGTCCGCGCTGCTGGAGGTGATGGAGGAATCCCGCGTTACCGTTGACGGCACCACCTACACGCAGGAACGTCCATTTATGGTCATCGCCACCCAGAACCCGGTGGAGCAGGCGGGCACCTACCGGCTGCCCGAAGCACAGCTGGACCGGTTCCTGATCAAGACGTCCATGGGGTACCCGGACCACGCCGCAACCGTTGAGCTGCTCGCCGGGTCCGCCACCCGGGACCGGTCCGCGGCGCTGTCCGCCGTCATCACCTCCGAGGCCGTACGGGACATGGCGGACCTTGCCGCCACCGTCCATACCGACACCGCCGTGCTGGAATACATCGCGCACCTGGCCGCAGCCACCCGAGAGGCCCCGGAAACCCGGCTGGGTGTCAGCGTCCGCGGAGCCCTGGCCATGGTCCGTGCCGCGAAGGTGTGGGCCGCTTCGGAAGGCCGCAACTACGTACTGCCCGACGACGTGCTCACGCTGGCTCCCAGCGTCTTCACCCACCGGCTGGTCATGGATCCGGAAGCCGAGTTCTCCGGCGCCACCGCCTCCGCTGTCCTCGAGACGGTACTGGCGTCCACGGCCGCGCCGCAGCAGCGCGTGAACGCCTAGGACGGCCCGTGCCCGATTTCCAGCGGATAGCTCCTGCCCTCCGCCGCATCCCTGCCGGCGCGGCCAGCCTGGTCACGCCCCTGGGCTGGACCGTGGCCGCCCTTGCCGGCGGATGCTGGCTGGCCGGCGGAGCGCTGGGCTGGCACGAGGTGATGATCGCCGGGCTGGCCCTCACGCTGGTGCTCGCCGCCGCCGTCGTTTTCATCCTGGGCCGACAGGCCTACGCGGTGAATCTGGACCTCAGCCGCACCCGCGTGGCAGTGGGGGATGACGCCGTCGGATCCCTGACCGTCCGCAACCCCGGCTCGCGCCTGCTGCTGCCGGCACTGCTGGAACTGCCGGTGGGCGCAGCGACCGCCGCCTTTGAACTGCCGCGCATGGCGCCGGGCGCCGAACACGAGGAACTGTTCCGGATCCCCACCGCCAAACGCGCCGTCATTGTGGTGGGACCGGTCGAGTCCGTGCGCCGGGATCCGTTTGGCCTGCTGGGCCGGAGGCTGCGCTGGACGGACCCGGTGGATCTGTTTGTGCACCCGCGGACCGTCAACCTGCAGGGTTCGGCCACGGGGTTCATCAAGGACCTGGAGGGCCTGCCCACCCGGGACCTCAGCACCGCGGACGTGTCCTTCCATGCACTTCGCGAATATGTGCCCGGCGATGACCGGCGGCACATTCACTGGAAAACCAGCGCACGGACCGGCACCCTGATGGTCCGGCAGTTTGAGGAAACCCGCCGCTCGCACCTGGCCGTAGCCCTCTCCACCCGGCAGGCCGACTACCGGAACGGCCAGGACTTTGAACTCGCTGTCTCCGCTGCAGGGTCGCTGGCCCTGCAGGCCCTGCGGGAGCAGCGGGACCTGAGCGTGCTGACCCAGGACGGTGTGCTGCGCAGCGGCAGCGGCACCATCCTGCTGGACGGGCTCACCCGGGTGGAGGACACCGAGAAGCGGGACGGCGTGCGGGAGCTGGCGGCGCTCACCGCGGATGCCGTACCCAACGCCTCCGTGGTCATCCTGGTTACCGGGCCGGTGCCCGCAGCAGCGGAACTGCGTTCCGCGGCGGCGGCGATTCCGCCCGGGATCCGCACCCTGGCCGTCCGCTGCGCCGAAGGCGAACCTCCGGGCCGCCGGGACATAGCGGACCTGACCGTGCTGACGTGCGGCAGCCTCGATGACCTTCCGGCCCTGATCCGGAAGGGCACCGCGTGAGCACCGAAACCCCGCTGCGGCCCCGGGGAAAGAACCGGCAGCCGGCCGGCAAACCGGAGTTCATTTCGTCTGCCGTGGTGCGGCGCCTCCTGGAAGGTGCCGCGCTGGCGGCGCTGCTGGCCGCCGGCGTCCTCGGCTTCGGGCCCGGATTTGGCGGGGACCCCCGGTACCTGGCTGCCGGTCTGGGCGGGACCGTCCTGGGGCTGCTTGTGGCAGCGGCCGCTGCGGCACGCCGCTGGGGCCTCTGGACCACTGCCGGCGCGACTGCCGGCGTCTATCTTGTCCTGGGCTCCACGCTGGCCGCGCCGGCGGAAGCAGCCGGCGGAGTGCTCCCAACCCTTTCCTCCCTCCGGGTCCTGGCCCTGGGCGTGGTGTTCGCCTGGAAGGACCTGCTCACAGTCGCCCCGCCCGTGGGAACGGCCGGCGGAATGCTGGTGGTCCCGTTCCTGCTTTCCCAGCTGGCCGGGCTGGCGTCGGGGCTGCTTTGCTGGCGGGCACGCGGCCCCTACTGGCCTGCGGTTCCGGTGCTGGCCCTGTTCGCCGCGGGCATCGCCTTTGGCACCAAGGAGGTGCCGCTGCCCGGACTGCGCGCCCTGCTGCTGGCCGCCGGCCTGGTGGTTTTCCTCTCCTGCCGCCGCAGCCGGGCGCTGGCCGATACCGCCGCACCCCGGGCCACCCTCAGCTCGGCGCCCGCCAGGGCTGCCCGGCTGCGCCGGCGGCTCTACGGCGGTGCGGTGATTGCAGCCGCTGGCGCCTTGTCCCTTGCGGCGTCGCCGCTGCTGGGGACGGACACGGAGCGCTTGGTGCTGCGCGACGCCGTCGAGCCTCCCGTGGACCTGTTCAACTTTCCCAGTCCGCTCACCGACTTCCGCCGCTACGTCAAGGACAACGCGGACACCACGCTGTTCACCGTCCGTGGGCTGCCGGAAGGCCAGCGCGTCCGCCTCGCCGCCATGGACGCCTATGACGGGGTGGTTTACAACGTCAGCGGCCAAGCAGCCGGCGGGTTTGCCCGGGTAGGCGACGCCGGGACGCTGGGGACGGGAAGCGGCAGCGGCACGGAGGCGACGCTGCAGTTCCAGATCAAGGACTACAGCGGTGCCTGGCTGCCGTCCGGAGGCGAGATCCGCGGGCTGCGACCTGCGGGGGATCGTGCCCGGGAGATCTCCCGCGGGCTCTATCACGACGCCGGCAGCGGCACCCTGCTCGCCACCTCCGGCGTGCGCTCCGGGGACAGCTATGAGGCGTCCGTCGTCTTCCCCGAGGAGTACGACGACGCGCAGCTGGCCCAGTACGGATTCGCCCGGAGCGCGATGCCCCGGCTTCAGCAGGACCCGCCGGTGATTGGCGCCAAGGCCGCCGAGTTCGCCGGGGAGGAAACCACCCCCATCCAGCGGGTCCGTAAACTGCAGCAGATCCTGGCTACCGAAGGCTACTTCAGCAACGGCAAGGACGGGCAGGCTCCGTCCATGCCCGGCCACGGTGCCGCCCGCATGGTGAGCCTGCTCGACGCCGAGCAGATGGTGGGTGACGACGAACAGTACGCCGTGGCCATGGCGCTGATGGCCCGCAAACTGGGCATCCCGGCGCGCGTGGTGATGGGGTTCTACCCGGACTGGGATGAGCTCGACGGAGTGCCGGGAAGCCTCGACATCACCGGAGATGACGTCCATGCCTGGGTTGAAGTGGAGTTTGAACGCGTGGGCTGGGTCCCGTTCTTTCCCACCCCGGATGAGGACAACGAGCCTGTTCCACCCCAGCAGCAGCCCAAATCCACCCCCAAGCCGCAGGTGCTCCAGCCGCCGCCACCGCCGCAGGAACCGGCTGAGCTGCCGCCGGACACGGACGCGGATCCGCAGGACGCCGAGGAGAAGGAAGAAGACCTCTGGGAGAGTGTCTCCGGGTTCCTGCGTATCCTGGGCCTGGCGTCGCTGCCGCTGGTGCTCCTGCTGGGGCCGCTGCTGGCCATCCTGTTGCTCAAACGCCGGCTGCGGAAGCGGCGGCGCACCGCCGGTGGTCCCGCGCAGCGGGTGGCCGGCGGCTGGCGCGAAGTGCTGGGTACCGCGGCTGACCTCGGTGTTGCGGTGAACGGGCAACGGACGCGGCGGGAAGATTCCGCCGCGTTGGGACGGGCCTTCCCAGCCGGGGCTGCTGCCACGGCAGCGCTGGCCCGGCGGGCCGACGCCGGGATTTTCGGACCCGGCGATCCCAGTGAAGACGAGGTGCGCGCCTACTGGCAGGAGGTGGAAGCCGTCCGCGGATCCTTCACCGGCACGGCAGGATTCTGGCAGCGCCAGCGCGCCCGCTATTCGCTGCGGTCACTGCGGCTCGAGTCCCGGCTGACCGCCGGGCCGGGGCCGGCGCGGTCACGGTCCGTGCAGCCTGGCCAGTGGATACGGGCGGCGGCCGCTGGAGTGACCCGCCCCACCGGCGCTGCTCAAGACCCACAAGGTCCGTTAGGGTAATGGGAAGAACAGGTAAGACAGATCACTACAGTGAGCAGCTTCCGGATAGGGCGTGCATGAACTCCGACGATACGACATCTGAGCCCCTGGAGCTGGAAGCGGTCTTTGGGTATGCCTCCGACCGCGGCCTGCGTCGGGAACTGAACGAAGATTCGCTGATCGCAGCGGATCCGGTATTCGCCGTGGCAGACGGCATGGGCGGACACGAGGCAGGCGAGATCGCCAGCAGCATCTGCGTCCGGACGCTCGCGGAATCCCGGCTGGTGGGAGAACACCTGCCGGAGGTACCCGCCGCCGAAGTCGAAGAGCTGCTGGCGAAGGCTGACCGGCAGATCCGTGAAGCGACCGGCGGCAGGGCAGGCACTACCCTCACCGGGGCCGTTCTGGTGCAGGAAGAATCCCGTCCTTACTGGCTCGTGTTCAACGTGGGCGATTCCCGCACCTACCGCCTCTCCCGCGGCGCGCTGGAACAGATCACCGTGGACCACAGCGAGGTGCAGGAGCTGGTGGACATGGGGCAGATCACCCCGGATGAAGCGCTCGTTCACCCCCGCCGCCACGTGGTGACCCGTGCCCTGGGAACCGGCAATGACACCAATGCGGATTTCTGGCTGGTTCCGGTGGAGCCCGGGGACCGGCTTATGGTCTGCTCCGACGGGCTCACCGGCGAGGTGAGCGACGGCCACATTTTCCAGATCCTCTCCGCTGTACCCAACCCGCAGGACGCCTGCGCTGCCCTGGTGCAGGCAGCGCTCCGGTCCGGGGGAAGGGACAACATCACGGTGCTGGTGATCGACGCGCACTTCGGTTCGGCCAACCCCGACTCGGGCGCCATCACGCTGCCCGGACTTGCCGGTACCGCCCCCGGCGGCGCAGTGGACGCCTCCAGCCCCAGCAACCCCGGACCCGACGCGGCGGGACCGGCAGACAACGGACAGTGATGAGCTGATGGACGGACTGCGGTACCGGCACGCGCCCGGAGCAGCCTGGCTGGTGCTGGTTCGCGGCACCACCGCGGTGCTGCTGCCGGCAGGGACGAGCCAGCAGCGGCTGGAGGATGTGTGGACGGCCCTGCAGGGCCCCGCGTCCCTGGAGAACGTGTTCGACGCCGTCACCGGGGGACTCGCAGGTTCGCTGAGCAGGCTGCCCTCCTTCGGCCTGGTGTCCGTCGACAGCTCGGTGGACGGCTCAGTGAACGTCCTGCTGCGCGGTGAGCTGGAACTGGAACTGGACGGCGCTCCCGCCGCGTCCGGGCGCAACCTGAGGACCTGGAACGAACAGGTCTTTCCTGCCTCGGGCCGGCTGGTCCTGCGGGCACCGGACACAGCGGAACCCGCGTCCGCGCCGCTGCTGTTCCTGCGCGAGGGGATGGCGCCGGCGCAGGGCATCGAGATCGACCTGGACGCTGCTCCTGCTGCCGTGTCCGGTGCACCGGTCAGTGGGGAGCCGGCTATGGGCGAGCCTGAACCGGGCAGACCAGCCAAGCTGGCCGCACCGGCCGCGGAACCCAGCGAACCAGCGCCGAAACCGGGCGAACCAGTAGCAGCACCCGTAGCTCCAGCCACTGAAACTTCCGATGCTGCGGAACCTTCCGATGCTGCTGAACCTTCCGACCATGCAGAACCTTCCGATGCCGCTGAGCTTTCGGACGCTGCGGGAGCCGGTCCGGACCTCAGCGCGGCGATCCCCTGGCTGAACCTGACACCACCGCCCCTCTCTCCGAAAACCCCGCCGGAAGAGGACGAACCACGCAGCGTTCCGGACGCCGGCGAGCCTACCGAAACCCTTCCGCCGGTGGACCATGACGGCAACACGGTCATGGCTTTCCGGCCCCAGCCCGGCACCGCGCCGCCGGGCACACCTCTGCCGGAAGCACCAGGTTCCGGCGGCAGCTCCGGCCCCGTCTCCGCCGTCCCCGGCGCCGATCTTCCGGCCGCCGAGGACGACGACGGCGAGACAATCCGCTCCGCGCCGGCCGCTCCTGCCCGCGGTGCACAGGCGCCGGCCACCGGCCCGGTCCCGGGCACGGACACCGGCCCCACCGTGCTGGCCCGCACCTGCCCGCAGGGCCACATCAACCCGCCCACCGCCTCCGCCTGCCGGATCTGCGGAGCACAGATATCCGGCGAGCCGCGTCCGGTCTCCCGGCCCAGCCTCGGACAGATGCGGCTCTCCACCGGTGCCGTGTATGAGCTGGACCGGAACATTGTCATTGGCCGCCAGCCATCGGCGTCGCGCGTGGCCGGAGCAGCGTTGCCCCGGATGGTGCAGGTTCCCAGTGACAGCGGGGACATTTCCCGTTCCCATGCCGAGGTGCGGCTGGAAGGCTGGCACGTGATGCTCAAGGATCTGTTCTCGACGAACGGAACCGTGCTCATCCGCGAGGGCTCCCTGCCGCGCCGGCTGGCGCAGGGCGAGGCGGCAATCCTGCTCGACGGAGACATCGCAGAGCTGGGCGACGGCGTGACACTGCGGTTTGAAGGGCTCGCATGAAAAAGCGGCCTCCCGCGCCGCCGCCCCGGATCCCAGGGTTCAGTTTCCTGGAACACCTGGGCTCCGGCGGCTTCGCTGACGTCTACCTCTATGAACAGGACCGTCCCCGGCGCCGGGTAGCCGTCAAGGTGCTGCTCTCCGACCTGCGCGAGGAAGCCTCCCGGGCGAGCTTCGAAGCAGAGGCCAACCTCATGGCGCAGCTGTCCACCCACCCCAACATCGTCACGATTTACGAGGCAGACACCACCGCAGAGGGCCGGTCCTACCTGGCCATGGAGTACTGCTCCCGGCCCAGCCTGGACGCGCGCTACCGCCAGGGCGGCCTGCCGCTGGCGGAAGTGCTCGCCGTCGGAGTCCAGGTGGCCTCTGCCGTGGAGTCCGCACACCGCGCGGGTATCGCGCACCGCGACATCAAGCCGGCAAACATCCTCACCACGGACTACAACCGGCCTGCGCTGACGGACTTCGGCATCTCCGGCACCATGGACAGCGAAGAAGACGGCGACGTGGGGATGTCGATTCCCTGGTCGCCGCCGGAAGCCCTGGCCGGAGCCCGGGCGGACGGGATCCGCGCGGATGTGTACTCGCTCGGCGCCACGCTCTACACGCTGCTGGCCGGACGGTCTCCGTTCATGCGCCCCGGGCGGAGCAACGCCCAGCGGGACCTGGTGGCACGGATCATGTCCGACCAGCTGACCCCCACCGGCCGCAGCGACGTGCCGGATTCCCTGGAACTGGCATTGGCCACTGCCATGGCCAGGAGCCCCGAATCCCGGTACTCGTCCGCCTACGCCTTTGCCCTGGCACTGCAGCGGATCCAGGCTGAGCTGAACCTTTCCGTCACAGAGTTTGCGGTCCTTGATGAGGCTGGCCGCCAGGATCCAGCGAACGACGACGGCGACCGCACCCGGGTGCGCCGGATCGTCTCGATTGACCCGTCGGCTACTACCTTCCCGCCCACCCTCCGCCGCGATCCGGCGGTGGTGCCTCCGGCGCCCGGGCCGGAGGATGACACGGCGGAAGGAACAGTGCTGCGGGCACCGGTCACCGATCCAGTGCAAGCCGGGCCCGCGCCCGCTGCCGGTCCTCCCGCTGTAGGTCCGGCTCCGGTTGCCGCTGCGCCCGCAGCCACCCGGCAAGAGCGCACGCCCGTTCCGGACGGCAGTGCTGCATCCTTGGCGGCCGGCACCGAACGGAGAGCGGTACCCCGCGGCCGTATCCTGGCCGGAATCGCAGGCGCCGGGCTGGTGGCAGCCGTGGCTGCAGCACTGGTCCTGGCCCCCGAGCAGGCACCCCAGACTGAGGCACCGCCAACCCAGCCGCCGTCGAACGCGCTGGGAGGACTGGAAGGGTCCGTCGCGCCGCCGTCGGGCCTGTCCGGCGTGCAGGAAGCGGGTGAGGCCGTGTTCACCTGGGAGAACCCCGAACCGCAGGAAGGGGACATCTTCCTCTGGCGCAGCGTGACCGCCACCAGCAAGGGGGAGCTGGTACGCACATCGCAGCCCGAAGCCGTCCTGCCGGCTGCGGAGGCGCAGACCTGCATTGAGGTGCAGGTGGCACGGGCCAGCGGGCGTGCATCGGAGCCTGCGGCTGCCTGCACGGGGTAAGAGCCCGGCGCTGGAGGAGCGCCGGCAGGGGGAAGACACAGGATGGGACATAATGAGCCTCTGAGGCACCGCACCGGTGCCGCCGGGGGGACGGGCCCCGGACGCGCACGGCGCGCCGGAGCCGCTACGAAGGAGAGGGATCTTGGGGGATCTTGCGATTGATTTCAGCGGGGAATGGTACGAACCAGGGGACGGAGCAGTGTTCCGGATTGGGCGCGAGGGGGACCTCGCCATTGACGACAATCCGTATCTGCACCGGCAGTTCCTAACCATCTCCCAGGAACACGGAATCTGGTGGCTAACCAACATAGGCAGCCGGATTTCAGCAACCATTTCCGATTCAAAGGGCGGGATGCAGGCCTGGGTTGCGCCGGGAGCCCGCATACCGCTGGTCTTCGAGCAAACCCGGGTGGTCTTTACCGCCGGGCCTACCACTTATGAGTTCGACGTGCTTTTGAAGACACCTGCGTTCCGCCCGGATCCACTGGATGACTCCGGGTCCGGCGAAACGACCATTGGACCGGTAGTCTTCACCGAGTCGCAGCGCGCGGTGATCGTGGCGCTCGCCGAACCGATGCTGCGGCGTGACGGTACCGGGTACAGCGCACTGCCCACTTCCGCCGATGCCGCAGCGAGGCTCGGGTGGTCGCAGACCAGGTTCAACCGCAAGTTGGACAACGTGTGCGACAAGCTGGACCGGGTTGGAGTTGCGGGGCTGCGCGGCGGACCGGGGAAACTGGCGGTCAACCGCCGGGCCCGGCTGGTGGAGCATGCCGTCACGTCCCAGCTGGTAACCGCCGCGGATCTGGTGCTGCTGGACCAGGTGTCGGCGGACTCGGATGCCTGAGGCCCGGGCGTATCAGTTCCGGGCATAAAGCAGGAAGAAGTTGAGGAACAAAGAGGCAATGGCGACGAACCCGAATCTTGTGAACGCCACCGCCGGGCAGCGGCTTGCCGCCCGTGCCGTGGATAGTGTGCCCCTGCTGGTTCTTGTGCTGGTGGCCCTTCTGGTTCCGGGACAGCTGCCGCTTCTGCTCTGCGCAGCGGGCGCCGTGGGATACCTTGCCTGGGTCTGGCTCTGGGAAGCGGCCGCGGGCCGAACTCCCGGCAACCGCGTGATGGGGCTGAGGACCGTGAATGAAGACGGGCTGGCCCCGGGGTTCGGGTCCGTTGTGGTGCGGAACCTGCTGCTGACCGTCTCCGCCGTTACCGTGGCGGGTCCCTGGATCATGACCGTCTCCAACCTCTGGGACCATCCCACGCGCCGGCAGGGCTGGCATGACAAGGCGGCCCGGACGCTGATGGTGGACGTCCGGGCAGGCCGGGATCCGCTGCTCACGGGGGGACGCTGGGCAGGTGGTGCCGCAGTCCCGGCCGCTGCCCGGTCTGCCGCGCCGGCACCTGTTTCTGGAACCGGGTGGGTGCCGCAGACCGCCCCCGCGCACGCGGCGTCTGCAGGACCCGACCATGCTGTTCCGTCAGCCCCGTCAGCCCGGCCGTCTGCGGCGCCGATCAGCAGCGTGCCCGGGGTAGGTGCAGCGGCAACGCAAACCGCTGTGAGCAACCCTGGCCCGGAAGACGAAGAGGACGTTGAACTGACCCGCGTCGTCTCCCGCGGGCAGGGGACCGGCTGCCGCCTGGTGTTCGACGACGGCGCGGCTGTCCGGGTCACCGGCACCGCCCTGCTGGGCCGCAACCCCGCGCCGGCCATCGGGGAAAAAGTGAACCATCTGATCGACTTCGCGGACATGGGGCGGTCCGTCTCCAAGACGCACCTGCACCTGCAGTCAGAAGGTTCAACCGGACTCTGGATCACCGACCGGGGCTCCACCAACGGCAGCTCGATCGTCGCTCCGGACGGCCGCCACGAAGCCCTGGCCGCTCACAGCCCGGTGCTCGCGCCGTCGGGCAGTACCGTGTATTTCGGTGACCGTCACTTCACCGTGGGGTAGAAGTAGGCGGCGCATTTCGCCGCCCCTTAGACACCTCGCTCGTTCCTCGCTCGGCGATGCGGGGCTACACGAAACGCGCCGCCTACTCCTCGCAAGCTTTTCCTGCGTCGCTCGTTCCTGCCTCGGTGTTGCGAGGCTGCATGGAACGTCCCTTTAGGGGCGCCCCGGCTCGGACGCCAGCTCTACAGCCAGCCTGGCGTAGGCCTCCAGCGGATCGAGTTCGCCCGGGATTGGTTTGGGGGCGTAGCGCACGCCGAGGGACTGGGCCGGTGCCGTTCCAATGAGTTCTGCACGGGGGCCGGCCACCTTTAGCGCGGACGATGGCTGGCGTCCGGCAAGGGCTTCGGGGCCGAAGAGGGCCGCACCGGGAACAGCGGTGCCGGTGAAACGGGCCGGCCGCAGCAGGTTCCGGTAGCCCAGGCCGTAGGCCAGCACCGCCGTCCGCGCCCGGGCGCCGTGCATGGCTGCCAGGAAATCATCCAGCCCCGCATCATCCAGCGGAGCACCGGCACCGGCCAGCAGTTCGACGTCCTCCACCACCCCTGCGCGGGTGCGTTCCACGGAGACGACGGCGATTGAACCGGTTGCTTCCCCGGCACCTGACGCGGAACCAGGAGCGGACCCCAGAACCACCAGCCGGCTGGGACGCGGCGCCCGGCCGTAGCAGTAATCGGAGAAAGCCGCGGCGTCCCAGAGCTCGCTGACGGGTTCATACAGTCCCCAGCCGACAGGCACTGATCCGGTGACCGCTTCAAAGACCCGTTCGGTGAACGTGCCGGCCCGGGTAGACAGCGACGCCGGATGCAGCACACTGGCACGCACATGGAAGTAGGCACTGGGTTCCCGTTCCGCGGACAGGAAATCGTCCGCTGCGGTACCGGCGGGCTGCAGCGTGCCGCCGTCCCAGGTCTGCGACTGACCGGTTACGGCGTCGAAAAATCCGCCGTCGGAACCGGTCGCCATCCAGGAAGCGGTGTCGCCGTCGAACAGTGCAGACAACGGCAGCGTGAGGGCGGACGTCGAAGGAGTCAGCAGTACAAACCGGCGGCCGGACTCAACCGCTCCGGCATGTGCACGGGCCAGCCACGGGCTCAGCCCAACGACGGGCTGGTCGCAGAAGACCATTGCCGTGGAAGCAGTGAGGAAGTCGTACGCGGAATCGTGCATCAGGACCGAACCCCGTCAGGCAGGAGGACCACGCCGCCGGTGAGCCGCGCCAGGGCGTGGGTTAGCGCGTCAGCCAACCTGCCGCCGTCGGGCGCGCCGCCGGTGGCATGGACCTCGAGCCACCACAGCGGAGCGGGAGAACCGGTGCCTTCTGCGGTGAAGAAGTCCGGAATGGCCGATCCGGCGGGCGCGCTGACATCAGCGCCGGGGTGCAGGCGCATAACCTCGCCCGGGAGCTGAATTAGTCGCGGAAGCTCCACGACCAGGGGAACGCTGCTGCCGTCGAGTATCTCCAGGACCTCTCCGGCTGCGGCTTCACGCATGCTCATGTCCGGCATGGTCCCGGCCAGGGCCTGGACCACGGTGCGGCCGTCCGGCTCACCGGTACTCACCACCACCCACCGCGCGCTCACTGCCCACCCACCGACGCCACGGTGCCGGCCGGGTTGTTGAGGAACAGCTGCAGCATCTGTACCGGACGGCCGGGCTGGATCAGCTGTGCGCGGCCCGGCGGCAGCGTCCGGGCCCGGACACCGTTGATCAGGCCGCCCTCGGTCCGGTCACCGGACAGGATCAGAGCCGCGCTCCCGGAATCCCGCAGTGCGGTGAAGAAGGATTCGTACATGCCCCGGCTGGCTCCCCGAACCCGGCGGGAAAGCACGGCATGCAGCCCGATCTCCGGTGCCAGCGGCAGGTACGGTGTCAGCCGGGCCAGCGGTGAGGAACCGCCGGCGGTCAGGACGTCGTAGTCGTCGATCACCAGGACCACCCGCGGAGCAGCTGCAACTTCTTCCGGGGAAGCACCCACCCGCTTCTCCAGCTCCGAAGCGACGGCGGCGGCGAGCTTTTCGGCCAGCGCGGCACTGGTGGCGTAACCACCCAGATAGTCCTCCTGAACCTCTCCGGCCAGGGCACGCCGGGGATCGAAGACTGCAAACACAATGTTTTCGGCAGTGTGCTGGGCAGCAAGGGTACGGACCACGGTCCGAAGCACGTTGGACTTTCCGGACGCGTCGTCGCCCATGACCACCAGGTGATGCTCGCGGCCCTGGAGATCCAGGTTTTCGGTGCCAAGATCGGTTTCGCGCAGGCCCAGCGGCACCAGGCCCGGCACGGAGGGCACGGCCGCCGGGTCGGCCGGGGCCACGGAGGGGAGGACACGCACGGCCATGGCACGGCCGTCGGTGGAGGCGGCGACGGCGGACACCAGGTCCCGCGTTCCCTGGATAGCAGAACCGTCGTCCGGGTCGCCGTCGATCCGGGGCAGCGCGATGTGGCCCTGCAGCTTCCGGTCGGTCAGGGCGCGGCCCGGTGTCCCGGGGCTCAGCGCTTCGGCCAGCTTGCGGCCGTGAGCGGATTCGCCGGGATCGGCCAGCCGCAGTTCGATCCGGTTGCCGAAGAAACTCTGCTGGGCAATGCGGATTTCGTTCATGCGCGAGCAGGTGACCACCACATGGATGCCGTAGCCGCCGCCGCGGGAGATGAGTGCGTGCACGGACTTCTCGATGTCCTCGAACTCGTCGGTCAGCTGTCCGTAGCCGTCGATCAGCAGCACAATGTCCGCGCTGGGGAGCTCGGGCACCCGGCCCTGGGCATGCAGGGTGCGCAGCGTGCCGAGCGAGTCGATCTGGTACTTCTCAAAGATCCGTTCGCGCTGGGTCAGCATGCCCAGGACCTCGTCCACGGTCCGGCGGACCACCTCGCGGTTGGTGCGCACCGCCACACCGCCCACGTGGGGCAGGCCTTCGAGGGGCAGCAGCGAACTGCCGAGCAGGTCCACGGCGTAGATGCCGGCCTCGGACGGCGTGTGGGTGAGCGCGAGGGACGATGCAATGGTCCGCAGCGAGGTGCTCTTTCCGGTAGAAGGTCCGCCCACAATGGCGGCGTTTCCGCCGTTGGCGGCCAGGTCCAGGTTCCAGATGCCCTGCCACTGCTTGGCCGGGTCATCGAGCAGCCCGATGGGAATGGAAAGATTTCCTCCCGCGTTCAGGCGCAGGCCCTGGCTGGTGGTGAGCACTCCGCCCGCCGCCGTGTCCAGTGCCAGGCCGCGGGGCAGCGGCGGCAGCCAGATCGGGTCTACGGCACGCGGGAAGCGGGCCAGGGTGTCCATCAGCGTGGACAGGACGGTGGGGCCGGTGGTGCGTTTGGCGGACGACGCCGAGGCAGCCGCGGGTGCCGGACCGCCGGCCTCGGCACGGGACTGGCTGCCGGTTTCGAGGGAAGCCGCGTAGCGCGGGACCGGCAGCACGGGTGCGACGTCGTCGTTGTCCTCCGGCGCGGGCGCCGCGGCGTCTTCCAGCGGGCCGGAAACGTACCCGGCCTTGAACCGGGTGTAGGTGGTGGTGTCCACCTTCAGGTAGCCGAACCCCGGGACGGGCGGAAGATGGAAGGCATCCGGAGTGTCCAGGACGGTCCGGGACTCGGATTCGGACAGGGTCCGCAGGCCCATCCGGTAGGACAGGTAGGTGTCCAGGCCACGCAGCTTGCCGCCCTCGATCCGCTGGCTGGAGAGCAGCAGGTGCACGCCGATGGACCGCCCGATTCGGCCAATGGAAAGGAACAGTTCGATGAAATCCGGGCGCGCGGTGAGCAGCTCACCGAACTCGTCGATGATGACCACCAGGTGGGGCAGCGGGGGCAGCTGTTCGCCCTGGCCCTGCCGGTGTCTGCGGTGCAGCTGGTAGTCGGTGATGTTGGCCAGGTTGCCGGCGTCCTTGAGGACTTCCTGACGGCGCTGGATTTCCCCGGACAGGCTGGCGTAGACACGCTCGATCAGGCTGACGTCGTCGGAAAGGTTGGTGATAACGCCGGTGACCTGCGGTGCGTCGGCGAACGGGGCAAAGGTGGCACCGCCCTTGTAATCCACCAGGACCATGGCCAGCAGCTCGGGGGGATGCGTGGCCAGCAGGCCCACCACCAGGGAACGCAGCATTTCGGACTTGCCGGAGCCGGTGGCGCCCACGCAGAGTCCATGCGGGCCGTGTCCGAACTGGGCGGATTCCTTGAGATCCAGCAGCGCAGGGCGTCCGCGGTCGTCCGCGCCGAGGGGTATGCGGAGGAAGTCCACCTCGCTGCGCGGCTGCCAGAGCCGGCGGATGTCCGCTTCGTCCAGGCGCGGGGAGAGACCAAGCATGTCCAGGAAGCCTTCGGAACTGCCGGTGCTCTCGTGTTCCAGGGAATCGGGGGATAGGCGCAGCGGGGCGAGGCTCCGGGCCAGGGAATCGGCCAGCGCCACGGGAAGGGAATCTAGCGCGCCTGCGTCCACCTGCGGTTCCACCGGATCGCTGCGGTAGTTCTCCAGCAGGAACCCGCTGTCCGATTCGGAGATGCGGACAGCCACCTCACCGGGCTCCTGTCCTTTCTCCGCGGCCAGGAAGAGGGTGGTGATGCCCAGCTGACCGGGGCCGGCCTGCCGGTCCGGCAGCTGAAGCTCAGCGGGGAGTGTGCCGTAGCTGTCCGAAACTACCAGCAGCCGCGGGAGGGCCGAGCCGATTCCGCCGCGCAGGAAGTTCTTGCGGGCTTCGGCGGCCATGTTGGAACGGCGGGTGAGATCGTCCTGGACCAGGTCAGCCAGCGCGTCCATGCTGGGCGCGATGCGCCGGACGGGACCTGTGGGGTGGGTTTTGTCCTGGTCCGCCAGATGCGGCAGCCAGGCAGCCCATTCCCAGTCCGCCCGGTTCTCTTCCGGGGAGACCAGTGCCAGGTGCAGGTCTTCGGGGGAGGAGAAGGCAGCGGACTGCAGCAGCAGCAGCCGGGAGACCTGCAGCACGAATTCCCGGGAGCCCACCACGCTGACCGTTCCGGCGCCGTCCAGCGGAACCGTAACGGGCAGCTCGGGGCTGGCCTCATAGCGGCGCTTGAGGATCTGCAGCTCGGCGGTCATGAAGGTGTCATCCCGGGCCAGTGCAGAACCGGAATCCATTACCGTGATCTCCCGGTTGCGCCGCGTCCCCGTGCCAATGCGGGTGTGGAGGAAGTCCTCGTTGTGGCGGCGGCGTTCCCACACCCGGCGGTGGTTGCGGATGATGTCGAAGAGCGCTTCCGGCGGGGGATTGGCGGCGCGTGCGACGGCGGCGGCTTCCTGTTCCTGGACCCGCAGCTTGGTGCGGCACCGTTCCAGGTATTCAAGGTAGTTTTCCCGCTGTTCGCGGCGGGCGCGTCCCTGTTTGCCGCGCTGGCTGACCATCATCACGATCGAGGCGAGGATGGTCACGATCATCATGAGCGCGCCAACGGCAGCAAGCGGTGAGCCGCGGAAGAGCATCATCACGGTCATGGACACCCCGGCGCCCAGCAGCGGCACCAGGGACATCATGTTCATCCCGCCTTTTCCGCCCTCGATCTGCGGCGGTGAGTCCAGGGTGAATGTTTCCATGGGCCGGGCCGGCGGGGTGGTGCGGGCGGGACGGTGCAGCAGCTTCACGCTCATACCCGGGCCCTCCTCCCGGAACCATTTTCGGCCTGCCGGGCAGCGGCGGGTTTGCCGGTCCGGCCGGGCGCGGAGGACGCCGCCGCCAGTACACGGGCAGCAAGTTCGGCGGACTGCAGGCGGGCCGAGCGGGACAGCAGGCGGGCCTGGATTTCGACGCCGGCGGCCAGGTGGGCGTCATAGTCCAGCACTGCGGTGTCTATCCCGGAACGGCGGAGCCTGCGGGCTTCGGCGGCAGGCTTGAACGGGCTGCGGGCTGACGAACCGGTCAGCAGCACCAGCAGCGGCACCTGCGCCAGGGCCGGGTTGGTGCGCCACAGTTCAGCGGCATGTGCGGCGTCATCGATGCCCGCCACGCTGGCGGGCGTGACGAACACGGCCAGATGGGATTCGGCCAGCGCCCAGTGCACGGCCCCGGACCCCAGGCCGGGAGGGCAGTCGAAGACAGTGACCGGGCAGTACCGGGAGAGGACCCGGGAAAGGTGCGTGGCGTCGTCGTCCGTGGCTTTTTGGCCGCCCACAGGGGAACGCCTGCCGGTAACCAGCAGATTGTCCGGCCCGGGGGAGGCCACCACACTGCGCACTTCGGTGAGCGAAGCGGGAATGCTGCGTGCCAGGCGCGCCGCCACAGCATCCAGGGAAGGAGCCTCCGGCGCAGCCAGCCGGAGGGCGAGCGTTCCGGCTTCGGACAGGTCAACGGCCGCCGCGGCGTCGGCGCGCAGTGAAGCATAGGTGCGTGCCAGCAGCGCAGCGGCTGTCGTCCGTCCGGCACCGCCGCGGAAACCCATGACGGCGATCCGCCGGCCGGTTGTCACAGGACGCTGCACACCGGCAGCAGCCTCCGGGAGGGACTGCGGGTAATCGTCGCCCCGGAACATGTCCGCCGCCTGCTGCAGGAGCCGGCGTGCAGGCCCTTCTGCCGGCCGGGTGCGCAGAGTGCGCCGCAGGCGCTGGGGCGTGGATTCAAAACCATCACCCTGGGTGTCCGCCGGATCCCCAAAACCGTTCCCGGGAGTTATCTGTGTCATCTAGAAGCTCTCCAGCAGTTGCGCAAAGATACCGAACATTCCGGCCGCAAGCGGGACGGACGCGAGGATGGCCAGGGTTTCCAGCCGCTTTGCAGCCAGCCGGAATCTGGCTTGTGCATGATCGGGAAGGTCCAGGGACAACGCGATCCAGACGGCGGCCGCAAGGACCAGCACCGCAGTGCCGGTGGCCCACGGCTGGTCTGTGAACCGGCGGCTGCTTCCGGCCGCAAGGGCAGCCAGCCCGACGGCCGTGGCAGCGTAGAGTGCCAGCCGTTCCGGTGCCAGGGGGAAGGCCCGGGCGCGCAGGAACACCGCCAGCGTCAGCACGGCGAGCAGCGGCAGTGACCATCCCTGCTGCGCTGTATCCGTGCCGAGGATCCACAGGGCGAGGGCAGCCGAAGCGGCGGCGGCTGCTGTGCCGGCTACCAGACCGCCGTGCGCCGAAGCCACGGCCTCGAGGGCGTCCGGGCGCCCCACCTGGCCGCCCTTGGCCCGGCGGTCATCCAGCGCCGCCAACCCGGAAGCCGCAAGAGCAAGACCAGGGAGCAGGCCGAGCAGCAGCACGCTCGCGATCCCGGCCAGAGCGGCAGCCTGCACGGCACTGCCTGTGATAACCACCGCGGCGCTCCAGAGAGCTGCGGCCGCTGCGGTGACCAGTGCGCCCGTGTACATGGCTTTGGGGCGGCGGTTCCCCGCCCCGAGGGCCAGCAGTGTCACTGTGGTGGACCCGGCCAGCAGCAGACCGGCCCGGGTGTAATCGCCGCCGGACGCGCCCAGGACACCGGCCGCATGGAGGGAGGAACCCAGCCCGGTCAGCCACGCGGCACCAACCGCTGCCGGCCCTGCAGGAGAGGATGGGCTGCGGCGGGAAATCAGGACGCCGGCAGCAGCGGACAGCACGGTGACGGCGGCAAGCAGCCACCAGGCTGCCTCGGGTGCTACCGCGGCGATGAGCAGTTCAGCCCCGGCCCAGAGGCCGGCCGCTGCGAAGACACCGGCGGTCGCGTTTTTCCAGGCTCTGTTCCAGCGGCCCCGCACGGCTTCGGTTTCGGCGACCACCAGATCGGTGACGTCGTAGACGATCGGGGCAGGCGGGGCCTCGGAAGCACTGCAGAGCTGCAGGGCCGTGCCGTCCAGCACCTCCGCCTGCGCCAGAGTGTCCTCGGGTGCGAGCTCCGTTCCGTCCGGTGCTATGAGGACCTTTGCGGCCACGTCCGCCGCGGGTTCATCGCCCAGAAGGTCCAGCACCTGGGGCATCAGCGATGCCACCGGCTGGTCCGAGGGCAGCAGCAGATCCAAATGACGCCGCTGACCCACCAGCGTCACCCGTGTGTAGGCATGCGCCATGGCTGCCAGGCTCCTGTCTCGTTGCTGAGGTATCCGATCTCCGTTCCGCTGACGGAGGCCCCTGCCGCGCCGTCTGCGGAACGCGCCGCGGGGACGGACGCCGTGCTTTGACGCTGCTGTTCCTGCTTGACTCGGTTCTGCTCCAGCAGGTTCGTTACAAAGGAATAGCCGACGCAGACTGCTGCGACCAGGGCGGCGACGGCAATGCTGAACAGGAACAGTTTGACGGTGTCCGCCCAGCGGCGTTCGTTGGGGTTGTTCCCATACAGCAGGGCTGTGAGCAGCCGGCTGCGGCGGACAGCAACGGACTCAATGAGCTGATTGTCGTAGTCGCTTGCCACGATGCGTATTCCCCCAATCACCAGTACGCTACATATCCTTACACGCGCCGTCCCGATTCCCCGCGCGGCCCGGCGGTTATCCACATGGGTAGTTCTCCCCATTGCGGGCCCGAAGATGTGCCGCTTGTATGAGGGGGGTACCGCGCGGCGGCCTGGCCCACTTCGGATGGCAGGGACCGGCAGCGGGGGAATGACCGGACAAGTGGCACACAGGTGCCGGAGGTGGTTTGAGCATGAAATTCGATATGGGGTCATCGACCCTCGGAACACTGACGCAGCAGACGGGACACTCCAATGAGGACCTGGGCCAGCTGGTCCGCAACCTCATGGACGCCGTCACCCCGCTGCAGGGCAAGTTCAACGGTCAGGGCCGGGTACGGTTCGACGAGTTCAAGGCCCGCACGGATGAGATCGCCAATGAGCTCAACAGCTCCCTGTCGGCGATTCTGACGGGTCAGTCGGAGATGGACCGTTCCTTCCAGATGGGCGACCAGGAGTCCGCAGACAACGCAGCCCAGCAGCAGGGTGCGGCCAGCTTTGACGCTGCCCGCTTCAGCTCATCGCGCTAACTTCCGTCCCCTTTCCACAGTCCTAGAGAAGGAATTGCCATGTCCCAGGATCGTTTGAGCTATGACACCGACACCTCTGCCGCCGTGCAGGGCGACATCCAGGCCATTGTTGCCCGCCTTGAGTCGCTGATTGGCGAGCGTGAAAAGGCAGTGAACGCGGCCATGTCCGACTTCCATGCAGACGGCGTCTCCGAGGAGTACCAGGCAGTGGAAAACCGCTTCCGCAACGCCGCCAACGAAACCCGCAACATCATCGCCCTGGTCAAGCAAACGCTCAACCTCAATGACCAGACCGCCACCAGCGCCGGCTCCCGCGCCAGGAGCGCTGTCCAGAACATTGGCTAGCGCATGAGCTACAACGTCAATCCGGGGGCGGTGTCCGGTGTCCTCCAGCAGGTGACGCCCCTGCTGGAGGAATACGGTACCGAATTTGCTGCGGTGGGGGAGAAGATCAGCGAGCTGGCCACGGCCTGCATGGCTGAGCCGGTGGCTGCCGAGCTGGGTGCCCTCACGGAGAAGCTGATCAACCCGGCTTTCACTAACATTGCCGGACGCTCCTCGAATGCCGTGAACGCGGTCAACAACGTCTTGGCCATCGTGCTCGAATCTGACGCGCAGATGGCCAGCGATGCCCGCGAAGCATCCATGCGGGCCGCCCAGTCTGCGGCGGACGATCCGCCTCCGGCGCCGGAACCTGCGGCACACTACGGGCCGGGACCGCAGCCCCTCTAGGCCCGCCGCAGGCCCAACCAGCACTCGTATCCTGTTCAAACCCGGGGGAAACCATTGAGCATCGACATCGCAGCGTTCGAGGCTGTGCTGCCGGATCCGGAAGTGATTCGCGCCGCCGCCGCCGCGCTGGTCAGCGCCGTCGGCGACGTCGTGGGCACCGCTGAGGAGTCCGCTGCGGCGTGGGGACACCTGCAGTCACCGGATGTGTATGACATTGCCGGTTCCGAAGTAGTGTTCAACGCCTTCCGCCCGGTTACGTCCTCGGCCGCCGATCTCGGTGCGGACATCGGTACCGTCGACAAAGCTGTCCTGGCCTATGCGGATACCGTGGACTCCCTGAAACTGCGGCTGGAGGCCGTTAAAGCCGACGCTGCGAACTTCTTCTCCCGGATTCGCGGCCGAAGCCAGGATGACTGGGATGACGACGAAGGCCTGATCCAGGCCGAGCAGAACATCATCGGCGATCTGAACCGCCTGTACTCGGATCTGCAGGAAGCCCAGCGCGTCTGTGCCAACGCGATCAGTGCCATCTACGGCGGCCCGAAGTATGTGCTGACCACTGAAGAAGGCGCCGGGACCGGCGAAGTGGAGTTCGGCTTCAGCGGGGAACAGCTCGACGCCGCGGCGGTGGAGGGCAACGTTCCCTGGGGGCAGCCCACCGAATGGGACAAACCCTGGTACCGGGACGCCTGGGATGGCGTGGCCTCCTTCGGCAAGGGTGTTTGGAGCGGTGTTACCGGCACAGTCACCGGGCTCGGCAACATGGTTGGGCTCGGCGGTGCGGAGGCCTTCGAACAGACCTGGAAGGGCCTGGGTAACCTCGCGGTCAACCTGGCCATCATGACCAGCCCTGTGGTCCAGATTGCCCTGCACGCCAGCGGCAACAGTGACCGTGTTCAGCAGGCGGGGGATGAACTGCTGGCGGTTGGCAAGGCAGCCATCCACTGGGATGAGTGGCAGACCGATCCGGCGTACGCTGCCGGAGCGACGTCGTTCGACCTGGCTTCGATCCTGCTGACGGCCGGTGCCGGTGCCACGGCGAAGGTCGGTTCCGTTGCGGGGAAGATCGGCGATGTAGCCAACGCCTCGGGCAAGGTCTCGGCCGTGGTGAATGCCACCGGTATAGGCAAGGTGGCCGGGGTGACGGTCAAGGTCACTGACGCCGCGCAGGCATTCAAGATCAACGCCATCACCACGGTGGTGGATACCTCGCGCGTGACCGTGGGGAAGGTCGGCGCTGCGTGGCAGGCAGCGGATCAGTTCCTGATCGACTCGGGCCGGGCGGCTGTGAACAGGGTGGATGCCGCGCTGGCTAACGCCGGCCACGGCCGCTTTGGCACTCCGGCATTGGCTGGTGCCGGCGGGTCGGGGCCCCGCGTCATGGCCTTCACTCCGGATACTCCGCCGGCCCGCACCGGCGGCGGTTCGGGTCCCGGGTCCACGGTCCCGCATTCGACGGCGACACCGGATGCCCCGGTGCGCACGAACGTTCCTGAGCCCTCCGGTAACGGCCGGTCATCTGCACCGGATGCCCCGGTACGCGGCAACGGTTCTGGTGCTGAATCGCCGTCGGGCAAGCCCGGGCATGCCGTCCCGGAGGACCGCACGGCGTCGGGCAAGACCACGGAGACGTCTGCTCCAGCGGGACGTGTGGATGGGGACGATGCCCGTGCGGGTGGAAAGGGTGATGAGCCCGCTGGTCCGGGAGACCATGGGGGTGGCAGGGACGATCGTCCCGGACGGGTGGTCAAGGACGAGACGGGACAGCCCACGGAGGCAGTTTTCCGAGATGGCACCAGAATTCCGATCGATTTCCCGAAGACCACCCCGTTCGTCAGTGCGCTGGAGGAACTCCGCCCAGGACTGGAACGGTTGGGACGGGACGAGGACTGGATGCGCCGCACCGTAGAGACCCCAGTCGAGGACCTCACGACTCGCGACCTTCAGGATCTGATGGAACTCAGGCATTCGATTCCTGAGCCGGACCGCAATACAGTTATGCAGAAGATCATCCATGGCAACGATGCCATGGGCCAGGGGAATGCCCTTGAGGCTCTTCTGGAAGGAACCAACCCCTACGCCAATTCGGCGGGAGGGTACATCAGCAAAGCCTCCCATGTGGCAAACCTTCGCACACCGATGGACGTCTACTGGGCCTTGCGGCTGGACTACAAAGACACTCCGTATTTACCGAACAATGAGCACGCGGTCTATGCCATCCAGTTCCGAACGGACGACGTGAATCTGGTGCAGGTTCCGGACGGGCGTGGACAGGATGCACTGGCAGGACGCAACCACCCGTTGACGGACTCAGCCGGCAATCCTTATCCCGAGCCCCACGTCGAGAGGCTTCCTCAGCCAAACATGGGCAGCGGTTACACGGGGAGTATGGTGGATGACACGAAGGTGATTCCCGAATATTCGGTGGAGAAGCATGCTGGAGCGATATACCACCACGGAGCGGTGATCTGGGAGATCAACAAAACGGGAGAGCGCTTCCTTGTTGCTATCTTCGACAGCAACAAGGAAGGAATCAAGGGGAAACCGGGTATGTGGCGAAGGGTGCTGAGTTCAGTTGACTAAATTACGGTTGGTTCCCCCTAACCCCGATTCAGAAGACGGGGATGCCAGGGCCCTTCCCGGCACTAGGAGATTCGAAGTTTTCATGCCCAACGGCATGCGGGTCCCGGGTATGTATGGCGTTTTACAGGGTGAGTGGTATCCGGCCAACCCATTGGGCCATGGACGGGTGCTTCTTTACACGCCTGCCGAAGAATCCCCGGGGGACCAATGGCGTCCGTCAGACAATACGGATGATAGGGGCAGGCCTTTGTCCTGGTCTCGGGAAGTCGCTGAAAGCGACCTGGACCGGTTGGTGCGCGTTCTCGTGTCCGCTAAATGGCGGGGCCTTAGTGTGGGCATCCAGGAATACATCGATGGGACGGTATATGCCTTCGTCGATGGCGGTCCGAAGGAGGAAGAGATTCGCCGCGGAGAAATCCCGGAGATCACGATTGCCGGACGGAGTGAATATCATGGAAAGCTGCGTTGGGAGGACATCACCGACCTGGTTATTTCAGAGCGGGAGTTGTTGAAGTAGCCAAGTCCTGATTGAAGATTCCGCCGCGTTGAAAGAAGAGGGCATGTTTTTCCAGAAGCCGTTGAGCCCCGCACACGTGCGGAGTCTCGTGGAGACTAATCGAGATACGCTGGCCGGATATGTGCTGAACGTTGCTGACGTGCAGCACGTGAAATCACCCAAAGACCTGTATGAAGCCCACGGACTTGGTTTCCCAGGCTCTCCCTGGGATCTGGGCGCGGAGTTCTTGGATGTGCTTCGATTCCAGGCACCGCCGTCACCGTATGTGCACAGCGCTGTTGCGCCGGAATTCGTTGATCGTCCACCATTCTCGGGGACCGGCTTTGCGCAGTGGGGAGGCGGAGTGGCGCCGGTGTGGTTTATTGACGAATGCCGAATCCCGCCGCGCGCTCAACTATGGAGGATCCGCGAGGGTCACGAGGAGCAGCTGCTGGCCGTCTACGTTGACGTGGCAACAGGCTGGGGAGTTATGGAAGGCGCTGATATCGCCACGCCGAAGCACACGGTACCCCAGTCTGTTCTTGGGTGGGTTGCCCTGTGGGACGGGTACCAGTTCCCTGCGGATCTGATTGGAGATCAAATCGTTCTTGCCGCCGCGTCGGCACCGCCGGAAGACGTCACGGGTTTCCGGCGGACAATGCGCGGGTGCTGGTCAAGGGAAGTCCCTGTGGCGGAGGTCGAGGATTTTTTCGAAGTGAATGCTGTGTGCCGTTGGCGGGATCAGCCTTTCCGGATCACAGACGTTATCCATGACGAGAATGAACGGATATTCCGATTGTTCTATACCGGCCATAACGCTGATGTTGCCGAGTCGCTGGGCTTAAATAAAGCTGACGCAGGTGTCTATTGGACCGTCCAGCCTGAGGGTCTGGTGACCGACGTCGAAATGTTCCAAAGCCGAATGCGAGCTGCCAAGTAGGCCTTCCTGATGGGGTAAGCGACCGTAACGGGCTTCGGTCCTAGCTGCCCGATCCCGCGTTCGCTGCCAGCGCTGGCTGGTGCTGGCTGGTGCTGGCGGGGCGAGGCCCGCGCCGTGGCCTTCACCACGGTCCCGCATTCCACGACGACGCCGGATGTTTCGGTACGTACGAACATTCCCGAGTCCTCCGGCGGCGGCCGGACATCCGCTCCTGATGCCCCGGTACGCAGCAACGGAACTGGTGCTGAGCCGCCGTCAGGTAGGCCCGGGCATGCCATGTCGGAGGACCGCACGCCGTCAGGAAAGACAACGGATACTTCTGCTCCAGCGGCGCACGTTGACGCCGACGACGCACGCCCGGGTGCGAAGGGCGATCCCGACGATGTGCGCCCTGGTGCTGCAGCGGTTGACGATGCTGCCGGCGGACCACGGAACGGTGACGCTGATACGCCAGCGTCAGCTGACGCGCCGGATGCGCCGGATGCACCAGCGCCCAAGCCCGTTGTGCACTACGACGCTGAGGGCCGGGTAAGCTGCCGCCGAATGTGGTGGATCCGCAGGTTGCTGACCTGTTGGAGAAGGCCATCTCCGCGTCGAGGAGCTGCGCCGTGACCGGGTCGCAGAGCAGGTCAGAGAGGCCAACGGAGCCCTCACGCCCGAAGATATTCGGCTCATGGAGCAGGATGTCGCAACCTACCGGGAACACGCGAATACCGAAGAGGGAGCGGGAACACTTGCTGACCGCTCGCAATGGCCGAACACCGGTCATGGCCTCACGAGCAGCAGGGTTGAAGCTTTGCCTGTGGTGCCGGAACTCAAGGTCGACAGGGGTGTGATAATGGAATCGGGTGCGGAAATGTGGCGGATCGACAGGGACGGAAACGAAGTATTAGTGGGAGTCTTTAATCAAAAAACTGGATGGATGAGCCTGTAATTATGTGGAGAAAAGACGGGACAAAACTCACAGGAAATTACGGGACATGGAAGGGGCGAGAATTTGAGCTGTGGTCGCTGAAGCCATATGAAGGTTATCTGACCTTGGTGCAGAACGGCGGCGATTCGCCAGGACCGGAATGGCACACTGCAACCTTTCCGAACCGATTTGCAAAAACGCCCCTTGCCCACAGCCTGGATGTCCCGGCAGACGAAGTTACCAACCGACACAGCGTCGAGGTGACGGGGAATATGGGTCCGGGACGTAACTTTGTGCTCATCGCGGAAGATGATGAGGGGAATCTGGCTGTGGAAAGCATTGACCCGATGGCTGCGCAGTACAAGCGCCAACTCATCAACAACCAAAATTTCAAGCCGTTTAGCGAGAATGAACCGTTGGAACACGTATTTGTCGGTGGCTGGCTTCCCGCAGACCGAGTTCGGGATATCAGAGTAGAAACTATTCCCTATGGCACTGACTGATTGACCTACCGAAGGGTAGTAATGACTTTTTGCAGAAGGCGTTGAGTCCGGCGCAGGTTGAGTTCCTGGTAGGTGGTAACCGGGATACGGTTTCGGGGTTTGTGGTGAATGCCGGGGATGCTGTGAATGCGCGGACGCCGGAGGACTTGTTTGCTGTTCATGGCCTGGATTTCCCGGGGTCGCCGTGGGACCGGAGCGCCGGGTACGCTGATGTGCTGCGGTTCCAGGTGCCATTGTCCGTTTATGTGCACGATGCGGCGGGTCCGGGGTTTGTGGACCGTCCGCCGTTTACGGGGACGGGTTTCGCTGCGTGGTCCGGTGGTGTGGTGCCGGTGTACTTCCTGGATGGGTGTGCGATTCCGCCGGGAGCCGAGCTGTGGCGTATCCGGGCCGGGCAGCCCGAGGAACTGATTGCCGTCTATTTTTGAGGTGGCGACCGGCTGGGGTGTGTCCGATGCCTCGGGGATTTCCCGGCCTGGCGCGCATACCCCGTCGCACATTACGGATGTAGCCCAGGGTGAGGACGGGCAGGTGTACCGGTTGTTCTATACGGGGCATAACACTGACCGGGCCTGAGGCGTTGGGGCTGAACAAGGCTGATGCCGGGGTGTATTGGACGGTCGTGCCGGAGTCCCAGGTGCAGGATGTTCAGGTGGTCCAGAATCGGCTGCCGTCCCTGAGCGCGGTCTGCTGACGCGCTAAGGCATTCCTGCAGCGCGGCCCTCCAGAACCTCCCGCTCCCGGTCATTGCGCGCCAGCGCAGCAGCAGTACTGAATTCAGTCCGTGCCTCTTCGTCCCGGCCGAGGCGCGACAGCAGTTCACCCCGCACGCTGGGCAGCAGATATGAACCGCGGAGTGCACCCGTGGCAGCAAGCCGGTCCACCATTTCCAGCGCCGTCGCAGGACCGGTGGCCATGGATACCGCCACCGCGCGGTTCAGCTCCACTACGGGAGACGGTGCCAGCCGGCCCAGCGCCTCATACAGCAGCACGATCCGCTGCCAGTTCGTACCCTCGACACTCGCCGCAACCGCATGGCACTGCGCAATCGCAGCCTGCAGCGCATAGTTACCCCGGCCCCGCCCCAGAGCATCAGCCTGAGCCAGGGCAGCCCGTCCGCGCTCAATCTGGGCGCGGTCCCAAAGCGTGCGGTCCTGGTCGGCCAGCAGCACGGGGGAACCGTCCGCGCGGGTTCTGCCGCGGAACCTGGATGCCTGGAACTCCATCAGCGCCACCAGGGCGAGCACCTCAGGCTCCTGCGGAACGAACCGGGACAGCAGCCGCCCCAGCCTCAGTGCCTCTGCTGCCAGGTCCTGGCGCATCCATGACTGTCCGGCGGACGCAGCGTATCCCTCCGTGAACAGGAGGTAGATCACCGCGAGCACCCCGCCTAGCCGGGCTCCCCACTCATTCGGTTCCGGTACATCAAACGGCACCCTGGCCGCCGCCAGCGTCTTCTTTGCCCGGACAATCCGCTGCTGCACCGCGGCCACCGGAAGCAGGAACAGCCGGGCAATCTCCGCGGTGGACAGCCCACCCACAATCCGAAGGGTCAACGCGACCTGTGCTTCACGGGACAGCACCGGATGACAGGCCACGAAGATGAGTTTCAGGACGTCATCCGGCAGCGGATCCCATGCAGGGGCGGCTTCGTCCCGGAGCTCCCTGCCGAGATCCGCGCAATGCTCCTCGAGACGCGCAGCCCGCCGCCAGGCATCAATCGCGCGGCGCTTGGCGACGGCGGTCAACCACGCAGCCGGGTTCCGCGGCACGCCCCCAGCCGGCCAGGAGGCCAGCGCCTCAGCCACGGCTTCCTGGGCAACGTCCTCCGCCAGGCCCAGATCCCCGGTGGCACGGGCCAGGGCCGCGACTATCCCGGCACCGTCGATCCGCCAAACGGCGTCTATCCGGTGGCGGACTGCCGCGGCCGCCGCGTCCTCGCCCGCCGGGACCGGGCTACCTGCACCCGCCATGGCTAGGGGTTCTCTGCGCGCAGCTTCTCTTCCTGCTCGCGCCAGCCTTCTTCCTTCTGGATGTACTCGTTGTCAGCGAAGTCCTCAAAGTCCGAGGCATCGGTAACCCGCCGGACTTCCAGCTTCGCGCCGGGGCCAAGCGGGCACCGGCTGGCCCACTCCACAGCCTCCTCCTTCGAGGAGGCCTGAATGATCCAGAATCCGTTAAAGAGCTCGTGGGTCTCTCCATACGGCCCGTCGGTGATCAGCGGAGGATCCTGGGCGAAGTCCACCAGGAAGTTGGCATCCTCCGTTGCCTCGGCCAGTCCTTCGCCGGCCAGCAGAACTCCGGCGTTGAGCATCGATTCGTTGTAGGCGCCCATGGCGTTGATGATCTCTTCAAACGGCATGTCCTTGGACGCTTCAACGGCCGCATCAGTGGTCCGCATAATCATCATGTACTTCATGGCATTCTCCTGACCTCTTGGGGGAGCGCGTCGTGCTGCTCCTACTATGCCGTCGAACGGCCCGCGCGGATATCGACAGCTGGCGGAAAATTTTTTCTTGGACCCGGCGGGCGGCAGCCGGCAGGCACCGCAAAGCTCCCGCCGCCGTCGTACATACGGCAAGATTAGGTAGGTGAGCACAGCCAAGACCTCCCCCGAAGAAGCCGTTGACGCCGTCAGCACGGACACCCCTCCCAGCGACAGCCTGCGCGAAGAGTACGAGACCCTGTCCGACCAGGTGCGGAAGTACCGCTTCGCGTACTACAACGAGGACGCACCGCTGGTCTCCGACGCCGAGTTCGATGAGCTGTACCGCCGGCTGGAGAAGCTCGAGGCACTGCATCCGGAACTGGTGACCAACGATTCGCCTACCCAGGAAGTCGGCGGAGAGGTGTCCGCGGCGTTCGCGCCGGTGGAACACCTGTCCCGCATGTACAGCCTTGAAGACGTGTTCTCGCTGGATGAACTCGACGCCTGGGTGAAGCGGGCCGAAGCGTCCATCGCGTCCATCGCACCGGGGTCGAAGGTCCGCTGGCTGACCGAACTGAAG
>JBELYP010000012.1:0-51098 GCA_040273995.1 Arthrobacter sp.
CCTGCTTGTTCGGTCCGGGGGCCATCGTCAGCACCCTCGCGCTTCGGCGCCGTGCGGGTCACACGTTCCGCGGGCCGAGGAACCGGCCTGGGAAGCCGCCCCGAAAGCGGCCCCGGCAGCGGTCCCGGCACGAGCGGTGACGCTTCCATTTCCAACATGCTCAGAGGCTACAAACGTGCCGCTGGGGAGACATCGGTGTTGGGCGTAGATGTGGATAAACGGTTCTACGGGTAGCGCAGGGTAGGCGTTGGGGAGGGAAAGATGCTGATCCGCTAGACGCGCTGACCCGTTAGACGCGCTGACCCGTTAGACGCGCTGACCCGTTAGACGCGCTGACCCGTTAGACGCGCTGACCTGCTAGACACACCAACACGAGACGCACCACCACACTGGAACGGCTCCTATCCGAACCAAGCCGCATTCATCTGCCGCACCCACTCATTGTGCTTGGACCGGCCCAGCTTGCCTATCCAGTACCGGCACTGCATCGCAGTGACAAGAAGTAGGGCCGCGCTCACGGGGACGATCTCCCAGAGCTGAGAGACGGCGGCATACGCAGTCAGCAGCAGGCCCCAACAGACCAAGCCTGCAGTCATCAGAGTGAATACCCGGGTCAGTCTCACCCCATGGTCCACGGCAGCGAGTGTCTGCATGAATCTTCTCACCGTTTCACCTTATGTTTTTGGGAGCGCCCGTCACCTGTATCGCCGGACAACGCAGGCCGTGTCCTCCCTCTACCCCTCCACAGCTCCCGGACGCTCAGGCGGAGTGAAGATTCGGGGCTCATCGCTCCAGACGCTCTCAACCTCTGACTTGGTACGGCGCATGATCTGGTCCATGGCTTCACGCGCGGCATCGGGGTTGCCCGCTTGAATGGCGTTGGCGACGTCGACGTGCCACTGCAGAGCTTCCTCGTGCGGCCGCGACGGCATCAGTCCGTAATCTGTGCGGCCGCGCAGGACTTCGGCGATCATCGACTGCATCTGGCCGAACATCTCGTTTCCCGATGCAGCCAGAACCAGCGCGTGATAGTGAATGTCCAGATCCAGGAACTGCTGCAGATCCCCGGCCCGCCCCACCGCACGCATCTTTGCGGCCACAGCCATCAGCTCAGCGGCCATGTCCTCCGGAGCATGCTGCGCGGCCAGTTCGGCGGCGGCCGGCTCGACGGCGGAACGCAGCTCGGTCAGTGAACGCAGCTGGGCGCCCTTGCCCGACTTCGCCGCCAGACGCCAGCGGACAATGTACGGATCGAAAACATTCCACGAAGTCTCCGGCAGCACGCGAATGCCGACGCGCTTGACTGTCTCCACAAGTCCCAGCGACTGCAGGACACGGACGGCCTCGCGCGCCACGGAACGGGAGACGTTGAGTTCAGTCTCGAGCTGCTCCGAAAGCATCGTGTCCCCGGCCTGGAGCTCACCGGAAACAATGCGCCGCCCCAGCGATTCGATGACGAGGCTGTGCAGACGCGAACTCATGCGGATTCCGGGGTGGCAGTCACCACATCATTCTAGGCAGTCCCGGCTCCGGGCTGGGGTTTGACTACCGGAAACAGTCCGTCGGGCTCTTCACCCTCCTCATAATGGCTCGCCGCCGGCCCCACGATCAGCGGATCCGGAGGACGGGCGACGCTGGTGTCCTTGTTCGGGTAGTCGACGCTGTTCAAGACAAAGCGCATGGCCTCCAGCCGGGCCCGCTTCTTGTCATTCGACTTCACCACGGTCCAGGGCGCATCGCCGGTGTCCGTGTAGAAGAACATGGCCTCCTTGGCCTGCGTGTAGTCGTCCCACTTATCCAGGCTTGCCAGATCGGTGGGGGAGAGCTTCCACTGCTTCACGGGGTCCGTCTCCCTCGCCGCAAACCGGGCCAGCTGCTCGGCACGTCCCACGGAGAACCACAGCTTGCGCAGCAGTACCCCGGAATTCACGAGCATCCGCTCCAGCTCGGGAACCTCCCGCATGAACTCCAGGTACTGGGCGGGCGTGCAGTAATTCATGACGCGCTCGACGCCGGCACGGTTGTACCAGGAGCGGTCCATCATCACGATCTCCCCGCCGCTTGGCAGATGCGCGATGTAGCGCTGGAAGTACCACTGTGTGCGCTCCTGATCCGTGGGTTTCTCCAGCGCCACCACCCGTGAACCCCGGGGATTCAGGTGTTCGTTGAAGCGCTTGATCGCACCGCCCTTACCCGCGGCGTCGCGGCCTTCGAAGATGATGAGCATCTTTTGGCCGGTGTCCTTGACCCACAGCTGCATTTTGAGCAGCTCAATCTGCAGCTGCCGCTTCTGCCGCTCGTAGCTGCGCCGGCTGAGCTTCTTGTCGTAGGGGTAATTGTGCCGCCACGCGGCGTCGTCGCCCTTCTCCCGTGGCTGGGAGGTCTTCCCCTCAAGCTCACTGAGTTCATCAATCTCGGAGGCATAATCCTCGGCGACTGAGACCCGGTTGCGGTCGCCGTCGGACGCGGCGGGCTGCTCGCCGGTCCGGGTGCCGGATCCGGAACCGTTTTTGCCGGTGGCCATATGAATCTCCCTGCGCGCAGTGTCCCTTTGACATGAAATCTACGCGGCGTGCGGCCGGCAACGGAAGGGCACCAGCGAGCCTGCATGGGTTTGGCACTTGCGGCCCGGATAATTGACGGCGATGAAATACCTTCGCTCCCTTGTGCTTTCCGCTGTTACCGTTCCACTGCTTCTCGCCGGCACCGCCTGCGTTCCCCTGGACACCGAATCCGCTGCCGCTCCGCCGTCGCAGGTACAAAGCCGGCAGCCGCAGAGCCAGCAGCTGCAGGCCGGAACCGCTCTGGAACAGCTAGGCACCATCCCCATCAAGGGCAGGGCACCGAAAACCGGTTACAGCCGGGAGGAATTCGGGCCGGCATGGGCCGACGTCGACCACAACGGATGCGACACCCGCAACGACATTCTGGCCCGGGACCTGACGGATGAAACGTTCAAGCCGGGAACCAAGGACTGTGTGGTGGCCACGGGCACCTTCAAGGACCCGTACACCGGCACCGAGATCAGCTTTGTCCGGGGCAATACCACGAGTACTGCAGTGCAGATCGACCACGTGGTGGCACTCAGCGACGCCTGGCAGAAAGGCGCCCAGCAGCTCAGCGCCGAAGAGCGCCGGCTGTTGGCCAACGATCCGCTGAACCTCTTCGCCGCGGACGGCCCCGCCAACGGAGCGAAATCAGATTCCGACGCCGCCACCTGGCTGCCGCCGAACAAGGGCTTCCGCTGCGAGTACGTCGCGCGGCAGACCGCGGTTAAGGCCGAATACCGGCTCTGGATGACGCAGGCGGAGCACGATGCCATTGCCGCCGTCCTGGCATCCTGCCCGGACGAACCGGTTCCCGCCCGCGAGGGAACGGCCTCCCGGGCCGCTGCCGCAGTACCCGCGGGCAGCACCGTAGGCAGCACCGGCGGCGGGCAGGAAAGCACGACGCCGGTCTACGCCAACTGCGCGGCGGTCAAGGGTGCGGGGGCCGCACCCATCCGGCCCGGGGATCCCGGCTGGGACCCGAAATTCGACGGCGACGGCGACGGCGTGGGCTGCACGTCCTGACCCGGCGCTGAGCGTCTGCAGGCTAATGCGGACCGAAGGTGTCCGCATGGCGTTTTATCGCGGACCCAAGCTGTCCTGATGTCCGTCGAACGGTTCCCCGGGCGCGCCTAGCGTGGAGGCAGTTCCGCCTCGGAAGGCGGCGGAGAGACGCAGAGGAAGAACGGACATGGGCCTGCTTGAAATCGAACTTGCCAAACTTGACTACGCGGAGCGGATACAGTCCGCGGAACGCCTGAGGTGCGGGCAGCGACGCGAGGACCTGCTGCCTCGAACGGCAGGACGCCGCAGACGGGCCAAAGTTGATGCGCCTGTTTTCACGCTTCGGATCGGCGGCTTCCGCTACCGGTTGTGGTTTACGCGGACTGCCGCGCTCTGAGGCGTTCGCTTGCATCAAGTCCATGCGAGCTACCATCCGGGACGCAACACCAGCGGACGCCGCCGCGTGCGCAGCGATCTACACTCCCTATGTCCTGAGCGCTGCAGTGTCCTTCGAGACGGACCCGCCAACGGTGCAGGAGATGGGGGAGCGGATCGCCGCAGCGCAGGAACGGCACGCGTGGCTCGTGGCAGAGCACGACGGCGGGGTGGCCGGCTACGCATATGCAGGCAGCTGGCGGAGCCGCGCGGCCTGCGCACGGACCGCGGAAACCAGCGTCTATCTGGCCCAGTCAACTACCGGGAGCATCGGATCCGCCCTCTGCACAGCGCTGCTTCAACGACTCGGGCAACTGGGCTTCCGTACAGCGGTTGCGGGCATGACGCTGCCCAATCCAGCCAGTCAAAGGCTGCACACGGCGCTGGGATATAAACCCGTTGGCGTGTTCCGCCGCGTGGGCTGGAAACACGGCGCCTGGCAGGACGTCAGCTGGATGCAGCTCGACCTGCCCGCCGTGCCCGGGGAAGCGGACTAGGGCACTTCCATCCGCTCCAGCACGAACACCGGAATCTCACGGTCGGTGCTGGACTGGTAGTCGGCGTACGGCGGGTACGCGGCAACGGACCGCTCCCACCACACGGCCTTCTCTTCGCCGCTGATCTCGCGGGCTCTCATGTCCCACTTCTGCGGCCCGTCCTGCAGTTCGACGTGCGGATGGGCCTTGATGTTGAAATACCAGACGGGATGCTTCGGCGCGCCGCCCATGGACGCGACCACCGCGTAGTCGCCGTCGTGCTCCACCCGCATCAGCGGAGTCTTGCGGAGCTTTCCGCTCTTGGCGCCCCTGGTGGTCAGCAGAATCACCGGGCGGCCGCCCAGGGTGGTGCCGCGGGTGCCGCCCGAGGACTCGATTTCCTCAGCCTGTTCGCGGGCGCGCTTGGAAGTACTGGGGACATATTCACCGGTAAGGGGCATGCGCCCCAGTTAACACCCCGTCCCGGACAACCGGCCACCCGCGTCTCAGGAAGCGGACGGAACCGCCGGCGGTACAAAGATCCACGGCTCCAGGGGCAGCCGGCCGGGCTCGAAAACGTCAAGTGCCTCGTCAAGGGTGCCGGGAAGTCCCAGTGAATCCAGCATCATGGCGGTCGCCTCCGGTGCCGAAATCCCCAGCTCCGCCAGCGCGCCCAGGGTGACGGCGCCGTCGCGCTTTGCGAGCCGCTTGCCGGTGGAGGAGAGGACCAGGGGAACGTGGACGTATTCAACGGGCGGCAGCCCCAAGAGGGACGCGAGGTAAGCCTGGCGGGGTGTGGAGGAGAGGAGGTCGTCGCCGCGGACCACCTGGTCAATTCCCTGCGCGGCATCGTCGACGACGACCGCCAGGTTGTAGGGCGGCACGCCGTCGTTGCGCAGCAGCACCAGGTCATCCACCACGCCGGTATACGGCCCGTGCAGCACGTCGTGGACCGTGTACTCCTGCACATCGGCCCGCAGCCGCAGCGCCGGCGGGCGTTCACGGCGGCGTCGTTCACGTTCGGCCTCGGTGAGGTTGCGGCAGGTGCCCGGGTAGGCGCCGGGAGGCGAGTGGGGAGCCCGGGGCGCGTCGGAGATCTCGGCGCGGGTACAGAAGCATTCGTAGACCAGCCCCCGGGCCTGCAGCTTGGCGATGGCATCGAGATACACCGGTGTCCGGTCCGACTGGCGGATGACCTCGCCGTCCCAGCTGAGGCCGACGGCGGTGAGATCACGCAGCTGCACCGCCTCGGCACCGGCGCGGGCCCGGTCCAGGTCCTCCACCCGGAGAATGAACCGGCGGCCGCTGCGGCGGGCGAACAGCCAGGCCAGCAGCGCCGTCCGCAGGTTGCCGACGTGCAGTTCGCCGGAAGGGCTGGGAGCGAACCGGCCGGCGCCGGCGGAAGCAGGAGAAAGGGGAAGCACCCTTCCAGCCTACAAACCGCGGGGCGTACCTGCTTCCGCGGGGCTAGACTGGCCGGCACCGCAAACTGCTATCCCGGAAGGAACCTGCACATGCCCGACTACGGCCGCGGCCTGCTCTTCGGGGCGTTCATCACCCCGGTAGCCACACCGGCCCAGCAGGCCGTGGAACTGGCCGTCACCGCGGAAAGTGCAGGGCTGGACCTGGCCGCGTTCCAGGACCACCCGTATCAGCCGCGGTTCCTGGACACCTGGACGCTGCTTTCCTACGCTGCGGCGCGCACCAGCCGCATCCGGCTGGTGCCGGACGTGCTGAACCTTCCGCTGCGCCAGCCTGTAGTGGTGGCCCGCAGTGCTGCGAGCCTTGACCTGCTCAGCGGCGGACGGCTGGAGCTGGGTCTTGGAACGGGAGCCTTCTGGGACGCGATCGTTGCTGCCGGTGGCCAGCGGCTCTCGCCCGGGGAAGCGGTCACGGCCCTGGAAGAGGCAATCCGCATTATCCGCGGTGTCTGGGACACTGCGGACAATGCTTCGCTGCGCGTGGAGGGAACGATCCACCGGGTGAACGGAGCCAAGCGCGGTCCGGCTCCGGCGCACGACGTCGGCATTTGGCTGGGTGCCTACAAGCCGCGGATGCTGCGGCTCACCGGAGCGGTGGCGGACGGATGGCTGCCCTCGCTGGGGTACCTGCGCGGCGGGCCGGCTGACCTGGCGCCGCTGAACGCCGAAATTGACGACGGCGCTGCCGCGGCCGGCCGGGATCCCGCCGGCGTGCGCCGGCTGCTGAACATCAGCGGGTCCTTTGAATCCGGGGGAAGCGGGCTGCTGCAGGGGCCTCCGGCCCGGTGGGCGGAACAGCTGGCAGGGATGGCGCTGGAGCACGGGATCTCCGGGTTCATCCTGGCCTCCGACGACGCCGGCACCATCACGCGGTTCGGCACGGAGGTTGCCCCTGCCGTGCGTCAGCTGGTAGCGGACGCACGGCGGTCCTGAACCGCGTGGGCCGGCGGGCCTTCCGCACTGGAAGACGGCATCCTAATGTGGGGAAATGACATCGGAGCTGCTGTTGCCCGCCCTGAACGCCGCCCGGAAGGGCAAGGAAGAGGGAGGAATCCCCATAGGCGCCGCCCTCTTCATCGACGGGACCATTGTGGCTACCGGGCACAACCGACGCCAGCAGCTGGGCAGCGTCATCCGGCACGCGGAGATGGACTGCCTTGAACATGCCGGCCGGCTCCCGGCAGGCTCTTATTCGCGCGCCACCATCGTGACCACGCTGTCCCCGTGTGAAATGTGCACCGGGGCGATCCTCCTGTACCGGATTCCGCGCGTCGTCATCGGGGAAAACCGCAGCTACCGCGGAGCCGAGGACCTGCTGCGCCAGCGGGGCGTGCAGGTGGATGTCCTGGATGACCCCGCCTGCGCACTGCTGATGGAAGAGTTCATGACCGACTACCCCTCCCTGTGGAACGAGGACATCGGCGTGCTCTAAGCGAAGCACGCGGCCCATCCTTGGCCGCCGATTCCTTGCCTGTTCCGCCGCCGTCATGAAAGATGGCCGCAGCGGGGGCGAAGAACTGCAACGGCGCAGGAAGGATCGGGACAAACGCATGCGGAAACTGACAACTTTGGGGATGGCTGTGACGCTGGCCCTGGTGGCAGCACCTGCCACGGCCACGGCCACGACGACGGCGGCAGAGCCGGTTACGGAACTCGGCGGAACACTGGCCAACGGAACCACCTGGGCAGCCGAGGTCCCGGCGGAGTGGAACGGGAAGCTGGTGCTCTACAGCCACGGTTTCCGTCCCGGACCGGACAATCCGGCATGGGATCCGGGCTTCGACTCGACCGCGCAGGCCTTGACCGACCGCGGATTCGCGGTAGCGGCGTCGTCGTACGCTGCTGCCGGTTGGGCGCTGGGCACTGCGGTGCAGGACCAGCTGGACACCCTGGCCGCGTTCTCGGCCGAAGCCGGTAAGCCTGATCGGACCATCGCCTTCGGCACGTCCATGGGCGGGCTGGTGAGCAGCCTGATCGCGGAGACGCCGTACAGCGGCGTGGATGGTGCGGTGAGCACCTGCGGACTGCTGGGCGGCGGCATCAACCTGAACAACTACCAGCTGGACGGGGTGCATGCGCTCGCGGAGCTGCTGCTGCCCGGACAGGACCTGCAGCTGACCGGCTTCCGGACACCGGATGAGGCCGGCGTGACCATCGCGGCCCTGATGCAGACCGTCCAGCAGGCGCAAACCACCCCGGAGGGACGGGCACGGCTGGCGCTCGCCGCGGCCTTCATGAACACTCCCACCTGGTTCAGCGGGGACACTGCTCCAGGCCCCCGAGACTATGCGGCCCAGCAGGAAGCACAGTACAACTGGCTGCTGCAGACCATTCCGTTTGTAGTGGGTTCCCGGGTTTCGATTGTCACCGCAGCGGACGGGGACAGCGGCTGGAACAAAGGTGTGGACTACCGGGCGCTGCTGCAGCAGTCGGCCCAGCGGCAGCAGGTGAATGCGCTCTACAAAGCTGCCGGGCTGGAGCTGAAGCGTGACCTGCGCACCCTGACATCATCGGCTGGCATCGAACCGGATGAAGAGGCGCTGGACTGGATGGACCGCACCTCCACACCCCAGGGCAACCTGCAGATCCCGGTACTGGCCATGCACACCCTGGCGGACATCCTGGCTCCGGTGGAATACCTGGAGGAGTATGAGGAGACGGTCCGGGAGGCGCGGGCGACGCCGCTGCTGCGGCAGTCGTTCATCGAACGGACCGGTCACTGCACCTTCACGGACGCGGAACGGGTAGCCGCGGTGCTGGCCATGGACCAGCGGCTGGAAACCGGACGCTGGGCCAACCTCGCCGAGCCGCGGCAGCTGGACCGGCTTGCGGAGTCGCTGGGCCTTGGTGAGGCCGACTTCATCAGGTACCGTCCGGCTGAGTTCGTGAACGACCGCACCTGGAAACCGGGTAAGGGCAACGGACCCGGCAAGTGGTGGCACGGACCAGTAAACGGCCACGGTCCCGGCAAGGGCCACGAATT
Source organism: Arthrobacter sp. (assembly GCA_040273995.1). Classification (GTDB taxonomy): domain Bacteria; phylum Actinomycetota; class Actinomycetes; order Actinomycetales; family Micrococcaceae; genus Arthrobacter_B. The sequence continues at coordinate 8,927 of JBELYP010000012.1, forward strand.
CGGGCCGGGCAAGGGGAACGCTCCCGGGAAGGGCCGCTGACCCCGGGGCGGGCTGCGGCGGTCCTGCCGGGGCGCGGAGCTGAGGCCGGCCGGGGCCCGGGGCTGCGGCTTGCCTAGGCCCCGGCCGGCGGTGCAGCGTTCTGGCTAGGCTCCGGCGCGCACGGCAGCAGCCACTTCGCTGACCGGACCGTTCCAGGGCATACCGTGTCTGGGCAGGACCCATTCCACGTCCGTGAGTGCAGTGAGCTTATCCAGTACTTCGAGGGCCTGCGCGGCGTCGTCTGTGAACGGGGAGGGCTGCAGGCCGGTCCGGCCGGAGAGCACGTTGCGGGTGGTGAGCGCGTCTCCGACGAACAGCGCCTTGGCATCGGGCACGTGGACGGCGATGCTGCCAGGGGAGTGGCCGGGGAGTCCAATGATCCGCGGCGACCCGGGCAGGTCCAGCACGTCGCCGTCCTCGACCGGAATGACCTCGCTGAGGTAGGTGGTGCGCCAGCCCTGCTTGCGGAGCGAATAGGCAAGGAACTTTGCCGCGGGGCCGGGGCGCATTTGTCCCGCCGAGCCGGGAGCCGGCTTGTACCGCTCGGATCCCCGGGCCCGCGCAGCATCTTCGGAGTGGATGTACACCGGCACGCCGGTCTGCAGGCGCAGCCGTTCGGCGAAGCCAATGTGGTCCGTATCCCCGTGTGTCAGCACCACACCGCGGATGTCTTCCAGCGGCCGGCCGAGGACGGCCAGCTCCTGCTCCAGGTCCCGCCAGTGCCCGGCGAGGCCTGCGTCGATCACCGTGATGCCGCCGTCGGTCACCACCAGGTAGGCGGCAACGATGTTATTGCCAATCCGGTGGACGTGGGGTGCGATCTTCATGACTGGCTCCTAGGGGATGTCCGGTGTGTCCGGGTTACATGGCTAACCTAATTAGCTATGATGGCTAATGTCAATAGCCGAATGAAGTGCCAGGAGAATCATGCCAACGCCGCAGCGAACATCCCTTGAAGCAATTGTCGCCGCGGGCCGGGAGGCCCTGGAAGAGGGCGGGCCGGACCATGTCACCATGAACGCCGTTGCCGCCCGGGTCGGCGTCCGGCCGCCGTCGCTGTATAAGCGGGTCCAGGACCGGGAGGCGCTGCTGGGAATGATCGCCGCTGCCACGCTCGAAGAGCTGCGGGAGCGGATGCTGGGTCTGGAAACCCTGGAAGACCTGGCCCATACCTACCGCTCTTTCGCGCGGGAACGCCCGGAGGGTTTCCGGCTGATCCAGACGCGGACGGCCTCTGCAGAGGACCTGGCCAGGGCCAGCGAGCCGGTCCTTGCTGCGGCCCGGAAGGCGGTGGGCGACGCGGATGCGCTGGAAGCTGCGCGGTTCATGACAGCGTGGCTGACCGGGTTCATCACCATGGAACTTGCCGGTGCCTTCCGGCTGGGCGGGGACCTGGACAAGGCCTTCGAGTACGGAATCGAGCGGGTCGCAGCAGCCCTGGCCGGCTGATGCGGTTCCCGCTCCCTTCCGGCCCTAAATCCCCTCGCCCAGCTGCGGCCGCGCGCTGTAGGGAATCAGCGGATGGTCCGCCCGGGCCTTGATCTGCTGCACTACCCAGGTGTTGCCGTCCGGATCCGAAAAGCCGAACAGGGTGCCGCCGTCGCGCTCATCCATGACGGTCACCTCGCCGGCTTCCACGCCGCGGGAGACCAGCTGTTCTCGCGCCGCATAGGCATCCGGAACCACCAGCTGCAGCCCCTTCAGGGATCCGGGTTCCATGGGATCGTCACCGGGCAGGTGGCCAATGACAATCGAACAGCCGGAACCCGGGGGAGTGAGCTGGGCGAACGCCATGTGCTCATTGACCGTGTGGTGGTCCAGATCGAAGCCAACCTGGTCCGAGTAGAACGCAATGCTGCGGTCCAGATCGCGGACCGGCACGCGGATGACTTCCAGGGTCCAATCCATGTTTCCTCCAAAAAATGCGGGTCAGGCGGTGGCGAAGGCGAGCAGCTGCTCCAGCTTGTCGTATCCCTCCGCCATGCCGGACTCCATGCCTGAGGACACGAAGTTATCCCGCGTCTGGAGCGATGGATAGACCGAATGTCCAACGAGCCGGGACCGGCCGTCCGGGAGGTCCTCGAACCGCAGGAAGTCCAGGCTCGCCTGATCCGGGTAGCCCTCATACTCGAAGGTCTGCAGGATGAACTCACCCGGCCGGATGTTGTGGAAGACACCGCGGAAGGCGAACTCGCCGCCGTCGTTGTTTCGTTGGACAAACCGGTAGGAACCGCCCGGGGTGGGCTCGAAGGCATCGATGCGGGTCTGCAGCTGCTCCGGGCCAACCCACTGGGCGTAGGCATCCGCCGTGACGTGGGCGCGGAAGACATCCAGCGCCGGGTAGTCGAACTCGCGGACGTAGTCGATGTACGGTGCGCCGTCGGGAAGGGTCACTTCCAGTGCGTTGGTCATGATGCCTCCTGCGGGGTCCTGGTCTCCGTGCGGGAAGCGAGCAGCTCCTCCAGTCGGGAGTATGAATCGGTCATGCCGTCCTCCATGCCGGAGGCAGCCATGCCGTCGCGTGCCTCCTGGGTGGGGTAGACCGCATGAACGGTGATGCGGGTGCGTCCGTCCCCGAGGTCCTCGAAGGTGTTGAACTCGAGGCTGACAACGTCCGGATAGCCGGAAAACTCGAAGGTCTGGATCGCGAACTCGTTCTCCCGGACGGTGTGGAAGATGCCGGTGAAGTCGTACGGGATGCCTTCGGGGCCGGTGTGCGTGTACTTGTAGGTGCCGCCGGTCGTGAAGTTGTAATGGTCCATTTCCATCTTCATGCCGCGCGGACCGAGCCACTGGCTGATCAGGTCAGGGTCCGCATGGGCGCGGAAGACGTCCGCCACGGGGAAATCGATCTCCCGTGAATAGTCGATGAAGGGGACGCCGTCAGGGACGGAGAGCTGCAGTGCGTTGGTCATTGTTGGTCCTTTGACTGCCGGCCGCGCTCGGCGGCCTGTTGGTGGAGCACAGCATCCAGGCTGCGGAACTGCCCTTCCATAACCAAGCGGTACCGGTCGATCCAGGCGGTGAGTGCCTCCAGCCGTGCGGGGTTCAGGTGAACGGGCCGGCGCTGCGCGTCACGGGTTCGCGTGACCAGCTGCGCCTGCTCGAGGACCTGGATGTGCTTCGAAACCGCCTGTTTGCTGATTTCGAAGGGTTCGGCGAGTTCGTTGACCGTAGCGGGGCCCCGGGAGAGCCGGGCGATGATCCGCCGCCGCGCCGGATCGGCCAGGGCCAGGAAGGCCCTGTCCAGCAGCATCTCTTCGGGGGCTTCGGTCATGTCCGGCCAACGTTCGCGTCGCGTGTATCCAACCTGTTTGTTTATCAACCTCTCGGTTGATTACTCGGAAAACTACGCCTCGGTGCGTTGCTGGGCAAGGGGGTTGGCAAAGAAATTATCCCGCCGCCGTACCCAGCGTCCTCACAGGGGACTCCCGGCGACGCAGCGGGGTGGAAGGAGTACCGTTTTCCGTTCCGGCCGGGCGCACGTCCCGGGCCCCGCAGCGGGAAAGGACGGACCATGAGCTCAATGGATCACAGTCAGGCTGCCGGATCTCGGCACGAAAGCGGCTTCCACTGGCCAAGCTTCGCCCTTGGGCTGGTGCTGCTCCTCTTTGTCCTGGCGCAGGGCGAGGACAACGGCGCTCCCGGCTACGTGGGAATGACCGGCCTGATCCTGCTCATCACCGGCCTCTACTCTGCGGCGACACGGCGGAAGTCCTGGCTGCGGCTGACCACCCGGACGGCCGCGTGGATGGTTGCCGGAGCCGGAGGGGTGCTGCTCCTCGGAGCGCTGGTCCTGCGGCTCGCGGGTTTGTGACGGCAGGCCTTTCCGGTGCGGGCAACGGCGCCGCTACGCTGGCGGCATGCTTACCGACAACCGAATCGATCCGCCTGACGCCGCTGACGAGCGGGGCACCCTCAACGGGTTCCTGGACTACCTGCGCGCCAGCGTTATCTACAAGGCCCAGGGCCTCAGCGACGCCGACGCCGCCCGGCGTGTCCTGCCCTCCCTGCTGACGGTCTCCGGCCTGCTCCGCCATCTTGCCGACGTCGAGCGCTGGTGGTTCCGCGCGCAGGTGGACGGGCAAACCGGCATTCCCACCCGCTGGAGCAGCGACGATCCCGACGCCGAATTCCGCGTCAGCGAACAGGACAGTTTGGCCGAGATCATTGCCGACTACCAGGCCGCCTGCGACGAGTCCCGCGAAGTTGCCGGGCGCTACGAGCTGGAGGACATGTGCCAGGCCCACCACATTGCCGGGCATAACCTGCGCTGGGTACTGGTGCACATGGTTGAGGAGACCGGGCGGCACTGCGGGCACCTGGACATCATCCGCGAACTGCTCGACGGCGTCACCGGGGAGTAGCGGACTGCGCCCCGGCGCCCGGAGGCACCTGCAGGCGCGGGCCTGCTGAACTATCCCGTCTCAAATGTGATGTTTGACACAGTTGTCCTGGTCGATGAGACTGGCTGTTCGCAGCCGCCGGGCAGGGACCCTAGGGGAGTCCGTGAAGGTGTCACCGGCTGGCCTGCGCCACATTTGAGGAAGGACGACGACGATGTTGCAGACCCTCTCCCGACCGCTCAGCCGTTTCGTTGAGAGATGGCTTCCGGGTTCCTTCATCCTGGCGGTGATCCTGACGGCGATAGTGGCCGTCATGGCGTTAACCATGACCGATGTAGCTCCGGACGAGCTGGTGCTCGGGTGGGGTGAGGGGCTTACCGGTCTGCTTTCGTTCATGACCCAGGTGGCGCTGGTTCTGCTGCTGGGCTTCACTCTCGCCAACACACGGCCGGTGCACCGGCTGCTGGTCCGTGTGGCCTCCGTGCCGCAGACGCCCCGGCAGGCTTACGGGTTCGTCACTATCGTCGCGGGCATCGCATCGCTGATCAGCTTCGGTCTGGGACTGATTGTGGGCGGCGTCATGGCCCTCGAAGTGGCGCGCGCGGCCAGGAACCGCGGCATCAAGCTGCATTATCCGCTGCTCGTTGCATCGGCCTACAGCGGATTCGTGGTCTGGCATATGGGCTACTCCGGTTCAGGGCCGCTGAATGCTGCCACTGAGGGAGGCGCATACTCCACTCTGCCCGGTGGTCTGGTGGATATCACCGAAACCACGTTCTCCGCCTGGAACATCACTGCCGCGGTGGTCACCCTCGTGGCCGTTGCCGGCGCCATGATGCTGCTGGCACCCAAACAGGCTGAGCTGATCGCGGTCGCCCCGGACGATGTCTTCGCCGAGGGGGACGCTGCGCATGCCCAGGACCGTTCGGACAGGGCCGCCGCTGCCGGCAGGCGGAACAGGAAAACCGGACCGGGCGCAGCGGCTGCGTCGGAGGCAACGGACCGCAAAACCCCGGCTGAACGGCTGGAGGGTCTGCGGCTCTTCACCTTGGCACTGGGCGTCATGCTGGGCATCTACCTGGTGCTCCACTTCGGAAACAACGGCTTCGCCCTGACCCTGGACATCGTGAACTGGACCTTCCTGTGCCTGATCATGCTTCTGGTCGGCAACGCCCGCGAACTGGCAGATCTCATCGCCCGCGGCGGGCGCACGGTGGGTGAGGTCCTCCTGCAGTACCCGCTCTACGCCGGAATCATCGGCATGATGAGCGTCAGCGGACTTGTGGACATCATCAGCGAGTTCTTCATCAACATCTCCTCGCCCGCAACCCTGGGACTGTGGACGTTCCTCGCAGCGGGACTGCTCAACATGTTCATACCCTCCGGCGGCGGTCAGTTTGCCGTCATGGCACCGCTGTTCGCGAACGCGGCAGACGCTCTGGAGGTAGACCAGTCCGTGGTGATCATGGCGATTTCCTACGGCGACCAGTGGACCAACATGATCCAGCCGTTCTGGGCCATCCCGCTGCTGGCTGTGGCCGGGCTGAAGATCCGCGAAATCCTGGGATACACGTTCGTCACCCTGGTCCTGAGCGGCATTATCTTTGCCGGGACGCTGCTTCTGGTTGGGGCCGGCTAAACCAGTGCTGTCCGAACATGGAACGGCTCCCCAGCCATGGCCAGGGAGTCGTTCCAAGGTCCGGCCGATGAACCTACTGGTCCCGGCCAAGTGGACCTGTTCTGGTCCCGCCTTAAGGAACCACTTTCAGTAAAACACCGTGCGGGCCGCAGGGAACCCCCTGACGGACATTTTTTCTTGCCTGCCGGCGACGCAGGGTGTTCCTGCAGGTCACGCTGGGATGCCGAAGGCCAGAACGTGATAAACACAGAACATGGCAACTACCGCATTCAAGGAAAACCCTGTCCGCACCACCGGCGAGCTTCCCGCAGCCGGAACCTCCGCACCCGCCTTCACACTGGTGGGAACCGACCTGTCCGAGGTCTCCAGCGAGGCGCTCGCCGGCCGCCGCGTGGTCCTGAACATCTTCCCGAGCGTGGACACGGGCGTCTGCGCCGCAAGCGTCCGCCGCTTCAATGAGATTGCCGCAGGCCTCGAGAACACCGCCGTTGTGTGCGTCTCCAAGGACCTGCCGTTCGCGCTCGGACGCTTCTGCGGTGCCGAAGGCATCGACAATGTGGTTGCTGCATCGGCATTCCGCAGCAGCTTCGGTGAGGACTTTGGCCTGACCCAGACCGAAGGCCCGCTGGAAGGCCTGCTGGCCCGCGCCGTCGTCGTTCTCGATGCAGAGGGCACCGTGCTGCACTCGCAGCTGGTTCCCGAGATCACCACCGAACCGGATTACGACGCCGCTGTGGCGGCGCTCGCGTAGCCGTTTCCTTTGAACGGGGCCCGTTCCGCTTCGCTGCGGAGCGGGCCTTTTTGTGCGGCGTCGGCGGCCAGCATGCTTAGGATGTTGGGCGGGGCAGCCAGCATCGAAGCGAGCCGGCCACGCGCCACTGATCGTGTCACACAGTTGGGGGAACGAATGAATCAGGAACAGGGTTGGCCTGCGCCGGAAGCCGCGCCGCACGGTGGTTACAACGGGTACTACCCGGCCCCGGGGCCAATAATGCCGCCGCCCAGGTCCACCGGCCGGGGGCTGGCAATCGCCGCCGTCTCGATGGCCGGGATCGGGCTGATGGGCTGCTGGATTCCTTTCCTGAACGTGTACTCCTTCGTGAGCTTCCCGATTGTTTTAGGGCTGGCTGTCGGCGCACTCGTAACGGCGAAGAGGGATCCACGCGTGGCCCGGATACTCGCGATCGTCTCCATCGGGATTGGGATCCTCTCAATGGTGGCGGCGTGGGCCGTAAATTCCTGGGCCATCGACACCTGGAACAACTCACCGGGCTCGCCAAAATCCCTCCGGGAATCCTCAGCCGGCGTGGACATCACGCCGCTCCTGCCATGGGAACAGGCTCAGGAACCGCACCTGACGCGGAACCCGTTTACGCTGTCCTGAGGCTGTGACTAGGCACGATGTGGCCTTGGCCTTCGCTAGGATAGTGCTCGGCGGTTGCCAGACAGGCCGCCTGAGCCCGTAAAAACAGAACTCCGGGGGGAATGACATGGACAGGGACCAGGGGCAGTCCGGGCCTATGGGCCGGGACGATGCCGACGGCAGCCAGGGCGCTGGGACCGGCGCCCAGAATGACGACGGCGGTACCCGCCACACGGATACAGGGCAGTCCGCAGCGGAGGGAACTGAACCCGCAGGGGGGTTTGCAGCCCCCGGCGGATATGGCAGCGCAACTTCCGGGGCACCCCAGGCCGCGAACATTCCGCCGGCGCCCCAGCACAGCCCTTACCCCCAGGTGCCCGGTGCGCCCGCGGGTTACACCGGCTACACCGGTTACCTGGGCCAGCCCGTCCAGCCCGGCCAGCAGGGGTACCAGAGTCCTGCCGGCCCGCAGTGGTACCAGGGCCAGCCCGGCGACCAAGGGAACCCGGGGTATCCCGCCCAGCCGGGCTATGCCGGCTACCCGGGCCAGCCGGGCTATGCCGGCTACCCGGGCCAGCCGGGCTACCCCAGCTACGGACCACCGCCGTCCACCCCCGGGAAAGGCCTGGCGATTGCCGCACTGGTGCTCGCGGTCCTTGCCCTGCTGATCTGCTGGATCGTGGTCGTAAACTTCCTGGCCTTCCCACTGGCACTAGTGGCGCTGGGACTGGGAATCCCCGCGCTGGTCAAGGGCCTCAAGGCGCGGAACGCCGCCAAAACGCTGTCCATTGTCGCGCTGTCCCTGGCCGGGGTATCCATCGTTACGGCGGTCGTCATCAACATCCTGCTGCTGGACTCACTGCGGGATGCCGGTGTCTGGGAAGCCGAACCTGGGACAGGTACCGAAATCGGCGGCGAGTCCTTCGAGGAGTTCGGAGAGTTCTCAGAAGAACTCTCCGAGGCGGAGAACAATGACTACTCCTACCAATACTCCGAGGAGTTCATCGCGGAGATTGTTGCCGCGCCGGCCAACTCCGCGGGCGAAGAAGCAGCAGTGGGCGAATACACCGTGACTCTCAGCGAACTGGACCGGGACGGCACTGCTGAAGTCCTGGACCGCGCCCCCTCCGCCGGGGATCCGGACCACAACTACGTGATTGCCCGGTTCGAAGCCGTCTATAACGGAGACGGCGAAGGCCGCCCCTGGCTGGATCTGGCTCCGGAACTCGTGGGATCGGACAACCGGGTCTACACCGTCCTCGGCTGCACCGTGGAACTAGGCATGCGCGGAGCTGACCAGGAACTGCTCAGCAAAGGTGACACGGTGACACACGAGGTCTGCTTCGACGTCCCGGACAGCGCCCTGGGCGAGGACAGCAGGCTGGGCCTGCGCATGATCCTCGCGGAGGAGAACTCTGAGGACGTCTACTGGCGCCTGCCCTGACAACGCACTTCACCCCTGCTGCGACGCCCACTCAGCGACGCGCGCTGCGCTTTCCTCTTCTGACAGGTCCTCCACCCGCGTCATAATGGTCCAACGGATCCCGAATGGATCACGGATGCTGGCGAAGAGGTCGCCGGAGGCGAAAGTCTCCAGCGGTTCCCGGATCGCTGCTCCCGCGGATTCGGCGCGGGCCACCACGTCATCGGCATTGGCGCAGTAATAGCCGAGGGAATAGCAGGCATTATCCGGTTCCGGCGGGCTAAGCAAACCAAAGTCCGGGTTCGGTTCGCCGAGCTGCAGATGCCCGCTGCCGAGGTCCAGGTCAGCGTGGACGGTCACGCCGTTCATCTCGGTAACGTCCACGAGCCTTGCGCCGAAGACGTCCTGATAAAAACGAATTGCTTCCGCCGCTCGCGGGACGGCAACGAACGGTGTGAGACTGGACAGGCCGTGGGGAACGCCTTCCGTTGTATAGCGGCCGGTCACTCCTGCGGAATGGTTCTGGTTCTGGGTTGTAGTCATGGAATCAGGCTAGGAACCGGTGCCGGGCGGCAGCTTGGAGATTTGCGACAGGTTCCGGTTTCCAGGCAGCGGCGAGTGTGCAGGAGGGCAAAGTGGAAGAGCACTGGCGCGGGCCGCTGTATCCGGCCCGGCTGCCCTCCTTCGCCCGCATTCCTGCTCCGGGCCGGTTTGCGGACCGTGTCCGCTGGGTCTGGATTCCGGAATGGAACCTGGCGCCAGGCAGGACATCCCGGCAGGAGGTCCTGCCTTTTCCCGCCCTGAACCTCGTGGTTGAGCCTGACGGTGTCCGGCTGCACGGTCCCGTGACCCGGCGTTTCTTCCGCGACCTGACCGGCACGGGCTGGGCCGTTGGCCTGCTCCTGCGGCCCGCGGCGGTGCCCTTCCTGTGCCCCGACCCCGGGGCGCTGCGGAACACCGGCACAGCATTGGACCTGCCCGAACTGCGGGATCCGGTCACCGGTGCCATGACTGCCGTGGAGGATAACGACGGCGGAGCCCGCCGTGAGGCGGCGGCAGCCGCAGCGTGGGGCTGGCTGGAGTCAACGGTGCCCGAACCCACGCCGGAGGGTCAGCTCGCCAACCGCTTCGAGGAGCTGATCGAGTCCAACCCGTCGCTGACGCGCGTGGACCACGCTGCGGACCTGCTGGGCGTCTCCGTACGAACCCTCCAGCGTCTGGCCCGGAAGCACGTGGGGCTGCCTCCGCTGACAATGATCCGGCGGTACCGGCTGCAGGAGGCAGTTGAACGGCTGCGGAACAATCCTGGCATGGGCATCGCGGACGTTGCGGCCGAACTCGGCTATGCCGACCATGCGCACCTGGCGGACGCGTTCCGCGAGGTCCTGGGTTTCACGCCAAGCGGGTACCGGCAGTCGGCAGCCTCCGGCGAGGGCAACAGCGGGCATTGACCTGAACGCGTCCCGGTGCGACGCTCTTTCGGAGCAACGGAGCAACGGAGCAACGGAGCAACGGAGCAACGGAGCAACGGAGCAACGGAGCAACGGACCGCGGGCACAGGAAACAGCGACGGCAGCAGGAAGGGCGGCCATGGGGAACCGCAGCACGGCACGGTATGAGCTGAGCGAACCGGCCCGGGACGTGCTGTTTGTCCGGGGACCGGCGTCAAACTGGGTGATCCTCCGCCGCGGGCAGGAGTTCACGCTGGTGGACGGGGGCTATCCCGGCGACCGGGATCTGGTGCTGTTGTCCATCCGTGAGTCCGGGCTGGAGCCGGAAGCGGCAGCCGCCGTGCTGGTCACCCACGCACACGTGGACCACACCGGCGCCGCGGCCTGGTTCGCTGACGAATTCGGCACCCCGGTGTTCTGCAGCCCGGCTGAACTGGCGCTGCTGCGCGGCGAGGGCAGGGAACAGGTATCTCCCGGACAGATCCTTCTCCGTGCCTGGCGTCCGCGGGTGCTGGCCTGGAGCGCACAGGTGCTTGGTGCCGGAGGACTCATGCGGGTGGCGATTCCCCGGGCCCGGGCCTGGACGGATGCGGTGCTGGCAGACTTGCCGGGCAGTCCCGTGGCCGTTCCCACCGCCGGACACACACCGGGACATACGTCCTTCCTGCTGCCGGAGGCGCGGGCCGTGATCACCGGAGACGCCTTGGTGACGGGGCACCGGATCAGCGGCCGGACCGGTCCTCAGCTGCTGCACGGCATGTTCCATTCCGACGGCGCCGGGATGGACCGGGCGCTGCTCACCCTGGCACGGCTGGACGCTTCGCTGCTGCTCCCGGGGCACGGCCCGGCATTGAGGATCGGTATCCGGGAGGCGGTGGAAACCGTCCGGGGCCAGGCAGCGCGCACCCGGCCGCGCACCGCCGTCGTCCTTCCCGGCCGCCGACGTCCGGGGCTGGCGGGGGAGCCGGGGTACGGGCGGATCCGGGGCCGCGGCGAACCTGCCAGGCCGGAGCCCATCAGCGCTCCCATGTAAAAAGCATGTTAAGAAACCGCCGATTGTTCAACAAAAAGACTGGCGGATTGTTCAACAACCCTTAGACTGCTGGAAGCCCCTGTGGCGCCCCCCACATTCTCCAGCGATCGGAAAAACCATGGAAACCAAGCCGACGAAAGCGAAGGTTCGGCCCAACGCCAAGCGAACGGCCCTGCTCGGAGCCATGTTCCTCATGGCCACGAGCGCCATCGGACCGGGCTTTATTACCCAGACCACCGTGTTCACGGTTCAGCTCGGTGCCGCCTTCGCGTTCGCGATTCTGGTCTCGATCCTGGTGGACATCGCTGTTCAAATGAACGTGTGGCGCATCATCGGTGTCTCCGGGCTGCGGGCACAGACCCTGGGCAACAAGGTCCTTCCCGGTGCCGGCTGGCTGCTGGCAGGGCTGGTGTTCATCGGCGGCCTGGTGTTCAACATCGGCAACATCGCCGGCACCGGTCTGGGCATGAACGCCATGCTCGGCATGGACACCAAGGTGGGCGGCGCCATTTCCGCCGCGGTCGCCATCTGCATTTTCCTGTCCAAGAAGGCCGGACTGGCGCTGGACCGGATTGTGGTGGCGCTCGGCGCCGTCATGATCCTGCTGATGATCTACGTCGCCATCTCTGCGGCCCCTCCGGTCGGCGAGGCGCTGAAGAACACGGTGCTGCCCGAGCAGGTGGACTTCCTGACTATCACCACCCTCATCGGCGGCACGGTGGGCGGCTACATCACCTATGCCGGAGCGCACCGGCTCCTGGACTCCGGCACCACCGGTCCCGGGCACGTCAAGGACATCACCAAGGTCTCGCTGCTGGGCATCATCGTCACCGGCGTCATGCGGATGCTGCTGTTCCTGGCCATCCTGGGTGTCGTGGCCAGCGGGGTCACCCTGGCCGGCGACAACCTCGCAGCTGACGCCTTCCGCCACGCGGCCGGTGAGATTGGCCTGCGCATGTTCGGCATCGTGTTCTGGGCAGCTGCCCTGACCTCGGTGATCGGCGCCGCGTACACCTCGGTTTCCTTCATCACCACCCCCGCGACCAAAGACCGCACCCGCAGCCTGATCACCGTGGCGTTCATTGCCTTCTGCACCGCGGCCTACCTGCTGCTGGGCCAGGCCCCGCAGACCCTCCTGGTGTTCGCCGGGGCATTCAACGGCCTGATCCTGCCGCTCGGCTTCGGCATCCTGCTGTGGGCGGCCTGGCGCCGGCGGGACCTGCTGCGCGGCTACGACTACCCGAAGTGGCTGCTGATCATTGGTGTGCTGTCCTGGGCGCTGACGCTGTTCCTGGGTTGGAACTCGCTCTCCGGACTCGCTGCTCTCTGGCAGTAAGCAAACCCTGCGGCGTGGGCCCGGCCCGCGCCGCCGAAGGAAGGATGAACGCATGACAAAACCCGCCACACTGGCCGCCCTGGACCGGGCGGCGCTGTCCCCGGCCGAGGCCCGCGAACTGTTCCGCAACGGGCTGGTGACGCCGACGGCGGGCTGGTCTGCCGGGTATGCGCAGGCGAACCTGATCATCGTTCCGAAGGCGCAGGCCTTCGACGTGCTGCTCTTCGCCCAGCGCAATCCCAAGTCCTGTCCCATCCTGGGCGTGCTCGACGCCGGTGAAACCTGCGGGCCGCTGCTGGCCGGAGGGGACATCCGCACCGACGTGCCCCGGTACACGGTCTACGTGAACGGGGAGAAGACCGCGGATCCGACGAACATCACCGAATACTGGCGCGATGACCTGGTCACGTTCATTGTGGGCTGCAGCTTCACCTTCGAGGCGGCACTGCAGGAGGGCGGCATCCGGATCGCGCACATCGACCAGGGCACCAACGTGCCGATGTACCGCACGTCAGTGCGCTGCGAGCCGGCCGGTGAGATGTCCGGCCCGCTGGTGGTCTCCATGCGCCCGGTGCCTGCTTCCCAGGTGGCCGACGCCGTGCGGATCACCTCCCGCTATCCGGCGGTGCACGGTGCTCCCGTGCATGTGGGCAACCCGGCGGAGATCGGCATTGCGGATCTGGCCCGGCCCGACTTCGGCGATCCGGTAGAGATTCCGGCGGGACATCTTCCGGTGTTCTGGGCCTGCGGGGTCACTCCGCAGGCCGCCGTCATGGAGTCCAAGCCGTCCCTGGCCATCGGCCACGCGCCGGGCCACATGCTGATCACCGACGCCCGGGACAGCGCCTACCTGGTGCCTTAGCTTTTCGGCGCAGGCGGCCTACCTGGTGCCTTAGCTTTTCGGCGCGGGCGGCCTACCGGCCGTCCGCAGCCAGGTTGCCGGGGGCCGTGGGCGTCCTACCGGCCGTTCGCGGCTCCGTCCGCAGCCAGGTGCTCCAGCAGCTCGGCCTCGGCGGCGTCGAGGTAACCGCGGAGCGTTTCCGCAGCCTTCTTCCGCTTTCCGGCCCGCAGCAGCTCCACGATCTTCGCGTTCTGCTCCACGTAGTGCGAATGGAAGTCCGGTTCGCTGCGCACGGCATAGAACACCAGCCGCATTTCGGCGAGCACCCGGGACATGATGTCCTCCAGCTGGGAACTGGCGGACATCGCGATGACAGCCTCATGGAAGGCCTGGTTCGCGGCTGCCATTTCCGCCACGGAACCCAGGGATTTGGCTTCCCGTGCCGCGGCGATCACGGCATCCAGCCGGTCAAGATCCAGATTCGGACCCCACAGCGCTGCCGACGGCTCCAGCATGCGGCGCACCTGGTAGATCCGCCGCACGGCGTCGGCACCGGGGGAGGCAACGAAGACGCCGCGGTTCGGATACCGGCTCACCACACCCTCGCCGCTGAGCACCGTAAAAGCCTCGCGGAGGGTGTTCCGCGAGATGTTCAGGGACGAGGCCAGCTGCTGCTCGGAAAGTTTGGTCCCCGGCAGCAGGTGCCCGGCGGCGATCTGTCCGCGCAGCACTTCCGCCGCCCACAGCGTGATGTTGGTGTGGGCGGCGCGCTGCGCGGCGTATTCGTCCAGGTTCAGAAGCATCCATCCAACCTAACGGCTGGGGCAGCGGCAGCGGTGGATCCGCCGCCGCTGTTACGCCGCAGCTTAGCCAATCTCGCCCAGGGCATCGCCGCGGCCGACGGCGGCGCCGGGTTCCAGCGACGCCCGGACGAAGCTGCCGGCCCGGTGGGCACGGACGGTGGTTTCCATCTTCATCGCTTCCAGCACGGCCACCGGATCGCCTTCGGCGAGCTCCGCGCCGTCGTCCGCGAGCCACTTGACCAGGTTCCCGGCCATCGGGGAAGCCAGCCGGGCGGCGTCGGCCGTGTCCGCGGCAGCTGAGGTACCGTCCGCGGTGCCTGTTCCGCCCGAACGCAGGGCGTTCAGCAGGGCAGCGGGAAGCCCGACGGCGACGGCGCGGCCGTCGATGTCAATGGTGATGGTTTCGCGGGCGGTGCCAACGGCCGCGGCAATATGCGGGGAAGCGGCCAGGGGCTCTGCGAACTCGGATTCGATCCAGGTGGTGTAGACGCCCAGCTCATCCTCGCGGGTGAACGCCCCGGAGCGGACCACGGCCTGGTGGAACGGCACCACGGTGGGTACGCCGCGGATCACCAGTTCATCCAGCGCAGCCTTGGCCCGGCGCAGGGCCTGCGGGCGGTCCTCGCCCCAGACAATCAGCTTGGCCATGAGGGAGTCGTATTCACTGGGCACCACGGAGCCGGACCGCACACCGGTGTCCAGGCGGATGCCGGGGCCGGTGGGCGGTTCGAAGGCTTCCACCGGTCCGGGGCCGGGCAGGAACCCGCGGGCCGGATCCTCGGCATTGAGCCGGAACTCGAACGCGTGGCCGTGCGGTTCGGGATCCTCGGTGATGGACAGCGGCAGGCCGTCGGCAATGCGGAACTGCTCGCGGACCAGGTCCACACCGGCGGTTTCCTCGGTGACGGGGTGTTCCACCTGCAGCCGGGTATTGACCTCGAGGAAGCTGATCAACCCGTCGGGGGAGACGAGGTATTCAACCGTGCCGGCGCCGGTGTAGCCGGCCTCGCGGCAGATGGCCTTGGCGGATTTGTGGATGGTGGCGCGCTGCTCATCCGTGAGGAACGGCGCCGGGGCTTCCTCCACGAGTTTCTGGTTCCGGCGCTGCAGGGAGCAGTCGCGGGTGCCCACGACGACGACGTTGCCGTGCGTATCGGCCAGCACCTGCGCTTCAACGTGGCGGGGCTTGTCCAGGAACCGTTCGGCGAAGCATTCGCCGCGGCCGAACGCCGACACGGCCTCGCGCACTGCGGACTCGAACGCATCCTCGACATCCTCCAGGCGGCGGGCGATCTTCATCCCGCGTCCACCGCCGCCGAAGGCAGCCTTGATGGCAACCGGCAGTCCGTGTTCCTCGGCGAAGGCGCGGACCTGCTCGGCGCTTTCGGCGGGACCCTCGGTGCCGGGCACCAGGGGTGCGCCGGCGCGGACGGCGATCTCGCGGGCGGTGACCTTGTTGCCCAGGTCCCGGATGGCGCGCGGTGACGGACCGATCCAGGTGAGTCCGGCGTCGAGCACTGCCTGCGCAAAGTCCGCGTTCTCGGACAGGAACCCATACCCGGGGTGGACGGCGTCCGCCCCGGCTTTCCGGGCGGCGTCGATCAGCTTGGGAATGTTCAGGTAGGTCTCCGCACCGGAGGCCCCGCCGAGCGGGAACGCTTCGTCGGCCAGGCGCACGTGCAGCGCATCGGCGTCGGGATCCGAGTACACGGCAGCGGAGGCGATGCCGGCGTCGGCGCAGGCGCGGGTCACGCGGACTGCGATCTCGCCGCGGTTGGCAATCAGGACCTTCTTCATGGGGGTGTTCATTCGGTTCCTTCGGGAAACAGCCCGGCCGCTCGCTCCGGGGTGTGCGGGGCAAGGGTATCGGGGTCAACAAACATAAAGTTCACGCGGTGGCCGGGTGGCAGCTGGGCAGCGACCGGCAGGTCCTCGGGGACGACGACGGCGATCACCGGGTAGCCGCCGGTCACCGGATGGTCGGCGAGGAACAGGACGGGAAGGCCCGACGGCGGCACCTGCAGGGAACCGGCCACCACGCCTTCGCTGGGCAGTTCGCCCTCGCGGCGGCGGGCGAGGGGAGCGGCCTGCGGATCGTCCGGGTCCAGGGCCAGACGGACGCCGATCCGGTTCGACTCGCTGGTGGTGAGCCAGGTCTGCGCGGCCAGCGCGGCGGCGGCTTCGCTGCTGAACCAGTCGTGCCGGGGGCCCGCGGTGATCCGCAGCAGGGCCGGTGCGGACCCGTCGCCGAGGCTTCCGGGGGTCCCGGCTGCGGCGAGGACAGGGGGCTCGGGATCGCCGACGTGGAGACTGTTTTCGGCCGGAGCCACCGGCAGCCGGGTACCGGCAGCCAGCGGGGCCGGGCCGATGCCGCTCATCGAATCGGTGCTGCGGCTGCCCAGCACCGGGTCCATATCCAGCCCGCCGCGGACGGCGAGGTAGGCGCGTACGCCGCGCACTGGAGTGCCCAGGGCCAGGGTTTCGCCGTCCAGCAGGGCGAACGGCGCGGCATGCGGGGCCGGCCGGCTGCGAACGCCTGCGGGATCGATAATGTCCGCAGGAACGTCAGCGCCGGCGAGCGCCAAGACGGCGTCGCCGCGGGCTGTGAGTTCCAGGCCGCCCAGGAGGTTCTCGACGACGGCGGCATCGGCCGGGTTGCCGACCAGGCGGTTGGCCTGCCGGGCAGCCCGGGGATCGGCGGCGCCGGACGCGGAGACGCCCAGGTCCGCGTAGCCGGGGCGGCCGAGGTCCTGGATCAGGGACTGGAGGCCGGGGGCCGTGATTTCGAGAGCGGGCCGCTGGGCGGGCGCGGGCATCTCATCGTCCCTTAGACACCTCCCTCGTTCCTCGGTCGGCGATGCGGGACTCACGAGATGCCCGCGCCCTGAGCCTTCGCTGTCCGCTCGTTCCTCGCTCGGCGATGCGGGACTTATGACGTCCCTGATCCCTTCGCCTGTCGCCTTCGAGCCGTCAGCCTCAGCGCCGGTACCAGCCCCGGAATCCATGGACTCGGCCGGAGAAGAAGGGGAGGAGGTGGTGGGGAGGAATTCTCGGATAGGGGTGAACTGGACAGAGTCGCCTGGAGAGATGAGAGCCGGGTGGGGACGGGTTAGGTCCCACATCGGGGCAGCGGTGCGGCCGATGAGCTGCCAGCCGCCGGGAGACTCGCGGGGATAGATGGCTGAATAGTCGCCGGCAAGGGCGACGGCACCGGGCGGGACAGCCGTGCGGGGGCTGGAACGGCGGGGGACGTTTAGGGCGGGATCGCCTCCGGTGAGGTAGGTGAAACCGGGCGCGAAGCCGCCGAAACCGCCAATCCAGGCGGTGCCGGTGTGCGCGTTGACCACAGCTTCCTCGGAGAGGCCGGTGAGCCGGGCTACCTCGGCGAGGTCGGCGCCGTCGTACACCGTTTCAATGGTGACGGTACGCGGTTCGTCCGTATCCGCGTGCGTGAAGTCCAGGGCCCGCAGCAGCGGCAGGCCGGCCACGGCGTCGCGGCGGCTGGCAAAGCGCACCAGCACCGTGGTCGCTGCGGCGAGGGCATCGACCTGGCCGCGCAGCGGGTTTGCCTTGAGCTGGGTGTGGAGGGCGACGACGTCGGCCAGCGAGCTGAGCTCGACCAGCAGTGCGCGTGTCCCGGCGGGGCGGATGCCGGTGATGGTTCCGGCGGGCGCGTCCGCGGCGTGCGGGAGGCTCATACGAAGCTCTGGATGCTGACGCCGGCTTCTTCGAGGCCGGCGCGGACGGCGCGGGCCATGGCAACGGCGCCGGGGGTGTCGCCGTGCACGCAGATGGATTCGGCGTTCATGGGGATTTCGGAGCCGTCAATGGCGATGATGGTGCCTTCGGTGGCCAGGCGGACCATGTTGGTGGTGACCTGATCGGCGTCGTGAATGACAGCGTTGGGTTCGCGCCGGGAAACCAGGGTGCCGTCCGGGTTGTAGTTGCGGTCTGCGAAGGCTTCCGCGACGCCGCGCATGCCGGCGTCGGCCGCCTTGTCCAGCGCGATGGCGCCGGGCAGCAGCAGGACGGGGAGTTCCTTGTTGAAGGCGCGGATCGCGTCGATGACGGCCTGGGCGTGGTGCTCGTGGTGCACGATCGTGTTGTAGAGGGCGCCGTGCGGCTTCACGTACTGGATGTCCGCGCCGGCGTGCTGGGCCAGGGCCTGCAGGGCGCCGAGCTGGTAGAGCACGTCGTCGGCCAGTTCGGTGGGGGAGCAGTCCAGGAACCGGCGGCCAAAGCCCGCCAGGTCCCGGTAGCCCACGTGCGCGCCGATGGTGACACCGGCGGCGACGGCGTCGCGGCAGGTCTGGGCGATGCCGGAGGGATCACCGGCGTGGAAGCCGCAGGCCACGTTCGCGGAGGAAACGGATTCGAAGACGGCGGCGTCGTCGCCCATCTCCCAGCTGCCGAACGATTCGCCGACGTCGCTGTTCAGGTCAATGATCGGCATGGCAGGTCCTTTTGTGCCTCGGGGAACGGGTCCTCCAAGTGTGCGCGATCACGCCCGATTGTTCAACAATCTGCGGCGGTATGTTTCAGGACCGGTGCTCCGCGGGTGCTAGGCGCGGTCGAGGGTTTCCTGCGCGGCCCGGACCACCGCGGCATCGATGAACCTGCCCGCGGCGTCCACCGCCACGCCGCTGCCCGCTCGGGTGAATCGCTCCAGCAGTTCCCTGGCCGCTTGAATGTCCGCTTCGTCAGGGGTGAAGACGGAGTTGATGACTGGCACCTGGCCGGGATGGATGGCGGTGCGGGAGCGGAACCCGAGGCTGCGCAGGTGCACCGCGCTGCGTTCAAAGGCCTCGAGATCCCGGAAGTCCGTGGAAGTGGGAGCCAAGGGGGCGGCCAGTCCTGCGGCCGCGCAGGCGACCACTACGCGGGTGCGCAGGGAATCGACGGCACCGTCGGTTTCCGGGAGCCGGGCGATGCGCAGGTCAGCCAGCAGATCAACCTCGCCGATGCCGTACGTGGCCAGCCGGCCAAGCTGCGGAACCGCTTCGGCTTCCAGCAGCGCACCGGCATCTTCAAGCAGTCCGATGAGGCGGACTGCCCCCGGAATCAGCCGCCCGGCGTCCTCGAGTCTGCGGACCAGGTCTTCGGCACACTGGAGCCCAGCGGTACTGCACTTGGCCAGGACAATCCCGCTCAGCTGCTCCGACGCAACGGCCGTAAGGTCCTCACCGAGAGTCTCCGGCGAGACGCGGACCCACCACTGCGGACCGCCGGCGGCGTTTCCGGCCGGGGAAAGCCAGCTGGCGACGGCGGCGCGTGCGGACTCCCTTTCCGCCGCCGGCACGGCGTCCTCGAGGTCGAGGATCACCGCATCCGCGGCTCCTGCTGCCGCCTTGGGGAACAGCCCGGGATTGTTGCCCGGCACATAGAGGAAAGAACGGGGCAGTACGGGCTGGGAAACCATGGTGTCCTATCTGGCCAGGAGGTCCGTGATCCGCCGGGCAGCAGCGAGGACCTTCGTTGCGTGGGTGGCAATTTCCTTTTCGGTGAACCGGAAGATCGGTCCGCAGCAGCTGATTGCGCCCAGTACGTTTCCGGCCCGGTCGAAGAAGGGGCAGGCAACGGAGGCAGCACCGATGTTGCGTTCGTTGAATGACGTCGCGTACCCGTTGACCCTGACTCCGGCCAGCTGTTCACGGTAGGACTCTTCGTTGAAGTCGGGTTTCAGGCGGGCCAGCTCTGCGGCGGCTTCCTGGACGTACACCTCCGGAAGGAAGGCGACCATGGCCCGGCTGGAGGCACCGGAATGCAGGGCGTGCCGCACCCCAATGTCCACAACCATTTTGATTTCCTGCGGAGATTCAAACTGGTCCAGGTATACGCGGGAGTGGTTTGCCAGCACGGAGAGGGTGATTGTTTCCCGGGTGGCGTCCCGCAGCTGCCGCAGCACGGGTGCGGCCACCGTGCGGAAATCCAGCTGGCTCCAGGCCCGGTTGCCCATGCCGATCGCCGCCGGCCCCAGGGAGTAGGTGCCGCTGGCGTCGGTGGTGGACAGGAGTCCCCGGGAGCTCAGTGACTGCAGGATGCGGTGCACCACGGCCTTGCTCAGGCCGAGGGAGCGGGCAATGTGCGTCACGCCCAGGGGAGCCTCGGCCTGGCTGAACAGCAGGAGCACGTCCGCCACCCGGTCGGCGGCCTCGGTTCCTCCTGAAGTGCTGGGCTGTTCAACGGAGTTTTTCACGGGCATATGTAGTCCTTTCCGGAACACACTCTATGCGAGCGTTCCTCTCAGCGGAATGTTTCAGTCACATTAATTTCACCTGTTTGCTGGTAATCCACGTCACATCCGTGCAGAATGGGTCGAAACCTGCACCAAGTCACCATCCTTCCGGTCCGATCAGCGGAACAGGAAGGCATCAAAGTGTTCCGCTGGCCGGAACCCCTCACCGTCCGAGCGAAGGGAACCACCCCAATGAACAAGAGAACCGTGGCCGCAGCAGTCCTCACCATAGGCATGGTGGCACTCACCGCGTGCTCCTCGGAGAACGCCGGCTCCGAGACAGATATGGAGACCATCACCATTGGCTCAGTCCACCCCCTCAGCGGCAACCTCGCCGGCGTCGGCGGACTGATGAACGACGGCGCCAAGATGGCAGTCGAAGACATCAACGCCGCCGGGGGCATCGCATCCCTGGACGGCGCGCAGCTGGTGCTCGCCGACGGAGACAGCCAGGGCCAGGCCCAGGTGGGCCAGAGCGAAGCCCAGCGGCTCATCAGCGACGGCGCCGTCGCCCTGGTGGGCACCTACCAGTCGGACGTCACCCAGAACGTGGCCTCAGTAGCCGAGCGCTCCAAGGTCCCCCTGGTGATCGACGTGGCGGTGGATGACAAGATCCTGGAGCAGGACTACCAGTACACGTTCCGCATCCAGCCCGATGCCAGCAGCATGGGCCGCGCCGGGGCACAGGCACTGGCCGCTATGGGGGAGGAAACCGGGGAACCGATCGACTCTGCCGCCTACATCCACATTGAAGGCGCGTTCGGTGACAGCGTGTTCGAGGCCTTCCAGCGGGAGGCCGAAACCCTTGGCATCGAGATCACCAAGGAAATCACCTACAGCGGGGCCAACTTCTCCGACGCCACCACCCAGGTCAGCGAAGCACTGGCCACCAACCCTGACATCATCGCTGTTACCGGCTACTACCCGGACAACCTGCTGGTGGCCCAGGCACTTGGCTCGATGAGCAATGACACGAAGGCCGTGTTCGGTATCGCCAGCGGCGCCTTCGACGACACTTCCTTCCCTGCAGCCGCAGGCGACGCGGGCACGGAGGTGCTCAGCGCGAACTACCACTACAGCGCCACCAGCGAGCGGGCCGCAGACATCCGCGAGCGGTTCGAGGAGAAGTACGGCAAGCCGATGGAGACCGCCTCGATGCTCTCCTACCAGGCAGTGGAAACCATTGCCCAGGGACTGGAAGCCAGCGGTTCGGACGACCCCGAAGAGCTGCGGCAAGCGATTGCCGGGCTGAGCCTGGATGATCCGCTGCTGGCCTTCGACGGCCCGATCGAATTCGACGAGCGGGGCCAGAACGTCAACGCAACAGTGATTGTGATGCAGGTCCTGGACGGCAAGGTGGAGCAGGTCTTCCCCACCGAATTCGCCACGGCTGACCTCGTCTTCCCGACCGGCAGCGGCAAGTGAGCGAAACAGGCACCATGGGTACAGCCCAGGCGTCCCAGGAAACAGCCGTCCCGGCCAAACGGCCGAACCCGCTGATGTCCGGCAGCTCCCGGAAGGCACTGCTCGTCGCCGGCCTCACCATCGCAGGACTGGCCCTGGTCTATCTGGTGGGGGACCGGCCTCCGGCGCTGGTAACCCAGTATCTGGTCTCCGGCCTGCTGCTCGGCGGGGTGTATGCCCTCGTCTCACTGGGCCTGACACTGATCTTCGGTGTGCTGGGCATCGTGAACTTCGCGCAGGGCGCCATGCTGACCCTGGCCATGTATCTGGTCTACGTCCTGCAGGGGAACCTCGGGATCAATCTGTACGTGGCCGTGGTGCTGACCATCCCGCTGCTGTTCGGGTTCGGCTGGCTGGTGCAGTCGATGCTGCTGAACAGGCTCACCGAGGACGTCAGCCACGAACGTCCCCTGCTGGTCACCCTGGGACTGTCCCTGCTGATCATGAACGTGCTGCTGATGATCTTCGGTGGCCGGCCCAAGAGCGTGGACTCCGGGATCAGCGGGAACATCCAGATCTTCGGTGCCCAGGCAGACATCCAGCGGATCATCGCGTTCGCCGGTGCCATGGTGGTTGCGGCGGCACTGACGCTCGTCCTGCGCCGCACCTCGATGGGACTGGCCATCCGCGCGGTGGCCGCCAACGGCACCGGCGCGGCCCTGGTGGGCGTCAACGTGCGCCGCATTTACGCGCTGACCTTCGGGCTGGGCGCGGCCTCCGTGGCCGTGGCCGGCGGACTGATCACGCCCTTCACCACCCTGGTCCCGTCGGCAGGAGAGCAGTTCACCACACTGGCCTTCGTGATCGTGGTGCTCGGCGGCCTTGGCAGCATTCCCGGAGCACTGGTGGGCGGCCTGTTCATCGGCATTCTGCAGACTGTCGGATCGCTCTACCTGCCCGGCAGCGGCTCGCTGATCCTCGTCTTCGGGATCTTCGTCCTCATTCTCTTTCTGCGTCCCCAGGGACTGTTCGGAGCCAAGCAATGACCACCACCAACGCCTCCAGCCCCGCGCCCGCACTTCCGCGCCGGACCGGTGCGTTCAGCACCGGAACACGGCGGCAGTACATCGCGCTGGTCATCGTGCTGGCCGCACTGTTCTTCGTCCCGTATATCCTGCCCGAATCCGCTGTCCCGGTAGCCGTCCGCACACTGATCTTCGCGATCATGGCCGTGGGCTGGAACCTCATGAGCGGCTACGGCGGAATGTTCAGCTTCGGGCATGCGGTGTTCTTCGGACTCGGCGCCTACACCGATGCCTACCTGCTGACCGCATTCGGTGTCTCCCCGTGGATCTCCATGATCATCGGCGCCGTCATGGCCGCCGGCGTCGGGCTGCTGATCGCGTACTTCTGCCTGCGCTACAAGCTCGCCGGTTCCTACTTCGCGCTGGCGACCTTCGCCTTCGCGCAGATGTTCTACCTGCTCAGCCAGAACCTGGGCTTCCTGAACAAAACCGACGGCATTAACGTTCCGCTGCTGCCGGAGGAATCATGGGCCATGCTGCAGTTCGACCAGGACTCCAAGCTCTACTTCTGGATTCCGCTGGGCATCCTGGGCCTGGCCATGGCCGTGACCATCTGGTTCGCCGGATCCCGGGCCGGGCAGTTCACCCAGGCCATCCGCGACGACGCCACGGCAGCTGAATCCCTCGGGGTGAAGGTCATGAAGTACCGCCTCCTCACCGTGGCCCTCAGCTGCGCCATCACCGCCGTCGCCGGCTCCTACTATGCCCAGTACTTCCTGTTCGTCGGCCCGGAACAAGCCTTCGGACTGCATGTCACCACCGAGGCGATCATCCCGGCGGTGATTGGCGGCGTCGGAACCATCTGGGGCCCGCTGATCGGTGCCGCCGTGGTGGGCCCGCTGTCCGAAATTGTCGCCGAAGTGCTGCGGAATCCTCCGCCCTTCCTTGAGTTCCTGCAGGGAACCAGCGGTCTGGATGTGGCGGTCTACGCCGTCCTGCTGATCGTGATTGTGATCTTCCTGCCCAAGGGCATCTACGGCACCATCCGCGAAAGGTTGCGCAAATGAGCCTGCTCACCCTGGAAGAAGTCTCCCGGTCCTTCGGTGGACTGAAGGCGCTGGGCGAAACCAGCCTGGGCATCACCGAGAACGAGTTCTTCGGCATCATCGGCCCCAACGGCGCCGGGAAAACCACCCTGTTCAGTGTCCTCGCCGGCCAGCTGCCTCCCTCCACGGGACGCATCGTCTTCGACGGCACGGACATCACCGGCTGGTCAGCAGACCGGGTGGCCGCCGCCGGGCTGGTCCGCACGTTCCAGCTGATGCGCCCGTTCGAGAGCATGACCGTGCTGGAGAATGTGGCGATCGCTTCCCATGCCAGGCACCGCTCCACTCTGAAGGCCCGGGCGCATGCTGCGGACGTGATCGAACGGGTGGGCCTGGGCAAGTACATGTATTCGATGTCCGGCACCCTGCCCACCGCCGGACTGAAGCGGCTGGAACTGGCCCGGGCCCTGGCCCTGGAACCGCGGATGATCCTGCTGGACGAGGTGCTCGCCGGGCTGGTTCCGCACCGCACGCGCCCCCATCATCGAGCTGCTGCGCAGCATCCACGCCGATGGCGTGACCGTGATGTTCGTGGAACACATCATGGCGGCCGTCATGGCGCTGTCCCAGCGCCTGCTGGTGATGCACGAAGGCCGCCAGCTCGCCCTCGGCGAGCCGGAGGAAGTCATTGCCGACCAGCAGGTCATCGACGCCTATCTTGGGGAGGACTACTCGTGATCCTGGAACTGGACGACGTATGCGCTGGCTACCGGCGGCTGGAGATTCTCCACAACCTGTCCCTGCAGGTAAACGAGGGGGAGATCGTCTCGGTGATCGGCGCCAACGGCGCCGGAAAAACCACCATGCTCCGGGCTATTGCCGGCCTCATTCCGGTATCCCGCGGGAGCATCCGTTTCCGCGGCGAACCGGCCGGCAACCGCCGGGCGGACCAGATTGTGCGCGGGGGACTGGTGCACGTCTCCCAGGACCGTGCGCTTTTCGGCAACCTGCAGGTCCACGAGAACCTCACCATGGGCGCCTACACGCAGCCGAAATCCTCCATCGCGGACTCCCTGGCGCAGGTTTATGACCTGTTCCCGATCCTGAAGGAACGGCGGGCCCAGCGGGCGGACACCATGTCCGGCGGCCAGCAGCAGATGCTCGCGATCGGCCGGGCGCTGATGGCCCGGCCTGCCGTCCTCACCCTGGATGAACCGTCCATCGGGCTGGCACCGAATCTCGTGGCGCAGGTACTGGATGCCATTACCCGCATCCGGGCCACCGGCGTCACCGTGCTGATCGTGGAGCAGAACGCGTCCCAGGCCCTGGCCATCTCCGACCGCGCCTACGTGATGGAAAGCGGTTCGATTGTCCTGGAAGGAACCGGCGCCGGACGCGGGGACAGCCCGGAGGTACGCAAAGCGTATCTGGGCATGTAATTCCGCAGCCGAACCCCAATAACGAAAGGACCATGGTGCGCATCCTCGCAGTCACCCCGATTTCAGTTCCGGGCCAGGAGCTGGTCCGCCGGCAGCGGCGGTATGACGCGCTGGCTCCGGCCGGCGTGGAAGTCCAGCTGCATAATCTGGGCGGCGGGCCCACCGGGGTGCCGCACGCCCTGGAAACCGACGACGACGTCGCCGCGTCCGAAGCGGCTGTCACCGGCTGGTTCCGGGCAGCGGTCCACGCCGGCACCGCGGAGGGATTCGACGCGTTCCTGCCCGACTGCGTGCTGGACCCCGGCGTGGGGTCCGGAACTGCGGACCTGCCGCTGCCCGTCCTGGGCCTGCTCCGGCTGAATCTCGGTGTCCTGAGCGGCGCCGGCGGCACCATCAGCGCGGTGGCCCGCAATCAGGCGATTGCCCGGGAACTGCAGCGCAAAGCCGGTGGATACGGCCCCGTGGGGGTGGGGCCGGTGACGGTCCTCGGACTGTCCCTGGAAGATATCGCCGACGACGACGCCTGGACCGCCGCCGTTGCGGCCGCCCTTCCTGAGCTGCCCGCCGGGTACA
Source organism: Arthrobacter sp. (assembly GCA_040273995.1). GTDB lineage: Bacteria > Actinomycetota > Actinomycetes > Actinomycetales > Micrococcaceae > Arthrobacter_B. Next base: position 34,924 of record JBELYP010000012.1, read on the forward strand.
CCATCAACGCCTGCTCAGCCGTGAACCTGGGACAGCTGCCCGCCGGCGGCCCGGCACTGGTGGATCCCACCGCCCTGGCCCTGCGGCTGATCGGTGTCCTGGCCGGTGCCGGAGCCGGCGCCGGGGTATCCCCGCCGGTGAAAGCGCCCGGGGACGCGCCGGTGGGGGCTACACCATGACGGCGGTGCCGGCCGGCGCGCCGGCTGCAGCCGGCGCCGACACGGTGCAGGATGCGGTCCGGCAGCTGGCAGGTTTCGCCGCGGAACTGACCTATGACACGCTGCCCGCACCGGTGCTCAACCGCCTCCCGGTGATGCTCACGGACCTGCTCGGCGTCACCATCGCCGGCAACCGCACGCCGGAGATGCGTGCCGTGCTCGCCGCCTGGCACACCGAACCCGGAACAAGGCCCGTGCTGGGTACCCAAGCAGCGTTCGGCGCAGAACAGGCAGCGCTGCTCAACGCTGCCGGCGCCTGCTGCCTGGAACTGGACGAAGGCAACAAACACGCCCAGGGACACCCAGCCGTGCACGTGGTCTTCGCCGCCCTGGCTGCCGCCCAGCTGCAGAAGGAACCGGTCTCCGGGAAGCGTTTCCTCACCGCGGTGGCCGCCGGGTATGAAGTGGCCGCACGCTTCGGGCAGGCCATGACCAGGCACCCGGACTGGCATCCGCACGGACACTGGGGCGCCACCGGGGCAGCCTGCGCCGCTGCCTTGATTTACGAGCTGCCGGCCAGCCGCGTGGCCGCAGCCATCGATGCCGCAGCGGGACTGGTCAACGCCGCGCCCTGGCAGCTGGTGCTGGACGGAAATTTCACACGGAACTTCTGGGCCGGCGGCGCCAATCTCGCCGGACTGCACGCCGCCCGGCTCTCCGCCGCCGGAGTGGCCGGCAACTCCGGCGCAGCTGCCGCGGTGCTGGGCGGGCTGGCCGGAACGCTTGAACCCACAGCCCTGGTCCGGGACCTGGGGACGGACTGGCTGCTGAGCCGCGGCTACTCCAAGCTGCACTCCTCCTGCTCCTTTACCCACGGCGCCGTGGATCTGGCGCTGGAACTCCGGGAGGAAAACGCAGACCGGAGCGGAGCCGTCAGCGTGGACTCTATCGACCAGATCCGGGTTATCACCCATTCCCTCGCTGCGCCCCTGTTCGGCATCCAGCCGCACAACCGCCTTTCCGGCATGTTCTCCTATCCGTTCGTTCTCTCCGTGGCGCTGCTGCAGGGCGAGGTAACCCCGGCAACGATGGACCCCGAGCACCCGGGTGCCGGACCGGCACGCCGGCTGGCAGAAAAAGTCACCGTCCAGGCCTCACCGGAGTATGACGCCCTGCTCCCCGGCGAGCGCCGCAGCTGCCTCGAGATCCGGTGGGCGAACGGCCGGGTCTCCCGTGCCGAATCCCCCAACCCGCGCGGGGACGCAGATTTCCATCCACTGGACGCAGCCGGCGTGCAGACCAAACTCACCGCCCTCCTGGGCGCCCGGAGCGCCCGGCGGGTTGCCGGCGTCGTACACCGCCTGCCGGATGCCGCGAATACCGCCGGCGCGTTCACTGACCTGCAAATTGAAGGAGAACCCACATGAGCGAGGAAGCACTGGAAGGACCGGACCTGGTAGTTGCCGGTGCCGGAGGCGGACTGGCCGCGGCGCTGCGTGCCGCGCAGCTGGGACTGTCCGTCCTGGTGGTAGAGGCGAACGAACACTTCCGCCGGGGCAACAACACCGCCATGTCCACCGCCATGATTCCCGGCGCCGGGACGTCCTGGCAGGCTGCAGCCGGCATCTCGGACAGTCCCGAACAGTTCCAGGCGGACATCATGGCGAAGACCGGCGGAACCGCGGATCCCGAGCTAACCAAAACCCTCGCCGGCGTCAGCGGCCGGCTGCTGGAATGGATGGGAACGGACCTCTCCCTCCCGCTGGATGTGGTCACCGACTTTGAGTACCCGGGCCACTCCGTCCACCGCTGCCACACCATCCCCGGACGGATCGGAACCGCGCTGCTGGACTTCCTGCTGGACCGGGTCGCTGCGGAAGACCTCATTGATCTCTACGCGCCGGCGCGGCTCACCGGCGTCACGGTGCAGGACGGCGCCGTCACCGGCGTCACCGTCCAGACCCCGGACGGGCCGGAAGAGATCCCCACCCGAGCCGTGCTGCTGGCCACCAACGGGTTCGGCAACAACCGCGAGCTGGTGGAAAAGCACCTGCCGGAAATCGCCGGAGCCCAGTACTACGGCAGCGAAGAGTCCCGCGGTGACGCGCTGCGCATCGGGACGGAACTGGGCGCGGATACCGCCTACCTGGACGCTTACCAGGGGCACGCCGCCCTGGCCATGCCCTCGGCCACCCTGGCCGGCTGGGCCACCGTGATGCACGGCGGCTACCTGGTCAACGGGGACGGGGAACGGTTCGGGGACGAGACCACCGGCTACTCCGAATACGCGGTTGAATCCCTGCGCCACGCAGGGGGCAAAGCCTGGATCATCCTGGACCGGCGGATCTTCGAAGCCTGCCAGAGCTTCCAGGACTTCCGGGACACGGTTGAGTCCGGCGGGCTGAAATGGGGTGCCGACGCCGATACGCTCGCAGCCGCCACCGGGATTGACGCGGCCGGCCTCCGCCGCACCGTCGATACGGTCAGCGGCGTCGCCGGCGGGAACGGGCAGGATCCCTTCGGCCGCACCTTCTGGGAAGCGCCGCTGGAAGGGGAACTCGGCGCGGTCGCCGTCGAACCGGCCCTCTTCCACACCCAGGGCGGGCTGCGCGTGAACGGCAACGCCGCCGTCGTCCGCCCCGACGGCACACCGATTCCGGGACTTTACGCCTCCGGCGGGGCGGCCAACGGCATCTCCGGGCACGGGGCCGGCGGCTACCTGGCGGGCAACGGGCTGCTGCCCGCCCTCGGCCTGGCCCTGCTGGCCGCCGAACACGCCGCCGGGGTACACGCCACCGGCGCAGCCGCGGCTGCCACGGCCGCCGGAGAAGACACATGAGACATCAGCACCAAGCACGGAACGAGGCACCATGAGCGAAGCTGCGGAAACAACGAAGACGGACAAGCCGGCGGACAGCCCGGACGGAACCGCGTCCAGCGGGCCGCTGGCGGGACTGCGGGTCCTGGACGCCTCCACCATCCTGGCCGGGCCGCTGTGCTGCCAGATCCTCGGCGACTTTGGAGCTGAGGTCATCAAGATTGAGCACCCGCAGTACGGGGACAGCATGCGCGGCCATGGTGAAAGCAAGGACGGTGTGCCCATCTGGTGGAAGGAAATCTCCCGAAACAAACGCACCCTGGGGCTTAGCCTCAGCCGGCCCGACGGGGCAGAGGTCTTCAAGCGCCTGGCCGCCACTGCGGACGTGGTGGTGGAAAACTTCCGCCCGGGCACCCTTGAACGCTGGGGGCTGGGACCGGAGGTCCTGGCCGAACTGAACCCCGGCCTGGTGCTGGTGCGCCTGACCGGCTTCGGACAGGAAGGCCCCTACGCGTCCCGTGCAGGGTTCGGCACCCTGGCGGAGGCCATGAGCGGCTTCGCGCACCTGACCGGTCCGGAAGGCGGACCTCCCACGCTGCCGGCCTTCGGCCTGGCGGACAGCATCTGCGGGATTGCCGCCTCCTCCGCCGTGCTGATGGCGCTGCGGCACCGGGACGCCACCGGGGAGGGCCAGGTCATTGACCTAAGCATCCTGGAACCCATTCTCACCGCCGTAGGCCCGGGCCCCACCATGTACCAGCAGCTGGGTGTCATCGGGGAACGGCACGGCAACCGGTCTACGAACAACGCCCCGCGCAACACGTATCTGACCAAGGACGGGAAATGGGTGGCGGTGTCCACCAGCGCCCAGCGCATCGCCGAGAAGGTTCTGGAGCTGGTGGGCCATCCGGAAGTCATTGCCGAACCGTGGTTCGCATCCGGCAGCACCCGTGCGCAGCACGTGGATGAACTGGACGCCTACGTGGGGGACTGGGTGGCGGACCGGAACCGGGACGACGTGCTGGAGGCCTTCTCCGCCGTGGGTGCTGCCGTGGCAGCCGTGTATGACGCGCGGGACATTGTGGAGGACCCGCACATCCGGCAGACCGGGATGCTCCTGGAAGTCGAGGACCCGGACCTGGGGCCGGTGCTGCAGCACAACGTGCTGTTCCGGATGAGCCGGACGCCCGGAAGGATCCGGTTCACGGGCCGGGGGCTGGGGGAGGACACCGATGCGATCCTCAGCGAGATCGGCTACGGGGAAACAGGTATTGAACGTCTCAGGGAAAGCGAAACCGTCAAATGAGTGATGCACTGCTCGAAGCCGTTGAAAAGGGACTGGTGTCCGTGGACCTGGGGCGCCAGCTGCGGGTGGGCATGCCGCAGTCGCCGAACCATCCCCAGTTCTGGCACACCCTCCCGCGGCGGCACGGAGACATGGTCCGTGAGGACGGCGGCAGCGCCGCCAATGACCTGATCAGCACCGGCACCCACGTGGGCACGCACATTGACGCGCTGGCGCACGTCAGCCAGGACGGAAAGCTCCACGGCGGAGCCGACGCCGGGCAGTCCTGCCTGGGCGGGAAGTACGTTGAACACGGTGTCCACACCATCGAACCGATGGTGCGCCGCGGCATCCTGCTCGACGCCGCCCGTCACCTGGGGCAGGACATCCTGGACGGCGGCTACGAAATTACCGTGGAGGACCTCATGGGATGCCTCGAAGCCGGCGGGCTGGAGCTGCGCCCGGGGGACGTGGTGCTCATCCGGTCCGGCTGGGGCCGCCGCTTCGCCGAGGGAAGCGCCTACGTGGGAGGGGAGTCAGGGGTTCCGGGTATCAGCGAAGCCGCAGCCCGGTGGCTCGCCGCCGCCGGCATCCACGCCGCGGGAGCTGACACGATTGCGTTCGAACGGCTCGCCCCCGGCGGAGGGCACGCTACGCTCCCGGCACACCGGGTGTTCCTGGTGGAGCACGGCATCTACATCATCGAGGCGATGGACCTGGAAGAACTTTCCGAACGCCGGATTCTTGAATTCACGTTCCTTCTGGTGCCGCTGAATATTTACGGGGCCACAGGTTCCCCCGTCCGCCCGCTGGCGCTGGTGTCCGCATGAGCGCCGCAGCAGTTCCCGCCCCGGGAACCGTGGACGGCACCCTGGCGCAGCGCATCGGCCGGTTCGCCGCAGGCCTGCGGTATGAGGACCTGCCCGCCGACGTAGTGGAATCCGTGGCGGCCCGGGTCCTGGACATCCTGGGCATCGCGGCGGCAGCGGCGTCGCTGGACACCAGCCGGGCGGCCCGGAGGTGGGCCGCAGCGCAGGGCGGAACTGCGCAGGCGGCGGCCGTGGGCGTGCCGGACCTGCTGCCGGCCAGCCAGGCGGCCTTCGTCAACGGGGTGCTGGCCCACTCCCTGGACTATGACGACACCCACCTGCCGTCGGTGCTGCACCCCAGTGCCACCGTGGTCCCGGCGGTCCTGGCAGCTGCCCAGGCCGGGGGATACGGCGGCCGGGACGCGATCCGCGGCATCGCCGTCGGACTGGAAATCTGCGTTCGCCTGGGCATGGCCGGTTATGACGAGGAAGCCGGGAACTCCACCTTCTTCGAGCACGGACAGCACGCCACGTCCATCTGCGGCGCCATGGGCGCCGCCGCCGGCATCGCAGCCCTCGAACAGGACGCCGGCCTGGTAACCAACGCGCTGGGCGTGGCGGCCTCGATGGCCGCCGGCATCATTGAATCCAACCGCACCGGCGGAACGGTCAAGCGCATACACTGCGGCTGGGCGGCGCATTCGGCCGTCAGCGCCGTCGAACTGGTGCGGTACGGGCTCACCGGCCCGCCCACCGTGCTCGAAGGCCGGTTTGGATTCTTCCAGGCATGGCTGCACGGGCAGTATGACCCGGACGCCGTAACCGCCGGGCTTGGAGAGGTATGGTCCATCCCGGGCATCTTCTTCAAGCCGTATCCGGCCAACCACTTCACCCACGCCGCAGTGGACGCCGGTGCCAACCTCCGCCGCCGCGGCATCCGGCCGCAGGACATTGAGTCCATGACGCTTGGTGTGCCGGCACCGAACCTGCGCACCATCGGCGAACCTCTGGCGGTGAAACAGAAACCCGAAACCGGATACATGGCCCAGTTCTCCGGGCCGTATGCCGTGGCCGCCGGGCTGGTGGGCGGAAGCGGGCTGGAAGTGGGGCTGGACGACTACACCGACGAGCTGGCGCACGAGGAACTGCGCCGCTCCATCATGGCCAGAGTGGACGTAGCAGCCGACGACGAGTGCACCGCCATCTTCCCGAGGCAGTTCCCCGCCGTGCTCACCGCCCGGCTCGTAGACGGCACAACGGTGACGGAGAAAGTGCTCACTACCCGCGGCGGCCCGGACCGCCCGCTGGACTTTGAGGACCTGGGCCGAAAATTCCGGGACAACGCAGAACGCGCCCTCAGCACGGAGGCGATTGCGCGGCTGCAGGAAGCCTGCCGTTCCCTGCCCGAGTGCACCGACACGGGGGAGCTGTTCCGCGATCTGCAGGGGATTGACCCGGAAACGGCCTGAAACACCCGCCCGAGTTCCCGTAACACCACTAGTTTTTCCAAGAGTTTGTCAGCACAAGAAAGAGGAAAAGATGAGCGCGTATGACCTGCTGGTAAAGAACGTTCAGGTAGTCCGCCCCGGAGGAGACGGTACCGAGGCCCTGGACCTGGGTATCAAGGACGGAAAGTTTGCCGCCATCCAGGCCGGACTCAATGAAGCGGATGCAGCCGAGGTGCTCGACGGCGGTGGCCGGCACCTGTTCCCAGGCGTGGTGGACGTCCACCAGCACTGGGGCATCTACAACGAGCTGGGCGAGGACACGGAAAGTGAAAGCCGGGCCAGCGCGCAGGGCGGCGTCACCAGCGGCATCACGTATATCCGCACCGGCGCCTACTACCTCAACAAGTCCGGGCCCTACAAGGAGATCTTCCCGGAGATCCTGGAAGCTGCCGACGGACGGGCGTACATCGACTACGGTTTCCACGTCGCCCCGATCCTCAAGGAACACATCGAGGAGATCCCGGACCTGCTGGACATGGGTGTGCCGTCCTTCAAGATCTTCATGTTCTACGGCATCCACGGACTGCACGGCAGCTCCAGCGACCAGGGGAAGTTCCTGATGATTCCGCCGGAAGACTCCTACGACTACGCACACTTCGAATTCGTGATGCGGGCCATCGAAAAGGCCCGCCGCGATCCCCGGTACGCTGACATCGCTGACCAGATTTCCCTCTCGCTGCACTGCGAGACCGCGGAGATCATGCGTGCCTACACCAAGATCGTGGAGGCGGAAGGGCAGCTGAAGGGCCTGGAGGCGTACAGCGCCTCCCGTCCGCCGCACTCCGAGGGACTGGCGATCACCATCGCGTCCTACCTGGCGTATGAGACCGAGCTGCCCAACATCAACCTGCTGCACCTGTCCTCCCGCAAGGCCATTGAAGCGGCCATGATGATGCAGCAGACCTTCCCGCACATCAATTTCCGCCGCGAAGTGACGGTGGGCCACCTGCTCGCGGACTACAACACGGCGAACATGGGCGGCAAGGTGAACCCGCCGCTGCGCTCGCCGGAAGATGTCGAAGCGCTCTGGGAACACCTGCTGGCCGGCAACTTCTCCTGGGTCACTTCGGACCACGCCTGCTGCAAGGACGAAACGAAGTTCGGCGACCCCCGGGATGACGTGTTCCTCGCCAAGTCCGGCTTCGGCGGCGCCGAGTACCTGCTCCCGGGCATGATCTCCGAAGGCCGCAAGCGCGGACTGTCCTACAACCGGATCGCCGAGCTGGTCTCCCGCAACCCCGCCGAGCGCTACGGGCTGCCCGGCAAGGGGGACCTCGCCGTCGGATTCGACGCCGATTTCTGCCTGGTGGATGACACGGTGCAGTACACGGTCCGCGCCGAGGATTCACTCTCCACGCAGGATTACACGCCGTTTGAAGGCTTCGAGCTCACCGCCGCCGTGACGGACACCTACCTGCGCGGCAGCCGGGTCTTCGGCGACGGGAAAATCCAGGGCACACCCGGCGGCCGGTACGTGAAGCGTTCCGGTTTCACGGCCGACCAGACGGTATAAGCCCAACAGACGAGGCAGGCTCCTTGGGGGGAGCCTGCCTCCGTGGCTGGCTGCCGGACCAGTCCGGCTCAGGCCGGCAGGCCCGCGCCCGGTACAGAGACGCCCAGCGTCGACGCTCGGGGGACCAGCAGCGGTGGCAGCAGGGTGGAGGCAACCGGCCGGCCGGCGATCCGGTCCAGCAGCAGCTGGAGGGCAAGCCGGCCCATCTGGTCCCGGTCCGAGCGCACCGAGGTGAGGGGCACCGGCAGCTCCGCCGCCAGCTCGACGTCGTTGTAGCCCACCAGTGCGACGTCGGTTCCCACGGTGCGCCCGGCGTCGCGGAGTGCGCCGATTACACCCACTGCGGTGAGGTCGTCCACCGCGAACACGGCGCCCGGTGCCGGGTCCTGCCGGCAGATCAGCTCCCCGGCCAGGTGTCCTGCGGCAACGCCGAAGCCGGTGGACGCCACATAGCGCTCCGGAATCGGCAGTCCGGCGTCGGCGAACGCCTGGCGGAAACCGCCGGTGCGGTCCCTGCCGGTGCTGGTCAGGGCGTCACCGGCAGCCACCGCCGCGGTGCGGTGGCCCAGTTCCAGCAGGTGGCGTGCGGCGAGCCGGCCGCCTTCCACATCGTCGGTACTGACGCCGGCATGGCCCGGCAGGGTGCGCATGGCCAGGACATACGGGACGCCAAGGCGCTCAAGCCGCTCGGCCACGGTGTCATCCAGACGCGCATCAGCCAGGATCACCCCGTCAATGCCGCGGGCCAGCAGGGCATCCAGCCGTTCGTGGCGGACCGCCGGATCATCCAGACCGTTAGCAACCACGGCGCTGTAGCCCGCGGCCGTGGCGGCGGCGTCCACTCCGGCGTACATGGTGGACAGGGCAAGGTCCGTCAGCCGGTGCACCAGCACCCCGATGAGCCGGGAGCTGCCCGTCCGCAAAGCCGCTGCCGAGGCGTTTGGCCGGTACCCGAGATCCCGGGCTGCGGCGCGCACACGTGCGACGGTTGCGGCGCTGATCCGTACCGGGGACTCGGCCAGGGACCGTGACGCGGTGGAGGGGTGCACTCCGGCAAGACGGGCAACGTCCTGCAGGCTGGGCGGGTGCTGCCCGGGAACGTTCTGGGTACTGATGTCCTGGCCTCCGATGGCTCTCGCCGGGACATCCGCGGCGGTCCCGAATGCAGGCCAGTGTAAACCGCGTCGGTGACCGGCAGGTGCCGGTTAATCGTTCTGATCAAAAGAATTTACATGCCGCAACATAGTTCGGGAAATATTCCGTGTAATCCAAAAAATCACTGGACGTGTATTGCTGCGGCATGGAAGTGTGGCAACACATCCGGGCCGGCTCAGGACTGCGGGCCCGGTTTTTTTGGAAATGTTTGTGCAATCGATTGCATTTACGCGCTGGAGGAAAACCATGCACGACGCCGCAACGGCCGCAGGCCTGGACGCATGGCTGGAGGACGCCGTCGGCGCGCTCGCCGGCTTCAGCGACAGCGACAGGCCGGGCTGGACCCGCGAAGTGTTCAGCGAGCCCTACCGCGCATCCCGCTCGTGGACCTCAGCGCAGATGCAGGCAGCCGGGCTGGAAGTCCACCAGGACGCGGCCGGCAACCTGGTGGGCCGGCTGCCCGGCCGCAACCCGGCAGCTCCCGCCCTGGTCACAGGTTCGCACACCGACACCGTGGACGGCGGCGGCCGGTTCGACGGCGTCGTCGGCGTCCTGGGCGCGCTGGGGGCCGTGCAGCTGCTGGCGGAGCAGGGCGTGACACTGCAGCGGGACCTGCTGGTGGTGGACTTCCTCGGGGAGGAATCCAATCCGTTCGGGCTCAGCTGCCTGGGCAGCCGGGCGCTGGCGGGGGAGCTCACCGCCGCAGACCTGGACCGCACCGACTACCGCGGACGGTCCCTGGCAGCGGCCTATGAGAACTTCGGCATCGACCCCGCCGCGCTGCTGTCCGCTGCACCCTGGACCGGCGGGCGCCGTCCGCACGCCTACGTTGAACTGCACATTGAACAGGGACCGGTCCTGGAGGAACGCGGACTGCCGCTGGGGATTGTCACCGCCATCACGGGCATCGAGCGGCTGGTCGCCAGCTTCAGCGGCTCCCCGGACCATGCCGGCACCCGGCCCATGGCGGACCGGCGGGACGCCATGGTGGCCGCTGCGGAAGCGGTCCTCGCCGTCCGCCAGGAGGGCTGCGGAGCCCCGCAGCACGGCGTCTCCACCGTCACCCGGCTGGAAAACGCCTCACCGGCGCCCAACGTGGTGCCGTCCCTGGTCCGCCTGCACGGAGAAGTGCGCAGCGTCGATGAGACCTGGCTGGCCGGAACCCGCTCCCGGCTGGCCGCGGAGATTGCCGCCCGGGCCGCAGCGCACGGCGTGGAAGCGGACCTCAGCTGGAGCACGGACAACACGGTGGTCCGCGCCGCAGACAGCGTCCAGGACCTCGCCGCGCAGGCCGCCGACGCCGCCGGCATCCCCTGGGCTCCGATCCCCAGCGGCGCCACGCACGATGCCGTGCACATGGCACGGCTGGCCCCGATGGGCATGATCTTTGTTCCCTCCGCCGGCGGCAGGAGCCACTGCCCCGAGGAATTCACCAGCACCAGCCAGATCACTACCGGCGTCCAGGTCCTCGCGGACACCCTGGCCCGCCTGGACACCGCCTACCTCGCCCCCGCCACGTCCTAAGGAGCACCCCCATGAGCCTTGCCCCAGCCCGGAACGGCAGTTCCACCGACATCCTGGCCATCGCCAACATTCCCATCCTGTGGGTGTTCGCGCTCGCCGTGTTCGCCGTCGTGATCATCCAGAGCCTTATCTACATGAAGGCAGCCGCGAAGGCCGGACCCGCAGCGGACATTTCCAAGACCGAGCTGCGTGCTTCCTTCCGGGCCGGAGCCGTGGCCGCCACCGGGCCGTCGCTGGCGGTGGTGCTGGTCAGCATCGCGCTGCTGTCCCTGTTCGGTACCCCCGCCGTCCTGACCCGGATTGGCCTGGTGGGCTCCGCCGCCACGGAAACGGCGTCGGCCTCCATTGCCGCCGGCACCATGGGCGCGGAACTCGGCGGCGCCGACTACACGCAGACCGTCTACGCGGTGGCGTTCACGGCTATGAGCCTTTCCGGGGCCATGTGGATGGTCTGCTGCCTGATCTTCACCCCGCTGCTGCGCCGCGGCGATACCAAGCTGCGCAAGGTCAACCCGGGCCTGATGGCCATCATCCCCACGGCCGCGCTGCTGGGTGCTTTCGCCTCCCTGGGTGTTGCCGAACTGCCCAAGAGCAGCGTGCACGTGCTCACCGTGGCCGCCTCCGCCGCGGTGATGGGCATGTGCCTGTTCCTGTCCAAGCGGCTGCAGGCCCCCTGGCTGCGTGAATGGGGGTTGGGCATCTCCATTGTCCTGGGCCTGGTCATCGCGTACCTCGCCCACACCGCCGGCGCCTAACCACCCCCGTCTACGAAGGAGATAAGGCTTATGTCCACCACTGCCACGGGCGCCAACGCCTCCGCACTTGCCGAGTTTGACCGCACCACCTCCCGCTGGGGCCAGCTGACCATGACTGCAGCCCTGCTGCTGTCCCTGGCCGGCCCCGCCTACCTGGTGTTCTTTGCCGACCTGGGGGTCACGGGCACCATGGTGCTCACCGCTGCCCTCGCCGTCGGCGCCTCATTCTTTGTGCTCTGGTTCGTGGAGCCCATTACCTACTACCCGGTGCTGGGCCCGGCCGCCATGTACCAGGCGTTCATGATCGGCAACCTGGCCAACAAGCTGCTGCCCGCCGCGATGGTTGCGCAGGCCACCATCGGCGCGAAGTCCGGCACCAAAAAGGCGGACTTCTCCGCCATCATGGCCATCTGCGGCGCCGCCATGGTGCACGTGCTCTCCATGCTGATCTTCGTGGGCCTGCTGGGCACCTGGCTGCTGAGCCTGGTGCCGCAGGAAGTCATGGAAGTCACCCGGATCTACATTTTCCCGGCCATCATCGGTGCCGTGGTGGTGCAGCTGGTGGTTTCCGCGAAGCAGCCGCGGATCACCCTCGTGGCCGTGGGCGTGGCCCTGCTGGTGATCTTCGTGCTGGTTCCGCTGGTTCCGGCCCTGGCCAAACTCGCCACCGGCATCTCCGTAGTGATTACCGCGGTGCTGGCCTGGTTCGTCCGGGACCGCAACGCCGCCGCCGGCAAAGCCGAACTGGTTAACTGACCCCCCGGCAGGCCGCCGCTAACACTCCTCTTCTTCCGTAACAGAAAGGCTCAAATCCATGACCACCACCGCATCCACCGGCACCACCGCCCTGCTGGAGACCTTCGGCTACGGCGCCGCAGACCAGCAGAAGCTGCACGAAACCTACCGGTACCTGCACACCCACCCCGAGCTCTCCATGCAGGAAACCGAAACGGCGGCCTTCCTGGCCGCGCGGCTGGAGGAGCTGGGACTTGAGGTCTTCACCTGCGGCGGCACCGGCGTCGTCGGCATCCTGCGCAACGGCGAGGGTCCCGTGGTGGGTTACCGGGCGGATACCGACGGGCTGCCCATTCGGGAGAACACCGGCCTGGACTACGCCAGCACCGCCACCGGCACGCTGGAAGACGGCACCGCGGTACCCGTGATGCACGGCTGCGGCCATGACACCCACATGTCCGTGGCCCTGGCTGCTGCGGAACTGCTGGCCCGCACCCCTGACGCCTGGGCAGGAACCGTAGTGTTCATCTTCCAGCCCGGTGAAGAAACCGCCGCCGGTGCCCGTGCCATGGTGGAAGACGGGCTGTGGGACCGCGCCCCGAAGCCCGAGGTGATCTACGGCCAGCACGTCTGGCCCGGCGTCGCCGGCGGAATCGAGATCAGCAGCGGCACTGCCATGGCCATGGCGGATTCCTGGCGGGTCACCGTCCTGGGCAAGCAGGCGCACGGCTCGCAGCCGGAGAAGTCGATCGACCCGATTGTCCTCGGTGCCCACATGATCGTGCGGATCCAGACCATCCTGGGCCGAGAAGTGCCCGCCCGCGAATCCGCCGTGATCACCGTAGGCACCTTCCACGGCGGGTTGAAGGAAAACATCATTCCGGGCAGCGCCGAGTTCACGCTCAACGTGCGCAGCTTCGAACCCGCGGTCCGCGAGCAGGTGCTCGGCGCCCTGCGGCGCATCCTCGCTGCGGAGGCAGCGGCGTCGGGCGCCCCCGAACCGCTGATCGAGGAGATCTCCAGCTTCCCGCGCTGCTACAACGACCCCGACGCCGCCGCCGGCGTTATCGAGGCACTCCGCGGTTCGCTGGGCGGGGAGAACGTGCGCGTGGTGCCGCCGGTCATGGGCAGCGAGGACTTCGGGCTGCTGGCCGATGCCATCGGTGTGCCGTCCGTGTACTGGATGTTCGGCTCCACCCGGGCGGACCGGCTGGAGGCCGGGGAAGATGTGGCCGGGAACCACTCGCCGGAATTCGCCCCGGAGGTTGAGCCGACCCTTGGAACCGGCCTCACCGCCGCCCTGGCCGCCGTCCTCGGGCGCACCGGGACCGGCGCCGGGGCCGGGGAGGGGAGCTAGTCATGGCAGCAGCGGCAGGCACCTCAGTAATTCAGGAGATGTCCGCGGTCGAGCTCACCGCGGCCATCCGTGACCGGACCCTGTCCGCCAGCGAGGCGCTGGACGCCCATCTGGAACAGATTGAGTCCGTAAACCCGGCGATCAACGCCGTCGTGACCCTCGACGCCGAGGCGGCGTGGCACGCCGCGCGGGCCGCGGACCAGCGGACCATGGAAACGGACGCGGGGGAGCTGCCGCTGCTGCACGGGCTGCCCATGACACACAAGGACACCCACGCCACGCGGGGGCTGCGCACCACGCAGGGGTCGCCGCTGTTCCGCGACTTTGTGCCGCAGGAGGATGACCTGATCATTGCCCGGCTGAAAGCGGCCGGCGTGGTAACCACGGGCAAGACCAATGTGCCGGAGTTCGCGGCGGGATCACACACCTTCAATGAGGTCTTCGGCACCACCACCAACCCGTATGCCCCGGACCGCAGTGCCGGCGGCAGCAGCGGGGGAGCCGCGGCCGCGCTGGGTGCCCGGATTCAGGCCATCAGCGACGGCAGTGACATGGGCGGATCGCTCCGGATTCCGGCGTCGTTCTGCAACGTGGTGGGATTCCGGCCCTCCGCCGGAACCGTGCCGTCCTGGCCCGCGAAGGACGTGTACAGCTGGCTGGCCCGCAGCGGCCCCATGGCCCGGGAGGTGGCGGACATCGCGCTGATGCTCCGCGCTGTGGCGGGCCCTGACCGCCGGCGTCCGCCGGAGGCTGCGCTGGCTGCGGAGTCCTTCGCCCGGCCGCTGGACCGGGACCTGACCGGACTGCGCGTGGCCTGGACGCCCGACTTCGGGCTGGGCATTCCGGTGGAACCGGAGGTGCTGGCTGTGCTGCAGGGACAGCTGGCCGTTTTCGAACAGCTCGGTGCCCGGGTGAAGCAGGCGTGCCCGGACCTGCGCGACGCGGACACCGTCTTCCGGAACACCCGTGCCCTGGAGTTTGTGCACGCTTTTGGCCCGCTGGTGCGCGAGCACGGCGACGCAGTGAAGCCGGAGGTGCACTGGAATGTGGATCAGGGGCTGGCCCTCACAGCGGAGGACCTGGCCGCGACTGCCGCGGCGCGCACGCGCCTGCACCTGGCTGTGCAGGACTTCTTCGGAAAGTACGATGTCTTGCTGGCACCGGCCGCGCAGGTGCTGCCCTTTGACGCCGGCCTGCGCTGGCCGGAGACGGTCAACGGTGTGGCGATGGAGACTTACCTGGACTGGATGCGGGCGGCCTGCGTCATCTCCGCGACGGGCCTGCCGGCGCTGTCCATGCCGGCCGGGTTCAGTTCCGGGGGACTGCCGGTGGGGCTGCAGATGGTGATGAATCACAACGAGGACTTTGAGCTGCTGCAGGTGGCCCGGGCGTTTGAGCAGGCCACCGGCTTCGCCCGGCAGGCGCCGCCGGTTCAGGCCGTGAGTTCGCCGGGCGTGCGCGCGGGCGGCGGCGCCGGCTGAGCCCTGAACGATCAGGAGCCCGGGGCGCGTGCCCCGGGCTCCTGATCGTTCTGGGCCTTAGCTGTTCTGGGCCTTAGCGGTCCAGCTTGGCCTGGATCTCTTCCCAGGACGGCTCGGATGCACCCTGGTTCCAGGGCAGGTAGGCCAGGGCCTTGCCCATGGCACAGGTGTTGGAGAGGGCTGAGAACACCAGGCCGCCGCTGATGCCGCCGGCCAGGACCCGGAACTTCGGGGACGCGATGCGTCCGGCGAGCAGGCCCAAGCCCACGAGGCTGCCGGCAGCGAAGCGTACCTGGCGTTCCATGTCCCAGACCTGCCGGCCGCGGACTACGGACCCGCCTGCCTTCTCGACGTCGTTCGCGCTGCCGGTGAGCACCGTCCCGCCCTGCAGTCCGGCTGCGGCGAGGCGCTCGTGCGCCTGCTTCGCCCGGACACCGGACTGGCACATAAGTACGACGCCGTCATCCAGCCGGGCGGCCAGTTCCACCGTGTGGGCGGAGAGCATGGGCAGGGGAATGTTGTGGGCGCCCGCGATGTGCCCGGATTCGAATTCGGCCGGGTTGCGGACGTCAATGACGGTGAGGCTCGGGTTCTCCGCCAGGAGGGTGGTCAGTGTCTGCGCGTCGATGGTTTTGGCAGTCTCGGCGGTCTCGGCGGTGGACTTGGTGGTCTCTGCGGTGGCAGCGGGTGACATGCGGATCCTTCGGTTGGAGTGGCCGGAGCGGATCACCAACCCTATGTGCCGTTTCTGGGAGAAACCCGGGGATGTTACGTCGTGTGGCCCGAAATCGCGGCCAGCGCCCCGCTCTGTGGCGGTTACCCGGCTGATGCGAGCACCGCATACACAACGTAGTTGTCCTGCCAGAGACCGGTGGCGTTGTCGAATCCATCGCAGGTAATCAGGCGCAGCTCGGGGCCGGGGGTGTTTCCGTAGACCTTGTCCGTTGGGAAATCGTCCTTCTGGTACCGCTCGCCGGCGACGACGGTGAAGCTGACAGACGTGCCGTCTTCACGTTCGACAGTTATCTGGTCGCCCGGGCCGAGTGACCGGAGCCGGGCGAAAACGCCGGGCCCGCC
>JBELYP010000013.1:0-49054 GCA_040273995.1 Arthrobacter sp.
CCCGAAGGGGGTACCGGCGCCCTGCCCGGCTGCGTACCCGGCAGGGAATGAAATTCCGGCAGCCCATGTTGTAGACTCACACTAGATGCAAATGCATCTACCTTCCGGAGCGTCGAACCGCCGCCCGGAGAGTGCTGCAACAGGAGGACACCATGCAGATTGGCGTATTCAGCGTCAGCGACATCACCCGTGACCCGGTAACCGGCCGGATGCCCACGGAAGGCGAGCGCATCAAGGCCGCAGTCGCCATCGCCCGTAAGGTCGAAGAAATCGGCATGGACGTCTATGCCACCGGCGAGCACCACAATCCGCCGTTCTACGCTTCCTCCCCCACCACGCTGCTGGGCTACATCGCCGCCCAGACTGAGCGCATCATCCTCTCCACGGCCACCACACTGATCACCACCAATGATCCGGTAAAGATCGCCGAGGACTATGCGATGCTGCAGCATCTCTCCGGCGGCCGCACGGACCTGGTGCTCGGGCGCGGCAACACTGCCCCCGTTTACCCCTGGTTCGGCAAGAACCCGCAGGATTCGGTGGACCTTACGGTGGAGAACTACAACCTGCTGCGCCAGCTCTGGGACAACGAGACCGTGAACTGGCAGGGCAAGTTCCGCACCCCGCTGCAGAACTTCACGTCCACGCCCCGCCCGCTCGACGGCGTCGCCCCCTTCGTCTGGCACGGTTCCATCCGCACCCCGCAGGTTGCGGAGATTGCCGCGTACTTCGGTGACGGGTTCTTCGCGAACAACATCTTCTGGCCCAAGGAGCACTACATGCAGCTCATTGGCCTGTACCGCGAACGCTACGAGCACTACGGCCATGGTTCTGCGGACCAGGCCATTGTGGGCCTGGGCGGACAGTTCTTCATGCGCAAGTCCTCACAGGACGCCGTGAACGAATTCCGTCCGTACTTCGACAACGCCCCGGTCTACGGACACGGCCCGTCCATGGAGGACTTCACCGCGCAGACCCCGCTCACGGTGGGCAGCCCGCAGGAAGTGCTGGAGAAAACCCTCACCTTCCAGGAATACTTCGGCGACTACCAGCGCCAGCTGTTCCTCATCGACCATGCCGGCCTTCCGCTCAAGACCGTCCTGGAACAGCTGGACCTCTTCGGCGAGTTCGTGCTGCCCGAGCTGCGCCGTGAACTCGATTCACGCCGTCCGGCCCATGTCCCGGACGGCCCCACGCACGCTGCCCGGGTGGCGGCACGCGAGGCCGCCCTGTCCAGCACGGCCGCCGCAACTTCAGTAGGCTAAAGCCATGAGCTCCGAGACCGCCCAGCTAACCACCGTCAAACAGACCGCAGAGGCCTGGGAGTCGCTCTTCCGGGCACAGGTTGGCGTGATGCGCAGGCTGCAGCGTGATCCCGAGTTCAAGGAACTCACCATGCGGGAGTATGACGTGCTGTTCAACCTCAGCCGCTGCTCCACGGGCTGGACCCGTCTCAACGAGCTCAACGAGCACCTGCTGATCAGCCAGCCCAGCCTGAGCCGGATGGTTGAGCGGCTGGAGAACAAGGGACTGGTCCAGCGCCGTCCGGCGCGAAATGACCAGCGGGGTGTGGAGCTGTCCCTGACTGAGGAAGGGCGGGCCGTCCAGAAACGCCTGGGCCGGATCCATGTCCGCGGCATCCATGACCTGCTGGCACCGGCGCTGAACCCCGAAGAGCTGACCCAGGTCAAGGAACTCATGGACAAGCTCCTGGCCAGCCTCAACGGCCCGGAGAGCACCACGGGCCGGAGCGCGGACGCCTAGCCGGCGCCGCAGTCCCGCCTTAGGGCCGCACTAGCGGGCCGCGGGACCGCCGGTGGCAGCGCCGTCGTTCCCTGCGATGCCGCTCCCGGGAAGCAGCGGCGGGTCTGCGAAGGCCAGCTTGCTGCACGAGCAGCAGTGCCGCCGCCGCAATAAACGCTGTTACCGAGCACACCGACCATACGGTGAGATAGCCGGACAGCGGTGCGGCCGATGCCGCCCCCGCCACCCCGCCCAGGGTTTCACCGGCGGCGCTGAGCAGGGCTATGCCGAAGATGGCCGAGGCGAAGGACCCGCCAATGGTCTTGGTGGTGTTGGTCAGCCCGGTGGCCATTCCTGTCCGGTTGAGCGGGGCTGCCGCGGCCGCAGCTGACGGCAGCGCTGCTACCAGGGCCCCGGAACCCAGTCCGGCAATGACCATGTTGGTGAGGGTCTGGGGCAGGGAATCGTGGAACGGCAGGAACAGTCCGTACCCGGTTCCCACCACTGCCGCTGCGCCTGCGAGGGTGATCCGCGGAGTCGTCAGGCGGGCCGCCAGCGGAAAGAGCAGCGCCCCGGCGAGGACCGCCAGCACGTATGCGCCAATAATCAGCGACACCGACCCGGCTTCCAGCCCCAGGCCGTAGCCGTGCAGCTCCCGGTCCGTCCGGGCGAAGGTGGACATGGGTGCCTGGGCTCCCAGTACCGAGATTCCGAACAGGCCGGCCGTCAGCTGGACCGGCCACATGGTGGGGGCGCACAGCATGCGGATGTCCACCAGCGGTTCGGCAAGCCGCAGCTGGTAGCGCACAAAGGGGATAAAGGATGCCAGGCCGCCGGCCAGGACAGCCCAGACCCACCAGGTCCCTGCTCCGTTGATGCGCAGGAACGTCAGGCCGGAGGTCAGGACCAGCAGCCCCACTGCCAGCATCGCAAATCCGCGGACATCCAGCGCCCCCGGGGACCGCAGACCGGATTCCGGTACACCGAACCAGATGGCGAAAATGCAGGCAGTGGCCGCGGCCGCCGGCACCATCAGGGTCAGGCGGAGGTCCCCGCCGAAGACCTCCACCAGGGCTCCGGCTGCAAGTGCGCCGGCGATCACGCCAAACTGCAGCCCGCCCACCAGCACGCCCGCCGCCTTGCGGGTCAAGGCCGCCCGGTTGGGTGCCGAGGCCGCGCGGGCAAAGATCAGCGCAACTTCCAGCGGAAGCCACACCACGTAGAATCCCTGGAGTGACCACGCCACCAGGAAGGTCCAGAAGTCCGGTGCGAAGGCCACGCCCCAGGACGCTGCCGCCGTGAGGACAGTGGAAGCCAGCAGGATCCGCTTGTGCCCGTACATGTCCCCCAGCCGGGCCAGCACGGGAACAGCGAGCGCGCTGAACATCAGCTGCGCTGCCTCGAACCAGTTGACGTCGCCGTCGGCAATGCCCAGGTTCCGCGCGATGTCGGTGAGGATGGGCGTGTAGTAGCCCTGCAGGATGCCGCTGGTGATTTCCACCAGGACCAGGAAGAAAACCACGGGACCGAGGGCGCGCATCAGGGCACCAGGTTCTGCAGCAGACGGCGGTAGAACTCGATCCCCTCGCCGAAGGCAGCGATGGAGAGCTTCTCATTGTCCGCGTGGATTGAGGCGCGGGCGGCCTTGTCCATGCGGAAGGGCGCGAACCGGTACACCGCGTCGCTGATGCCGGTGAAGCGCCGGGAATCCGTGCCGCCGAGCATGATGTAGGGCGCGGGGATGGCGTCCGGGAACACCTCGCGGATCGCGGCCTCCAGTGCGGCGAACTGGGCGTTCGACGTCGAGGAGACGGGTGAGGGTTCGCTTCCCTCCACCACCCGCAGCGAGACCCGGCGGTCCCGGATGGTACGCCGCATCCGGTCCAGCACCGAGTCGATGCTCTCCCCCGGGGCGATCCGCACGTTGGCGTTGGCTGTGGCGCGGGTGGGCAGCACGTTCGATGCCTTGGACCCGGCCAGCTGTGTAAGGGCGACGGTGGTGCGCGTCAGCGCGTTGGGCTCACCGCCCAGCGCACCGAAGATCCGGGTCAGCGGAAGCCGCAGCGCCCCTGCCCGGGCGAACAGCGCTGCCGGCAGCAGCGGCGCCCCGGCAGAGAGGCGGCCGAGCATTTCGATGGTCACCGGGTGCAGCGCTGCCGGGAAGGGGCGACGGTCAAGGCGGACGACGGCGCGGGCCAGGCGCGCGGCGGCACCGAGCCGGTTGGGTGTGGAGGCATGTCCGCCGGGATCCTCGACCGAAAGCTCGACGTCGAGTATGCCCTTTTCGGAGACGCCGATGACGGCGACCGGGGTCTTGACGAACGGGAAGGCCTGGCCGGCAACGGCACCGCCTTCGTCTAGCACCAGCCAGGGCCGCACGCCGCGCGAGGCCAGCAGCGCAGCGGCCTGCGCTGCGGTGTCCCCGGCGGTCTCCTCGTTGTCCCCAAAGGACAGGTAGATGCTGCGCGCGGGAACAAAGCCCTCCGCCAGCAGCGTTTCCACGGCTTCGAGGACCGCGGCCAGGGATCCCTTGTCATCCAGCGCTCCGCGGCCGTGGATGAATCCATCTGCCAGGACGCCGTCAAAAGGCGGGTGCTCCCAGGTGGACTCATCCTGGACCGGAACCACATCATAGTGGGCCATCAGCACCACCGGGCCGGCCTCCGCAGCACTTCCCTGCCAGTGGAACAGCAGCCCGCCGCCCACACTTTCCAGCGTCAGCTGCTCGTGGACCAGAGGAAAGAGCAGGGCCAGTTCAGCGCGGAACCGGGCGAACTCGGCGTCGTCCGTTTCCCCGGGTATGCGGGAGGAAATCGTGCGGCAGGCGATGAGCCGGGCAAGCTTGGGTGCTGCCGCTTCCCCACGCTCGGCAGTCCGGGCCTGGGCTGGTGATGTGATGTGCATTACTGCAGTGTAGGGCTGCCATGTTACCGGCGGGTATTGCGACGCGATGCTACGCCGGCGGTACCTGTGCCAATCCCCGAACGCGCTCAACTGCACCGGCCAGGGCACGGGCGGCCAGGGCCACTTCGTTCTCCCGAACGCCGGGTGGAAAGCTGAGCCGGACGGCGGTCTGGGCCGTTTCCCGGTCCACCCCCATGGCCGTGAGTACCGCTGAGGGTTCGTCCGACCCGGCCGCGCAGGCGGAACCGGAGGAGCACAGCACCCCGGCCCGTTCGGCTTCCAGAAGGATGGATTCCCCGCTGGTTCCGGGGAAGCAGAAGGAGGCGTGGCCGGGTAGCCGTTCCGTTCGGTGGCCGGTCAGCAGCGCCCCGGGCACCGCCCGGAGGACTGAATCGATCAGGTAGTCCCGAAGCTTCGCCGCCCGCGGCGCAGCGGCGGCACGTTCCGCGTCTGCGAGTTTCAGTGCGGTTGCCACGGCAACGGCGCCTGCCACGTTCTCCGTCCCCGAACGGCGCCCGCGCTCCTGGCCGCCGCCATGGACCAGCGGCTCCAAGGGCAGCACTCCCCGCACGTAGAGCAGCCCGCAGCCCTTGGGCGCACCAAGCTTGTGTCCTGAGATGCTCATGGCGTCAACGCCGGTGCCGGCTACCGAGACGGGCAGCCATCCGGCGGCCTGTACTGCGTCGGTGTGGAAGGGGATCCCCCGGGCGCTGCAGAGCTCGGCGATCTCCGCGATCGGCTGCAGCGTGCCCACCTCGTTGTTGGCCGTCATGATGGTGCACAGCGTGGTGTCCCGTCTCAGCGCAGCTTCGACTTCCCGCGGGTCCACCCGGCCGGTGCCGTCCACGGGGACCAGGGTGACGGCGAACCCGTGGAACCGCTGGAGGTAGGACAGGGATTCGAGCACGGCCGGGTGTTCGACGGCGCTGGCAACGATGTGGCGTCCCTGCGGGGAGGCCAGGGCCAGGCCCTTGACGGCAAGGTTGTCTGCCTCGGTGCCGCCGGAGGTGAAGACAATGTCTCCGGGCCTGCAGCCGATTACCTCGGCAGTGGTCCGCCGGGCGTAGTCCAGGGCCCGGGCTGCCGTCTGGCCGGCGGAGTGGGTACTGGAGGGGTTGCCGAAGTCGCTCATGTACAGCGGGGCCAGCGCCGTCAGGACCTCCTGGCGCACCGGAGTAGTGGCGGCGGCATCAAAGTAGATCATCAGCGTCCGCTCCTACTGCGGGTCCACACAGGCACGGATGTCCAGGCCCAGGTCCAGTGCCCGGACGCTGTGGGTCAGTGCACCGGCGGAAATGATGTCCACTCCGGTGGCAGCAATGGCGGCGACGGTTTCCAGCCGGACATTGCCGCTGGCTTCGGTCAGGGCCCGCCCATTGACCGCTTCCACTCCGCGGCGCAGGTCCTCGGGACTGAAATTATCCAGCAGCACGGTATCCGCTCCGCCTGCCAGCACCGCTTCGATCTGGTCCAGCGAATCCACTTCAACCTCGAAATGGACGGTGTGGGAGAGTTTTTCCCGTGCCTCGCGGAGGGCCGTCGCCAGGTCAAGCCCGGCTGCGGCCAGGACGGCCAGGTGATTGTCCTTGGCCATCACCGCATCGGAGAGGGAGTAACGGTGGTTGAACCCGCCGCCGCAGCGCACTGCGTAGCGTTCAAGGACCCTGAGCCCGGGGGTGGTCTTGCGGGTGTCCGCGATTCTCGCCCGGGTGCCGGCGGTTTCCGCAACGAACCGGGCAGTCAGCGTGGCAATTCCGGACAGCCGCTGGGCCAGGTTCAGCGCCACCCGCTCCGCGGTGAGCACGGTCCGGGCGGGCCCGGTGATCTCGGCAAGGATGCCGCCGGCGTCAAAGTGCTCGCCGTCACGCACCAGCTGGATCACGGCAGTGCCGGCGCCGGCCTGCCGGAAGGCCGACTCGAGGACCTGCTCCCCGCAGAAGATTCCCGCTTCGCGTGCGGTCAGGAACGCAGTGGCGGTGGCGTGTTCCGGAACCAGGGCGTGAGAGGTCAGGTCTCCCCACGGGGCGTCCTCTGCGAGCGCGGCGGCGACGAGGAGATCTACTGCCGGGGCAGGGAGCGGCAGGGGTGATGCTCCGGCTGTCTGCGGCAGCGGGGCGGGCGCGGGTCCGGCTCCGTTGTGGCCGGAAAGCTGTGCGTTGGTCATCGGGTGCGTCCGTTCATCAGTCAGGCAGGTTCGGGAAGGCGGGCTTCGGGCGCTGCGGCTTTCGGTACATACAGGGCGGCCGCTGGCAGGGCATCGGATCGGAAGTGGGCGCCGACCGGGGATTTGCGGCGGGATGCGGCAGCGACCAGGAGGCGCGCGCAGGTCAGCAGGTTTTCGTTCTCCAGCTCGGTCCGGGCAGCCGCCGGTACCGGGGCGGTGTCCGCGGGTATCGCGGGAGCGGCACCGGCGCCCAGTACGGCAGCAGCTCGCGCCAGCCCGTGTCCGCTGCGCAGCACTCCGGCGTCCTCCCACATCAGCGCCTGCAATGCGGCCCGGTCCGGGACGTCCCCGGCGGGCGGTGCCGGCGCTGCGGGCGCGGGCAGTCCGCCGCAGTCCCCCGCGGGGCCTTTTACAGGGTCTGCTGCAGGGGCTGCTGCGATGCCTGCCCACAGCCCGGCGGGCGCGCCGGCTTCCCATGCCCGGGCGGAGCCGGGGGCTGTGCTGGCCGCCGCGGCGCGGGCACCGAAGACCAGGCCCTCCAGCAGGGAGTTCGAGGCAAGGCGGTTGGCACCGTGAACACCGGTGCAGGCTGCTTCTCCCGCTGCGTAGAGTCCCGGCACTGAGGTCCGCCCGGCCAGATCCGTGGCGATGCCGCCCATCCAGTAGTGTGCTGCGGGCAGCACGGGCAGCAGTTCGCGTTCCCAGTCGTATCCCTGTGCGGTGGTCGCTGCCGCCAGGCCGGGAAAGCGGCGGGCAAGGAATCCCGCACCGCGCCGCCGGGCCACCACCGTGGCGTCGAGCCACACGTGCCCCTCGCCCGTGTGCTGGAGGTGCTGGGCAATTGCGCGGGAGACGGCGTCGCGCGGTGCCAGCTCGGCGTCATCGTGGAAGCGCGCCAGGAACCGCTCGCCGCGGCCGTCGCGCAGCACCGCCCCCTCGCCGCGGACAGCCTCGGAGATCAGCGGATTGCCGGGCACCGCCAGGGACGTGGGGTGGAACTGGAAGAACTCCTCGCCTGCGGTCCGCGCGCCGACGCGGGAAGCCAGGGCAACGCCGTCTCCGGTGGCACCGGCGGGATTGGTGGTGTGCGGGTAGAGCTCCCCCGCCCCGCCCGTGGCCAGAATGACGGCGTCCGCCGTGATGCTGCTGATCCTGCCTGCCGTGAGGACGTCCAGAGCCGTCACCGCCCCGCCCGCAAGGTTCAGGCGGAGCGCGAAGGTGTCCGCCAGGACGGTAATGCCCGGGTGGCGGAGCACAGCTTCAATCAGGGCAGCTGCGATGCCGGCGCCGGTGGCGTCCCCGCCGATATGCAGGATTCTGCGGGCTGAGTGGGCGGCTTCCCGGCCGAGCGCCAGGGACCCGTCCGGGTTGGCGTCAAACACTGCGCCCAGGTCCTGCAGGCGCCGCAGGTGTTCCCCGGCCTGGCGGCAGAGCGCTTCTGCCGCGGCACGGTTCCCCGCCCAGGCCCCTGCGGCCAGGGTGTCCCGGCAGTGCAGGTCAGCGGAATCGCCCGGCTCGGCAGCGTCCCGGGAAACACCGGCGATTCCGCCCTGGGCATGCCAGGTATTGCTGTGCCGGAGGTCAGACTTGCACACCAGCACCACCTCAGCCGTCTCGGCGGCGCAAAGCGCGGCGTACAGCCCGGCAATACCGCTGCCGACGACGGCGATGCTCACGGCCGCACCGCCAGCATCCGTTCCAGGGCGGTGCGGGCAGCATCGGCGGTGGCCGCTGGAACGCTAATCCGGTTGTGCACCTGGCCTGCGGTGAGTCCTTCCAGCACCCAGGCCAGGTAGCCCGGGTGGATCCGGTACATGGTGGAGCAGGGGCAGATCACCGGATCGAGGCAGAAAATGGTGTGCTGCGGATACTGGGACGCCAGCCGGTTCACCATGTTGATCTCGGTTCCGACGGCGAACGTGCTCCCTGCCGGCGCTGCGGCGATGGCTTTCTGGATGTAGTCCGTGGAACCGGACCCGTCCGCGGCGTCAACCACCGGCATGGGGCATTCCGGGTGGACGATTACCCGGGCCCCCGGGTGCTCCGCACGTGCGCGTTCGATCTGGGCCACGGTGAAGCGCTTGTGAACTGAGCAGAATCCGTTCCAAAGCAGGACTTTGGCGTCCTGCAGGGCCTGCGGGGTGTTGCCGCCCAGCGGCAGGCGCGGATTCCACAGGGGCATGGCTTCAAGCGGAATGCCCATGGCTTTGGCCGTATTGCGGCCCAGATGCTGGTCCGGAAAGAACAGCACCCGCTGTCCGCGTTCAAATGCCCATGCCAGGACCGCGGCTGCGTTGGAGGACGTGCAGACAATGCCTCCGTTGTCACCGCAGAACGCCTTCAGCGCTGCCGAGGAATTCATGTAGGTCACCGGAATGACCGGCTGCCGGCCCTGGGCGTCGGCATCCTGGCCATACAGCGCGGAAAGCTGCTCCCAGCATTCGGCAACGGAATCGGCGTCGGCCATGTCCGCCATAGAACACCCGGCCGCCAGGTTCGGCAGTACAACGGCCTGCTCCGGTCCGGAGAGCAGGTCCGCGGTCTCGGCCATAAAATGCACACCGCAGAACACGATGGCTTCAGCGTCCGGGCGGCTCTTGGCAGCACGGGCCAGCTGGAAGGAATCTCCCACGAAATCTGCGTGCCGCACCACTTCATCCCGCTGGTAGAAATGCCCCAGGATCACCACGCGGTCTCCCAGCGCCGCCTTCGCACGGGTGATCCGTTCTTCCAGTTCGGCATCCGATGCCCGGCGGTAGATCTGCGGAAGCTCGCCCTGGCGGGGGGTCCCTGCCGGTGCGGCATCCGCCAGGGAGGCGCCGGGACCGTAGCCCGGGGCGGCGTCGAAATCCCACGGACCCGCGGCAAGTCCCGGGGTGCAGGTGGCCGTGGAAGCCTGTGCCGGCTTCAGCGCCTCTTCGGGGCCGGAAAGCAGGGCGATCCGGGTGGCTACGCTGCCGCCCGGGACCGGAATCGTTGCAGTCATATCAGTGCTCCGTTGCTTGTGGTGGCTGGCTGGGGAAGGAGTTCTCCCGGGGATCCGGGCCGGTGTAGCGGTATAGCCTTGGGGGCCGGTGCCGTCCGCCCTGCAGGTATTCCTCGGTGGGCTCAATATGCACCGACGACTGGAGCTGGCGGCGGAAGTTCGCCGGGTCCATTGCCCGGCCGAGGACGGCTTCATAAACTTCCCGGACCTGGGCCAGGGTGAAGGTGGATCCGAGGAACGCATAAGCCACGGAGCCGTACTCGAGCTTGTTGCGCAGGCGCCAGAGCGCGTACTCAACGATCTGGTTGTGGTCGAACGCCAGGGTCCCCACCCGGTCTGCGCGGAACCAGGCGACGTTTTCATCCTGCCGTGCCAGCGCAGCTTCGTCCGGCTGCACCAGCGCCCAGTACACAATCGACACCACTCGCGGAGACGGTGACCTGTCCGGCCCGCCGAAGGCGTACAGCTGTTCCAGGTACCGCGGTGCCAGGGCCGTAGTCTCCCGCAGGTTCCTGGCAGCGGCGTCCTGGAGCGACTCAGAGGGGCGCAGCGGGCCGCCCGGCAGCGCCCACAAATCCCGGTAGGGCTGCCGGATTCGGCGCACCAGGGGAAGCCAGAGGGTCAGGTTTCCGGTATCCGGATCCGGCCGCAGTGCAAAGATCACGGTGGAAATGGCCAGCGACGGCGGTTCCTGCTCCCGCTCTGAAACGTTGGCATATCTGGGGCTCATCCCGTGGGTGCCTTCCTGGCTGGCAGGCCCGAGGCCGCCGCTGGTTTAGTAAGGGTCAGGATGACTCTAACTGACGCCACGAAAGAATGAGCGAATTGCGGGTGGAAAGTTACGCGCTCTGCTCTGGCGCCGAGGCGTCTGTGCCTGCCGCGGCATGCAGCAGCGGAAGCATCCGGCCTTCGAAGTGGGTGTTCAGCACAATCACCGAAGAGGAGCGCAGGACGGCGCCGGTGGCCACCATCGAGTCGATGACACGCTGCAGGTCCGAGTTGGACCGTGCAGCCACCCGGGCGATGAGGTCGCTCTCCCCCGACACGGTGTGCGCTTCCTGCACCTCCG
Organism: Arthrobacter sp.; assembly: GCA_040273995.1. Lineage (GTDB taxonomy): Bacteria > Actinomycetota > Actinomycetes > Actinomycetales > Micrococcaceae > Arthrobacter_B. Next base: position 10,867 of record JBELYP010000013.1, read on the forward strand.
GAATTTCCGCCAGGGCTGCTACGACGGCGTCGTGCCCCATGTCCTGGCGGATGGTGAGCGAACAGTACGCGGTCACCACGTAGCCCAGCGCGGCCGGATCGAGCCTGGGACCCCAGCCGGCTATGACCCCGTTGCGCTGCATGCGGTCCAGCCTGGCCTGGACAGTGGCACGGGCAACTTTGAGTATGCGGGAGGCCTCCAGGACGGACATGCGGGGGTCGTCGGTGAAGAGGGAGACGATCCGGGCGTCGAGCTGATCTGTTGCCATGGCAGCCTTCCATAGAGGAAATCCGGGCGGAACCAGGCGGCTTGCCCGGTTCCGGGACCGCTGATGCCGCCCCTGAGGGAACTTTAGCGGCAGAGCCGCCCGGGGTGCACCGCGCCACGCACGGAAAACAGGGCGCTGCTATCCGGAATTCCACCGCCGGATGAGGCATAAACACCGCAAGACTTTCTGGTGGTTTTTCACAGTAAGTCTCGTTGCCGCTGTTTTAGGATAGGCACCGACAAATCACCAAGCCACACCAAAAGATAATTGAAAATAATTCAAGGGATGTTAGGAGATGATCCTGCCGCCCGCAAAAATTACCCGGTCTCACCCGCACTGATTATCCCGCACTGATTAAGCAGCACAGCTGCGGCAGCGGTCCGGGCCCGCCCCCCGGGGGCGCTCCCCGGACCGCTGCCGCTCCGCCGGGCGGCGCGCTATCCCTTGCGCTTGCGCGGAGCGGGCTCTGCCGCTCCGGGTGGCGCGCTATCCCTTGCGCTTGCGCGGAGCGGGCTCTGCCGCAGCGGACTTGGCCCGCTTCTCTGCACGCTTTTCCTTGATGGACTTACCTGGCTTTTTGACGTTTCCGGACATTCATACTCCTCAGCGACTGGCTGGCGGCAGCAGGACTTTTCTTCAGGCCGCCTAACTTTTATCTACTTTGGAAAAACGGCTTAGCAGTGCAACTGATATAACCGTTATTCTGACCATACCCGGAAATAAAATAAAAGCCAGTCCCGGTCCCGCCCCCGGCCCTGAGGCGGCCGATGCGGGCGCAGGCGCACACGGCGCATCCGTACGGTTCGGCCAGACTTAGCAGTTTGTCCAGACAATCACCCATCTGACTGCACCATCTGTACACTGTGTTCACCATTACAGTAGCTGTTTGCGTTGCGACGTGAGGCCCGTTACGTTCTGCCTCATGGACCTAGACATCACGAGCATCCCCGAGCTCACAGCCGAGGAACTGCGCCAGCTGTACAAACTGCTGATCAGCACACGCGACCTCGACGTCGCCGCGGTGGCCTGGCAGCGGCAGGGCATCCTCCCGGGCTACGCCCCGGAACTGGGACAGGAAGCCGCCCAGGTGGGCAGCGCCTTCGCCCTCGACGGCTCCCGCGACTTCGCCTTCCCCACCTACCGGGAAATGGGTGTCGCCCTGGCCCTCGGCGTAGACATGGTGGAGTACATGTCCACCCACAAGGCCAGCTGGCACGGCGGCCTGTACAACCCGGTCAGCACCCGCCTGGCACCGATCCAGGCCGTAGTCGGCGGCTCCGTGCTGCACGCAGTCGGCTGGGCGCACGGCCAGCGGCTGGCAGCGGCAGCGGAACCTGATGCCGCAGGCAGCCGGATGCCCGCTGCCATCACCTATTTCGGTGACGGAGCCAGCTCCCAGGGCGACGTCCATGAAGCCATGAACTTTGCGGGCGTGCTGAAGGCCCCGGTGGTCTTCTTCGTCCAGAACAACGGATGGGCCATCTCCCTGCCCACCGAGGAACAGGTTGCCGGCGGCACCGTTGCGGCACGCGCCGCAGGGTACGGAATGGCCTCGGTGACCGTGGACGGAAACGATGCCCCCGCCGTCGTGCGGGCAACCCGTGCCGCCCTGGAACATGCCCGGGCAGGGAACGGCCCGGTGCTTATCGAGGCAATGACCTACCGCCGCGGCCCGCACTCCACCAGCGATGATCCGGGACGCTACCGCACCCTCGACGAAGAACGGCGCGACGGCGGCGAGGATCCCGTTGCCCGAATGGCAGCCCTGCTGCTGGAAAGCGGAGCAGCCGACCAGGCATTCCTGGACTCCGCCGCAGAGGAGGCGAAGGCACACACGGACGCCGTCCGCGAAGGCATCCAGGCACTGGAATCCCGCCCCGGCCGGGAAATGTTCGACTTCGTTTTCGCCGAACCCACCGAAGAACTCAAGGCCCAGGCCCGCGCCTGGCGGGAGGAATCCGAACATGTCTAGCCAGCTGACCGAAGGAACACGCCCCATGCAGGCAGACTCCCCCGCGGACACGGTGGAAACCATGTCCATGCAGGCCGCGCTCAACCGCGCCCTGGCGGAAATCCTTGCTGAAGACCCCAAGGCCGTAGTGCTGGGCGAGGACGTCGGACGCCTTGGCGGCGTCTTCCGCATCACTGACGGCCTGCAGAAGCAGTTCGGCGCCAGCCGGGTCTTCGACACGCCCCTCGCCGAGTCGGGCATCCTCGGCATGTCTGTGGGACTGGCTATGGCGGGCTTCCACCCCATCCCGGAAGTCCAGTTCGACGGCTTCGCCTACCCGGCGGTGAACCAGATCATCACCCAGCTGGCCCGCATGAACTACCGCAGCCGCGGCACCATGCCCATGCCGGTAACGCTGCGGGTGCCCAGCTTCGGCGGCATCCGGGCCCCGGAACACCACGGCGAATCACTGGAAGCACTGTTCGCCCACGTCCCGGGCCTGAAGGTAGTATCGCCGTCGAGCCCGCACCAGGCCTACCACCTGCTGCGGCACGCTGCAGCCCAGCCGGACCCGGTGATCTTCATGGAACCGAAATCCCGCTACTGGCAGAAAGACAGCGTTGACACCGCAGCACCGGGGAACCTGCAGGGTTCAACGGTTGTCAGGCCAGGCCGGCACCTGACCCTGGTGGCCTGGGGCGCAATGGTGGCCCGCTGCCTCCAGGTTGCCGAACTCGCCGCCGAGGACGGAATCGACATCGAGGTCCTCGACCTGCGCTGGCTGAAGCCGATCGATGCCGCAGGGCTGGCCGCTTCAGTCTCGAAGACGCGGCGCGCCGTCGTTGTGCATGAAGCGCCGCTGACAGCCGGGCTGGGAGCGGAAGTCTCCGCGCTCATCACGCAGCATTGTTTCGACACGCTCAAGGCCCCGGTGGAGCGGGTCACCGGATTCGACGTACCGTATCCCTCGGGTGACCTCGAAGACGAATACATCCCTAACATTGACCGCATCCTTTTTGGGATCCAGCGAGTATTGGAGTACCGGCGTGGCTGAAATCTCATTCCCCCTGCCCGACCTCGGCGAAGGCCTGATCGAAGCAACCGTCCTGGAATGGCTCGTCGCCCCGGGCGACCAGGTGGAACGCAACCAGCCGCTCGTGGAGGTGGAAACCTCCAAGTCGGCAGTTGAGCTGCCATCTCCCCAGGCCGGCGTCGTCGCCCGCATCTACGGAGAAGCGGGCGAGAAGATTAACGTGGGCGAGCCCCTGGTGGTCTTCGAGGTTCCCGACGATACAGCCGGGATTGTCGGCACGGTCCCGCAGGAAGCCCCTGCCCGCCGCCGCGTCCGGCTCTCCGCCGTCCTGGACGAGGACTAGGCATGACCGCAGGCATCGGCACTTTCCCTGCCCTGCACAGCGAAATCCATGAGCCCGACGGCGGCAGCGCGCTGCGGCCGGTCCTGGCGCTGCACGGGTTCGCCTCCTCAACGGAGCTGAACTGGCAGTCAACGGGCTGGATCGGTGCACTGACGGGCGCCGGACGGCGGGTCATCACCGTTGACCTGCCCGGCCACGGACGCAGCGGCGCGCCCCAGGAACGCCGGGAGTACGCACCGAGCCGGATCCGTGCCCAGCTGATCGATCTGCTCGCCCAGGCCGGAGTGCGCCCGCTGACCGACGGCGATGCGGCGTCGGGCGTCGATGTGGTGGGCTACTCGCTCGGTTCGCGCCTTGCCTGGGAACTCGGAGCTGCTGCACCGAACCTGGTGAACCGTATGGTGCTGGGCGGCCCCGGAGCCGGGGACCCGCTGGCCGAGTTCGATCTGGACGGTGCGCGGCAGCACCTGGCCGACGGAACGCCGCTCGCGGATCCGGTGAGCGCCGACCTGCTGCGGATGGCCCAGCTGGTGCCGAGCAACAATCTGGAGGCACTGCTGACGCTGATCGAGGCGATTAAGGAAGAGCCCTTCCAGCCCGAAGCTGCAGTGCCTTCCATGCCGCTGCTGCTGGTGGCCGGAGAACAGGACGAACTCGCGGTCAGCGCTCCGCAGCTTGCCGAGCTCAACGGCCAGGCGGACCTGCTGCTGCTGCCCGGACGCCGGCACGCCAACGCGGTCACGTCCCGGGCCTTCAAGAACGCAGCGGTGGATTTTCTTGCAGGAAGCACACCCGCCAGGTAAAGACTTGGTTACGGCGGGCGAATCGGTCCGGCGGGGGTGAATCACCAGGATAGGATTGAACAGTCAGTGCACTATGAAAGTATTACTAAGTGTGCTTTCGATTTACTTAGCTTGATCCGTCCATGTTTCATCCCCGCAGTTGAACCCTTAAGTGAGGACGCCCGTGGACCTATTTCTGGGGCAGCGTTACCGTACCACCGACCTGATCGGCTCTGGTGGCGCTGCTTCCGTCTACCGGGCATTGGACGAGAACCTTGGACGCGAAGTTGCCGTCAAAGTCTTTCGCCCCAGCACTCAGCAGGACGATGACTACCGCCGCCAGCAGACCGAGACCCTGCTGCTGGCTACGCTGAACCACCCCGGTCTCGTTACCCTGCTGGATGCCGGACTGCACACGCAGGAGGACGGGCAGGTCCTGACCTTCCTGGTCATGGAGCTGGTGGACGGCATGGATCTTCGCCGCACCCTCAAGTCCGGCCCCCTGCCGGCGGTGTCCGTTGCCTCACTGGGAGCCGATCTGGCTGATGCACTGGGGTACGTACATTCAAAGGGAGTTATCCACCGCGACGTAAAGCCGGCCAACATCCTGCTCTATCCCCAGGAATGCGATTCCCGGCTGTATCCCAAGCTCACGGACTTTGGCATCGCACGCCTGGTGGAGGCTACAGTGGCCACCGCCCACGGGGCTACCATCGGCACAGCGAATTATTTGAGCCCCGAACAGGCCCAGGGCGGCACGGTCGCTCCTTCAACAGACATTTATTCACTCGGCCTGGTGCTGCTGGAATCCCTAACGGGTGAGAAGGCCTTCCCGGGCCCCATCGTGGAAGCCGCGGTTGCCCGGCTGCTGCGAGACCCCGAGATTCCGGACTCGCTGGGCAGCGATTGGGTTGAGCTGCTTCGCGCCATGACCAACCGCCTGCCGGAAGCGCGTCCGGCAGCACATGAAGCGGCAGCGGCACTGCGAATCCTGGCGGCCGAACCTGAGATTGCTGCGCCTGAGGCGCCGGACACAGACTCCGACGCCGACGAGGTGGCGACCGGAGGCGTAACCACCGGAAACATCTACATTCCGCTTCCGCCGAGCCACGCCCCCAGCCTGGGCTGATCCGTTCCGGGGAACGGATCAGCCGGCCGCGTCAGGAATCCGCGCCCTCGTCCTCTTCGGGCTCGAAGTTGGATGCTTCTTCGGTGCTGGCTGCTGCCACACCGTCATTTGATTCGGGGATGGTACCTTCGGGCCCGGTGCCGCCGTTCTTGTCCTGATCCTCCGGTGTTCCCTTGCCTGCGTCAGCCATGGCGTTTCCTCCCCTTGGTGGTTCCCGGCACCCGTGCGGTACGCGGGTACTGACTTTCGATACTAGGCCACCTCCCCACGTGCGGCACAGGGCCGCCGGACTCCTCCCCAAGGAGGAATCCGCCGGCCCCGTTCCGGGGGGACATACGGAAAGTTGCCGGTCAGGCCTCTCCTGCCCCGCCGTCTCCCGTGATTCCGTGAGTCACGGCCGGCACGCGGGGACCATTGGTCCGCGGCGCTGCAGGCTCGGCGCCGGGAACACGGCCTTTGTTCTGCTTGGCGATCTGGATCTGCTCATAAACGTGGTTCCGCAGTTCCACAAAGCGCGGAAGGGACCGGGTAGTGAGCTGGTCCCGCTGCTCCGGCAGGTCAATCACGATGTCCTCCTGCACTACGGTCGGTGAGCTGGAAAGCACCACCACCCTCTCCCCCAGGTAAACGGACTCATCGATATCGTGCGTGACGAACAGGATCGTCACGCCCAGCTTCTCCCAGACACTGCGGACCAGGTCTTCGAGGTCTGCCCGGGTCTGGGCGTCGACGGCGGCGAACGGCTCATCCATGAGCAGCACCTTGGGCTGATAGGCAACTGCGCGGGCAATCGCCACACGCTGCTGCATGCCGCCGGAGAGCTGCCAGGGGTAGCTGGTGGGAACATGGGCGAGCCCCACGGCCTCCAGCGCATTGTCCACCAGCTGGTTCCTCTCGCCCTTGGCAATGCCGGCGTTTTTCAGCGGGAGCTCCACGTTGCCGCGGACGGTCATCCATGGAAAGAGGCTGCGCCCGTATTCCTGGAACACCACTGCCATGTCCTTGGGCGGCTCGGTGACCTTTTTGCCTGCGAGCACAACCTCGCCGGAGGTTGGAGCCATCAGCCCGGCGATGATCTTCAGCAGGGTGGTTTTGCCGCTGCCGGATGGACCAACCAGGCAGACGAGTTCGCCGGGACGAAGGTCGAAAGTCAGGTTTCGGACAGCTTCGATCTCCCCGGCATCGACCTTGTAGATCTTCTGGACGCCGCGGACCGACAGCAGCGGCTGGGCCTGGCCTTCCGTGGGATTACTCTGCATGTTCTACCTCTCTCAAACCGTGATACCAGCCGAGGATGCGGCGTTCGGACCACTGGAACAAAAATGACATGGCCACACCGATCAGGCCAAGGACTACGATGCCGCTCCACATTTCCGGGATGGCAAAAGACCGCTGGAACTGGACGATTGTGAAGCCCAGACCTTCGGAAGATGCGAACATCTCCGAGATGACCATCAGGATCAGCCCAATGGACAGGCACTGCCGTACGCCGGCCATGATCTGCGGGCTGGCGCTGGGCAGCACGAGGTACCGCAGGCGGGCAAAGCCGCTGATCCGGAAGGTGCGGGCGGAGTCGCTGAGCACTCCGTCCACGGCACGGACGCCCTCGATGGTGTTCAGCAGGACCGGCCAAATACAGCCGGAGACAATCACGGCTACCTTCATCTGGTCATTGATGCCGATCAGCAGCATCAGCACCGGAATCAGCACCGGCGGCGGAATGGCCCGGAAGAACTCCAGCACCGGTTCCATCAGGCTGCGGAGCCAGCGGGTGGTGCCCACCAGTATCCCCAGGCAGGTGCCCAGGACAATCGCCAGGGCGATGCCGGTCACCAGCCGAATGAGGCTCGGCAGGACGTCGGCCACGAAACGGTCCCAGGTCCAGACCTGCACGAACTTCTCCACCAGCGTGCCGGGCTTGGGTACAAAGAAGTTGGTGCTGCCCTGGGTGCTGATCCACCAAATGAAAATCAGCAGGGCGGGCAAGGCGATCAGGTAGCCGGCTTTCTTGAGCGTGTTCATACCACGACCTCCCCGCGGACCGAGCTGTGCCAGGACAGGGTGCGGCGCTCGATCACGCGCATTCCCATGTTGATCAGGATGCCGAGGACGCCGGTGGTCAGGACCAGGGCGTACATCTGGGCAATGGCCCCGCCTGACTGGGCGTTGGCGATCTCCTTGCCCAGACCCGGAGATCCGATGATCAGGCTCGCGGTGATTGCCAGGATTAGTGCGACGGCGGCGGCCAGCCGGACTCCCGTCATCAGGTACGGGAGGGTCGTGGGCCACACCACGTAGCGGATGCGTGCCAGGCGTCCGAGCCCGAAGCTCTTGGCGGTGTTGCTGGCCACCGGATCCACGTCTGCCACTCCGTAGAGGACCTGGATCAGCACCTGCCAAAAGGAGGCATAGACCACGAGCAGCAGCGTTGACTCGATGCGGAACCCGAACAGCAGCACGGCCAGCGGGATCAGGGCCACTGACGGGATGGGCCGGAGGAACTCGATAGTTGAGTTGGTGGCCTTACGCAGGAACGGGCTGGAACCGATGACCAGTCCCAGGACTACTGCGGCGGCTGTGGCGATCAGCAGACCCAGGAACCATCCGGTCATGGTGTCCACAACCGCGGCCCAGAACGCTCCGAGGCCGAGGTTGTTGACAAAGACGCCCAGCACTTCACTGGCGGGCGGCAGAAAACGGGGGTTGACCACTCCGAGCCGGGGAATCAGTTCCCAGGTGAGCAGGAATCCGAGGATTCCCGCCAGCCCCAGCAACGGCCCCGTTGGGAGTCGTTTTGCGGATTTCATATACTCTCGTTCTTCTCGAACCGAACATGTGGCACGGGGTTAGTCCTGTGCAGGCAGCATGGCGTCCAGGTCGGGCACCTTGGACAGCGTTCCGTAGCTGGCGGCGGCTTCACCGAGCACGGTCAGACCTTCGCGGTCGAACTCTGCCCTGAAGGTGGGCAGAATCATTTTCGAGCGCATCTCAGCGTCGATTTTTGTGTAGGTTCCTACGATTTCGCGGACTTCATCAGGGTTCGCCTGGGCGTATTCCAGCGACTTCTTCATGGCCCGGGTGAACTGCTCTGCAGTTTCGGGATTCTGGTCGACGTAGGAAGAGGACGTGAAGTATCCGCTTATGTCCAGGTTGGGGTGCGTTTCGGCGAAGTTGTAGGCAATGACCCTTGCGCCGTTGTCCACGGACTGCGTCAGGAACGGATCGAGGATCCACGCTGCATCGACCTGTCCGCCTTCGAGGGCTGCGGGGGCTTCCGGGAAGGGAACTTCCACGAATTTGATGCTCTCGTGATCGCCCCCGGCATCTTCCACGACCTTGCGGATTGTAGTGTCACCGATGTTGGCAAGGTTGTTCACGGACACAGTCCTGCCGCTCAGGTCCGCTGCATCCTGGATGTCTGAGTCCGCCGCGACTACAACGGCACCGAAGTCAGACGAAGTGTCCCCTGTGGTCGAGTTTCCGTTGGACACAAACTGCAGCTCCAACCCCTTGTCATTGGCAACCATTACCGAAATGACGTTCCCGAAAGCGAACTGGAAATCGCCGCTCACCACACCGGGGACGGCAGCGGCACCCCCGGTGGTCGTCTCGATATTCAGGTCGATTCCTTCCGCTTCGAAGAAACCCTGCTCCTTGCCGAGCCAGATCGGTGCGGTGTCCACAATGGGGATCACACCGACGGTGAGTGCGGTCAAACTTCCTGCCCCTTCAGCAGGTGCTGTTCCTTCGTCTCCGGAAAGCGAACCTCCGCCGCAGGCACTGAGGACCAGTGCCGCAGCGGCGGCGAGGACAACGGGGGCGGTACGTTTCACTATGTGCGCTCCTTGTACGGTGGAAGCCCGCGAAAACGCTCGCCGGCTCAAACCCCGCCCAGCTAAACAGCCGTGAAAACCGTTGAGGTTTTCATGTTGTTCGCATGTTGAACGGTAGTTCTTCCGCTAAACGCTATGAAATGCGTCACTCCGCGTCAAGGAAAATATGTGATTGACAACACAATTGAGATCCTCACCGGTTTTGTTACCGGAAAGGGTCAGCGATGAGGGATGGGCACACGCAACAGGCTATGCTGTTCGGTTCGCCGACCTGCGCACAGCCGCCGCGGAGGCCAGCCCCAGGACCAGCAGCGCCGCAGCTGCACCGGCTGGTACGAGGAAGGCGGCTGAATGCCCGTAGGCTTCGGCAAGCGCCCCGGCAATGCCGGAGCCAACCGCGGTGCCGGCCACCGTTCCGCTGGCCAGCAGAGTCATGAAGGTTCCCATCAGATGTTTGGGGGCCAGCTGTGCGCCGATCCCGAAGATACTGACCATGGTCGGTCCCACCGGAACGCCCAGCAGGAACAGCGCCGCCAGCATGCCCGGGATCCCGGAGGGTACAAGGAGCAGCAGCGCCGCAGCTGTCATGGCCGCCGCAGACACAACCCAGCGGGCCGACTGGGTGAACCGCTGGGGCCAGAAGGCCACGGACAACGCAGCAGCAGCGGAACTGATGCCCATGACGGAGTAGAGCAGTCCCGCAGCATCAGCGACACCGAAGGAACCGCCAAACGCGGCCAGGGACGCCTGGGTGGCGCTGAAGAAAGTTCCCATCGACACCATGCCGAGCACCGGCAGGGCCAGCAGGCCCCAGCGGGCACGCTCCCTCGGAGCAGATTCCTGGAGCCTCCGCGGCAGGTTTTTCTGCCGCTTCGGCGCCCGCTCGACGATAGCCGCGGACCGGTGGAAGGCAAATGCACTGACCATGGATACGGACAGCGCAGCAGCCAGCGCCAAGGGAAGCCAGGGGGCGACGGCGGCTGCAAGCAGGCCTACAAGTGCCGGACCCAGGACAAAGCTCAGTTCATCCGCCATGCTCTCGTAGGACAGCGCGGTTCCCATTTCCCTGCCAGTTCGGTCCTTGGCAGTCAGCGCCATCCAGCGCACCCGGGCAAGCGGGCCAACCTGTGGCCCGGTGGCACCCATCCCGAAGGCGGCGGCCAGGACGGCGGCCAGTGATCCGCCGTCGGGCAGCTGCAGTGTGGTGAGGATCGTGGCGAGGATCAAAAGCGGATTGGCGACGGCGGCACCCAGCAGCACCGGGCGCTGTCCCATCCGGTCTGCCAGGTAACCCAGGGCGGGGCCACCCAGGGCGGACCCGATCCCTACCGCCCCGGCGGCAAAGCCGCCCTGCGCATAGGACCCGGTAACGCTGGTGACGAGCGTGAGGGCGCCGATGGTGATCATGGCCAGCGGAAGACGGGCAAGAAATGCCACCGGGAAGAACGCCGGTCCGGCAAGCTCAAGGATGCGGCCGTAGCGTCCTTTGGCCGGCCCCGCGGCGGTCTCTCGAATTCCGGTGCTGGGGACTGCCCCGCTGTCGGAGCTGGACTGCGTGTCGGTGGTGAAAGGTTTCATGCGGTACTCAGTTCAGGCAAAAAGCGCGCATCGTCCCTCCTCCCGATGCGCCCGACCCGGATACATGCCGATTCTACCGCGGCGCTGCTGCCTCCTGCGGACGTGCTCGCTGGCGGCGTACACGCTGTGTCGCAAAAATGCTGCCCGGCCGCCGAACGACATTATCGCGACATCACACCGTCGGAAGATGCAGGACCCGGCAGCCGGGGCCGGGCTGCCGGGACCGGTCGCCTGACACGGAACCCGCACAATGCGACCCGCCCGCGGAATCACTCCTACACCGGGAGTGCCTCCGCGGCACGGTAACTGATGGTGGAGCCGTTGCGGCCCCGGGTGATCTGCAGCTGGGCGCCGATTCGCTGCTTCATCTCGGCAACGTGGCTGACCAGGCCCACCACCCGTCCGCCGTCCCGCAGTCCTTCCAGCGCGTCCATCACCTGTTCCAGGGCTTCCTCATCCAGGCTTCCGAAACCCTCATCCACGAAAAGTGTCTCCATGCTCGTGCCGCCGGATTCCTGCTGGACCACGTCAGCCAGCCCCAGAGCAAGTGCCAGGGAGGCCATGAAGGACTCGCCGCCGGAGAGAGTGGAGGTATCCCGGCGGACACCCGTCCAGTCGTCGATGACGTGCAGGCCCAAGCCTGCCTTCCGGTTGCCCGAACGGGAGTCGTCGTGCACAAGCGAGTACCGTCCGGCGGTCATCGCCGCCAGCCGCTCAGTGGCTGCTGCCGCCACCTGTTCCAGACGTGCGGCCAGGACATAGGTACTCAGCGCCATGCGGTAGCTGTTCTCCCCGTTGCCCCGGGCCGTGTCGCTGACCGACTGCAGAAGCTCGCAGCGGCTGCGCAGGGGTTCCATCTCGGTTTCAGCCGCAGACAACTGTTCAGCCAGTTCCCCGAGCGTGCCGGAGGAGGCTTCCAGCAGGCCTATCTGCACGGCCGCGTCGGAGACGGCCTGCCGGGCCGCATCAGCGGCCTCAGCTGCTTCGGCTACGTCTTCCTCATCAGGCATGGCCTCCGGCCTGCCCTCGCTGTCCAGGGACACCAGTGCGTCTTCGTCCTCGCGCCGCATCGCAAGCCGGGCGGCCTGCGCATCGAGCGTGGCAATCTGCTCGCGAAGCTCCTCGGCGTCCGCGGCGGGGAGCAGGGCGGCACGTGCCGCTGCCGCATCCGGGAAACCCGTGCCGGAAAGTGCCGCCGTCAGGGCCTGCTCCGCCTCGTCCCTGAAATTCGCTGTCTGCCGGGCCGTCTGCAGCGCTGCCCGGGCGGCAGCAGCGAGGCGGCGTACTTCGCCAAGCAGGGTGAGCCGTTCTGTTAACGTCTGCGGGTCGGAAAGCTCGCCGGAACCGCGGCGGAGAAGTTCTGCGGTTTCTTCTGCTGCCGCGGCGGCACGGGCCTGTGCCTGCGCAGCCTCCTGAAGGAGGCGGGAGCGGGTCTGTTCCAGCCGGCCGAGTTCAGCGTCGATGGCATCGAGCCGTTCCTCTGCCACGACGAGCTCTGCGGCTGCCTGTTCAGCTCCGCGGAGGTCCGCAGCCGCGTGCTCACGTGCCTGGCGTGCCTCATCCGGGTCGGTTTCCCCACCCTGAGCCCGCAGCGCCGCTGCGGAGGAGGCATCCGCTTCGGCAGCCGTCCGGGCTGCATCCCACGTCTTCTCAGCGGCGCTGGTTGCTTCCCGGGCGGCCGCTTCTTCCTCCCGGGTGACAAACTGCCCATGGTCCGGCTGCGGTGCCGGCGAAGGGTGGGAGGTACTTCCGCATACCGGACAGTCCTGCCCCGGTTCAAGCGAGGCTGCCAGTTCCGCTGCCGCCTGGTCCAGGCGCAGCTGAAGCAGGTCCTGCCACTTTCCACGCGCGTCCTGGTAGACCTGCCGTGCCTGCGCTGCCTGTTCCGCCGAATTCGTCTCTGCAGCCTGTGCCGCCCTGTAGAGCCGGATCACTTCCTCGGTTTTGGCTGCGTCTTCCATGCGCCGGCGCGCAGGCGCCATTTCCCCAGCCAGGGCACGCAGCCCTGGAAGTGCCGCGCGGAGAGTCTCCTGTTCATCCCGGAAAACTGCAGCGGTGCCTTCCACCCCCGCCGCGTCCCCGCGCAGCTGTGCCTCGCGGCTTTGCTCCTCCGCAGCCAGCTCCGCCAGGGCTGCAGCGCGTTCAGAGTCCGCCAGTGCATTTTCGGCGGCGGAAATTTCCTTGGCAGCCCGTTCCTCCAGGACAGCGATGTCTCCTGGCTCCGGCAGCTTGTCTGCGGCTGCCGAATTCCGCCCCGGGACAAGATCCAGCAGGCCTGCGGGAGCAGCTGCCTCTCCGAGACTCCGAAGGGCGGCCGAGGCCGCAGTGCTGTCCCGCTGAAAGCCGTGCTCAGCGGAAGTGAGGGCGTCAAGGTAGCCCTTCAGGGACTCTGCCCGCAGGTGGGATTCAAGGGCCGCCCGCTGAGGCAGGCTGGCAGCCTGCCGCGCCGCGTGGGCCTGTTCCTCAGCTTCGAGCTGGAGCCGGGCCAGGCCGCGGGCCCGGCGCGCCTCGAGCTTGTGCAGGAGATCTTCGGCCCGCCTGAACCCTGCGTCTTTCTTCCCCTGCGTCTGACGCAGGACGGAGAGCCGCGAGGTCACGGCGGAACGGACGGCGGCCAGCCACGCTGAACCGGATTCAGCTGCAGTCGCGTCGAATCCCGCAGGCCGCTCGCCTTCCCCGCCGGATCCCTCTTCCCGTTCCTGTTCCTCCACCGGCGAGGGCAGCTGATCGATGCCTTCCTGATTGCCCAGCAGCCGGGCGCAGCGTTCAGCCTCGCTCCTCGCCCGTGCCCGCAGCACCTCTGCGGATGCCTCGGCGAGAGACAACGCTGAATTCGCCGAGTCTGCCTCAGCCTTGAGCTGGCGTTCAATCTCCTCGTAGCGCAGGGTTCCGAACAGCCGCTGCAGCAACTCCGCACGGGACGTGGCATCAGCCCGCAGGAAAGCGGCGAAATCCCCCTGGGGAAGCATGACTACCCGGGTGAACTGCTCCCGGCTCATGCCCAGGAGGTCCTGAATCTCCCGGCCTGCTTCATCGTTGCGTGCTGTCTTCTGCACCCATTCGCCCTGGACCAGCTCACTGAGCAGGGTGCGGGCCTGCTCCGTGACCGTGCCCGTGGCGCTTCCGGCCCGTTTTGCGGGCCGCTCCCACTGCGGGCTGCGGATCACCTTGAACCGGCGCTCCCCTGCACTGAAATCCAGCAGCACTTCCGGCTCTGTGCCGAGGGCTGCGTGGTCGCTGCGCAGCTTTCTGGCCTCCTGGCGGGCGCCGGGGACGGACCCATAGAGAGCGAAGCAAATTGCGTCCAGCACACTGGTCTTCCCGGCACCGGTAGGTCCGTTCAGCAGGAACAACCCCTGCGCCCCCAGCTCATCGAAATCGATTGTTTCGCGGCCGGCGAAGGGGCCGAAGGCCTGTATCTCCAGACGGTGGATCCTCATTTGGCGGCCTCCGCCGCGTTGACCTTCTGCAGCACTTCGGTAAACAGTTCCCGCTCCTGCTCGCTGGCTTCCCTGGCGCGCACATGGTCCAGGAATCCGCAGCAGACATCGAGGTCGTCCGTGGCCCTGGCAAGCCGGCGGCTGTAGCTTTCAGTGACGCCCCTGGGGCCGCTGGCCGGCTCGAAACTGAGCACCAGCGTGTCCGGGAACCGGGTACGGATCTGCTCCATGGCTTTGGGCGGCCTGCCGTCATCCGTCAGTGTTACCTGGCACCACGCATCTTCGGCGTGGTCATGGGCGGGGTTGTCCAGCAGGTCCTGGAGAGTGCCGCGGAGCACGGCCAGGCGCTTGGGTGCGGTCCAGCGCACCGGGGTGACTCCTGCCAGCCCGGAGGCATCCAGCTCCACCAGCAGCCCTCCCTTCGATTGCCGTGCCTCGGAGAAGGAGTAGGGCAGCGGGGAGCCGCTGTACCAGACGTTCGGGGCCAGTTCCTGGCGTCCGTGCAGGTGTCCCAGAGCGGAGTAGGTGAAAGAACTGAACAGGTCCAGGGGAACTGCGCCTACCCCGCCCACTGACAGGTCCCGCTCGCTGTCGGAAGTGATGCCGCCGGAAGCGAATGTGTGTGCCATGACCACGGGCAGCACCGGTTCGCCGGCCTCTTGCCGGTTCTGCACGTCCTCGCGGATACGGCGTACCGCTTCACCCAGGACACCCGCGTGGCTGGCAGCAATCTCGGCCCCGAGTTCCGGAGCGGCCAGACGCGGTTCCAGATAGGGAATCCCGTACACCGCAACTGTGGCCGCGCCGTCCCGCAGCAGCACCGGCGAGGTGATGGCGTCGATTCCCGTACGCAGGTGCACACCGCCCTGCTCGAAGATGCGTCCGCCAAAGCCCAGACGGGCAGCGGAGTCATGGTTGCCGCTGGTCAGGATCACTTTGGCTCCGGCAGCGGTGATACCGGCCAGCGCTTCATCCAGCAGCCGGACCACGTCCACTCCGGGCAGCGCCCGGTCGTACACGTCACCGGAGACAAGGACAGCCTCGACCTGTTCGGTGCGGACGGTATCCAGCAGCTGGTCCAGGAAGGAGCGCTGGGCCTGGAGCATGCCCACGCCGTGAAATGAACGGCCCAGATGCCAGTCGGAGGTGTGCAGGATTCGCATACCAATAAAACTACCGCCCGGCGGGGACACTGCAGTTTTCCAGGCAGGCGCGCCGGGTACTGCAGTGCCGCCGTCGGGCGGATGGTTTATTCAGTTAGCAAAGACGGTCAGACAAACACTCAGCGGGGTCATCCCGCTCCGGGCTTAGGCGCGGGGGCTGCCGGGAGCCGCGTCTCCGGATTCGCCGTCCGTTCCCTTGTCCCCCGCGCGCTTGTCGAGCGACAGCGAATCACCGGAGCCGTCGGCGTCGAAGAAACCGCGTGCGTCGTCTTCCGCTGAATCACTGGGATTGCCTGCCGCAGCAGAGGCGCCGGCGGAGGCAGCAGCGGTGTCATCCTCCTCATCGAAGTCCTCTTCGATGATCACGGCGGCACCGGGGGCGGAGAAGTCGAGGCTGCGGTAGATCAGGCCCGTGATGGCTGCACCGAGCAGCGGAGCGACCCAGAAAAGCCAGAGCTGCTGCAGTGCCCAGGGCTCCGCGAAGACCGCTACCGCGCTCGAGCGAGCGGGGTTAATGGAACCGCCGGTAATGGGAACCAGGAACGTCAGCAGCGCTGCGTACGTGACACCGGTCGCGAAGGCACCCGCGGCGGCGGAAAGCCGCGTACCGGCGCCCAGGAAGACAGCGGTGAGCAGGGCTGCGGCGATAACCTCCGTGAGCAGCGCACCGGCAAGCGGGAACTGAGTGGCGGAGTTCTCCCCGAAGCCGTTGGCAACGGCTGCGAAGAACGGCTGTGTCTCCGGAATCTGCGGATGCCCGGTCATTGATACCCAGAGAATCAGGGCGGCGAAGAGAGCACCGACCAGCTGCGCCACGATGTAGGGCAGCACTGAACGCCAGGGTGTGCGTCCGGCCAGGGCGCTGCCGATTGTGATGGTGGGCAGGAAGTGCCCGCCGGAGATGTATCCGAAGGCGATGATCGCCGCGGCCAGCACCAGCCCGAACGCCAGTGGCGCGGACAGGCCGCCGGAGGGATTGAAGAAGGAGACGCCCAGGCCCGCCAGCACCAGCAGGAAGGAACCCGCCGCTTCCGCGAGGCTGCGGCCGAGCAGCCCGTAGGAGCGCAGGGACGTGGTGGTTGTGCCCTCGGCCGCTGCGGCGCGCGCGCCGGCTGGGTATTGTGGCTGTGCAGTCATGTGGGGAGTCATTCCTATTCGTTGGTATGGATCCGGTCTTGCAGGCCGTACCGCGGCATCCTGCCCCGGCGGCCCGCGCAAACACCCCAGCCTTCCACCGGTTCCTGTGAGCCTGCTGGGTGCGCACTGAGCATACACTCGCGGCCGTGGAGGCTGACCATGTGCGCGGCGACCTATGCTGGAGAGGTGACTAATTCCGCTTCCCTGCCGCAGGTCGATCCCGAAGTTTTTGTCTCAAAGGTCCGCGCGTGCCTGTTGGGCGGCGCCCTCGGCGACGCACTCGGCTACGCGGTGGAGTTCGATTCCCTGGATGGCATCCGTGCCCGATACGGGGCCGAAGGCCTGACGGACTTTTCCCAGCTGGACCGCCCCGCCCCGGTTTCCGATGACACCCAGATGACCCTGTACACCGTTGACGGGTTGGTGGAAGTCCTGCAGTGGGCGAACGACGGCGTGGGCGCGGACGAGACCGCCTGCCTGTGGCTGGCTTACCTGCGCTGGCTGAAGACCCAGGGGGTTGCGCTGCCGGCCAACGCACCGGAGCAGCCTGCCCGCTGGATCGATGCCCAGGAAGTGCTCCACCATCGCCGGGCGCCGGGCAACGCGTGCCTGTCCGGGCTGATGACCGGAGAGATGGGCACCAAGGCCCGGCCCGTGAATGCGGGTTCAAAGGGCTGCGGTACGGTGATGCGCTCTGCCCCGTTTGGGTTGCTCCCCTACGTAGCTGCGGACACGGTTTACAAGTTCAGCGCAGACGGCGCGGCCCTGACCCACGGCCATCCGTCCGCGCTGCACAGCGCCGCCGTCTTCAGCGTCCTGATCCACGATTTGCTGCCGGCCGGGTCCTCCCTGGGCGCTGCTGCCGCTGCCGCGGTGGAACGTGCGGGCGCCTCGGGCGTGCCCGAACTCTCCGAACGCCTGCAGGCTGCCGTCTCCCTCGCCGAAGAGGGGTCGGGGGAATCCTCCCCCGAACGGATGAAGCAGGCCCTGGGCGAAGGCTGGGCCGCGGAGGAAGCACTGGCGATTGGGTTGTATGCGGCCCTGGTGACGGCGGACGCGCCGACGCCGGAAGACCACTTCCGCCGCGCCGTCGCGCTGTCGGTAAACCACGACGGCGACAGCGACTCCACTGCCTCGGTGACGGGGAATATCCTGGGCGTCCTTTACGGCATGCCTGCTCTCCCGGCCGCTTGGGTGGCTGCAATCGACGCGGGCGAAACTGTGGAACAAATGGCGCAGTCGCTGCTGTCCGTCACCCTGGGCTGACCGGCCGCCGGTCCGGCCGGGACCTACTGGCTGCCGGTTGGCCAGCTGCCGCCGATCATCTGCAGGAACTCCGCTTCGGAGAGCACCTCGATCTTCTGGCCGCGGTCATGCAGCTCCAGGACCCTGCGGGCCTTGCCGGTGACCCTGCCGCTGCGCAGATCCCCGGCTTCGAAGCCGTCTCCCACCACCAGGACGGTAGTGGCCCGGGTGACGTTGCTGGCGGTCCGGGCACCCAGTTCAGCCGCGCGTTCCTTGGCGCTCTGGCGTGGCATGCCCAGGTTCCCGGTAAAAACCACGGTCTGTCCGTAGAGCGGATGACCGGGACGTGCCGCCGGGTTTGGCGGCGGATTGATGCCTTCCACCGGCCAGCCGGTGAAGGCCGGTCCTGCGGCGGCCGCAGTTCCGGTGCCGCGTTCCAGCGCGTCCCGGGTGGCTTTGGACAGCGGATCGATGCCCGGATGGTACGCCGGTGCATGGTTGGGGCGCAGGCCCTGCAGAGCGAAGTACTCCCCCAGGCTGCCGGCATTCGAGCGCGCCACGATGTCAATCAGAATTCCCGCGCACGCCCGGGCATCTGCCGTCGCATCGTGATGGTTTTCCAGCGGAACCCCGGCGGCCTCCGCCACGAACGGCAGGGAATGGGAAGGCAGCGAGTACGTCCTGCGGGAGAGCACAACGGTGCAGGCATAGTCGTATGACGGGCCGGGCAGCCCGGAGACCTCAAGGGCGGACCGGATCACTCCGAGGTCAAACGCCGCGTTGTGCGCCACCAGCAGATCCTCGCCGATAAAGGCACCGATCTCGGGAAAGAGCTCACCGAACCTCGGTTTTCCGGCCACCTGGTGCACTTGGATTCCGTGAATGCGGACGTTGCGCGGATCGAAGTAATCGTGCCCCTCCGGGGGACGCATCAGCCAGGATGCTTCCTCGACAATCCGGCCTCCGCGCACTTTGCTCAGGCCAACGGAGCAGGGCGAGCCGCGGAATCCGTTGGCCGTTTCAAAGTCAATGGAGGTAAAATCCACTCCCACGTCAGGACTCTTCAGCCGCGCGCTGGGCCTTCCTCCGGCGGTAGGAACGGATCTTGCTGACGAGGTACCAAATACCGCCAATGACGACGGCGGCAATCACGATTTTCTGGAAGATCCCCGCATATTCCTCAACAATGTGCCAGCTCTCGCCCAGGAAATACCCGGAGAAAACGAAGATGCTGTTCCAGATCAGGCTGCCCGCAGTAGTCAGGGCAAGGAACTTGAGCACGGGCATTTTTTCGATGCCCGCAGGAATGGAGATCAGCGACCGGAAGATTGGGATCATCCGGCCGAAGAACACGGCCTTGTAGCCGTGCTTCAGGAACCATGCCTCAACCTTGTCAACGTCTTCAATGTCAACCAGCGGGACTTTCTCCACAATCGTCCGCATCCGGTCCCGGCCGAGCCATGCACCCAGCCCGTACAGCGCCCAGGCACCAAGCACCGAACCAAGAGTGGTCCAGATCAGTGCCTCGACGATGGAAAAGTTGCCCTGGCTCGCGGCGAAACCTGCCAGCGGCAGAATGACCTCACTGGGCAGCGGCGGAAAAAGGTTCTCCAGTGCAATGGCCAGGCCGGCGCCGGGGGCGCCGATGGCCTCCATGATGTCCACGGCCCACTGGGCAACTCCTCCCAGAGCCGAGTCGGAGCTGGCAATGTTTTCTGAGGCGCTGATCAGGATACTCATATCGGAACCAATTGTGCCCTACTCCTCCGCCGGCGAAGAACGAACACGTCCTTCACGGAGCGGCGCCGCAGTGATCCGCGGCGCCGCTGAGTGGCCTAATTCACTGAGGAACGCGGGCCGGGGGCGCCGCCAAGGGCCTGGATGATGGCCGGCAGCAGGGCACGAAAGGCCTGGCCGCGGTGGCTGATGGCGTTCTTCTCTTCCCGGCTGAGCTCCGCGCAGCTGCGGGTCTCACCGGAGGGCTGAAGGATGGGATCGTATCCGAAGCCGCCGGCGCCCCGGGGCTCGGTCAGCAGGGTGCCGCGCAGTTCACCGCGCTCAACTACCTCGCCGCCACCGGGAATGGCCAGGGCCGCCGCACAGATGAAAGCCGCACCGCGGTGCCCGGCGCTGATGTCGGAGAGCTGTGCCAGCAGCAGGTCCAGGTTTGCCTGGTCGTTTCCATGGGTTCCGGACCAGCGGGCGGAAAAAATGCCGGGCGCCCCGCCCAGCACATCCACGGCCAGGCCGGAATCATCCGCAATGGCAGGCAGTCCGCAGGCTTCGGCCACGGCGCGCGCCTTCAGCAGCGAGTTCTCCTCGAAGGTGACGCCCGTTTCGGGAACGTCCGGCACACCGGCCGCTTCGGCGTCGATTACCTGGGTGTCGACGTCGAGGCCTTCAATCCGCCCGCGGAGCAGCTCACGCAGCTCCTTCAGCTTCCCGGCGTTGCGGGTGGCCAGCACCAGCCGCGGCTCCGGCGTGCTCATGAGGCGGCCAGGGTCTGCCGCTGGATGTCCGCCAGCTGGGAGGTGCCCAGCAGGGCCAGGTCCAGCAGGGCGTCCAGTTCGGCGCGGTCAAAGGGCGCACCCTCGGCGGTGCCCTGAACCTCCACGAACTTTCCGCTTCCGGTAACTACTACGTTCATGTCTGTCTCGGCCCGCACGTCCTCCACGTAGGGCAAGTCCAGCATGGGGACGCCGTCAATGATGCCTACGCTCACGGCGGCGACGGTGTCCAGCAGGGGTTCGGCGCTGCGGGCCACCAGTTTGTTCTCCTTGGCCCAGGCCAGCGCGTCCGCCAGCGCCACGTAGGCGCCGGTGATAGCGGCCGTGCGGGTGCCGCCGTCGGCCTGCAGGACGTCGCAATCCAGCACCACAGTGTTCTCGCCGAGAGCACGGGTGTCGATCACGGAGCGCAGCGAGCGTCCGATCAGGCGGGAAATCTCATGGGTGCGGCCGCCGATTTTTCCCTTGACGGATTCGCGGTCGTTGCGGGTGTTGGTGGCACGGGGAAGCATCGCGTATTCAGCGGTAACCCAGCCCTTTCCCTCGCCCTTGAGCCAGCGCGGCACCCCGGGGGTAAGCGAAGCGGTGCACAGGACCCGCGTGTTGCCGAACTCAATCAGCGCCGATCCCTCAGCCTGGCTGGACCAGCCGCGGGTAATGCTGATGGTGCGGAGCTGGTCGGGGGTGCGGCCGTCGGCGCGCAGGGCAGGCGAAGAGTTCGAAGCTGTAGTCATGGGGCCAGTCTATCGGCCGTGTACCGGCCGTCCCTGGGCCGGGTGCCCCAGCACTTCGTGCCCGTTCACCGCCAGCGGCGGTGCAAAGTCCGTTCCGACGTCGTAGGAGACACCGGCGACGGCGACGGCCAGGTCACCGGAGTAGGTCTCCCTCGCTTCCAGGACGGCCGCGTTCGCGTCGTTCCAGACCGGCAGGTGGGTGAGCAGCAGGCGCCGCGCGCCGGCCGCCGTGGCTGCAGCCCCGGCACGCTTACCGGTCAGGTGAACCCCCTTGATCGCGTCGTCTCGCCCTTCATGGAAGGCCGCCTCGCAAAGGAACACGTCTGTGTCCCGCGCGGCCTCCTCCAGTCCCGGGCAGGAATCTGTGTCACCTGAATATGCCAGGGTGCGGATCCGCTGGGTTCCGTCGCCTGCCGGTTCAACGGCCTCCACGCGCAGCGCATAGGATTCCTCCGCCGGGTGGTCCACCGGATAGGGGGTGACGGTGAACGGGCCAATACGGACCGGTTCACCAGCTGTCCAGTGCATGAATTCAAAGTCCTCATGCATGCCCGGCTCCGGATCCAGTCCGTAGGCTATGGCAATCCGGTCCGCCGTCGCGGCAGGGCCGTACACCTTGACACGGTCCCTGCCCCAGCCGCTGGGATCCCAGTGGACTGCCACATGCAGCCCGCACAGGTCCATGAAGTGGTCCGGGTGCAGGTGGGTGATCAGTACGGCATCAATGTCCTTGATGTCCATGTAACGCTGCAGCGTGCCCAGGGAACCGTTGCCCAGGTCCAGCAGGATACGCCAGTCCCGCTCCCCGTCGCTGGCGGTGACCAGGTAGCAGGAAGCCGGCGATGCAGGGCCGGGAAAGGAACCGGAGCATCCCACGATTGTCAGTTTCATCGGGCACCGTTCCCCAGGGCAGCGTCAGTGGCCGGCAGCCCGGCCGAAGCGCGTGCAGCGGCAATCATTTCAGGAGTGATCCGGGCAAGGACCCCGGTTGGATAGCGTGCAGCAACGGAGTCGGCGTGCTCAACCCGCAGTACCTCCGGGCCGAGGAAACGGCGGGCCAGCAGTTCGAAGGAGGCGGCGTCCCCCGTTGCTACGAAGCGGTGGCTGGGCGGGGTAGCTGCCTCCCGTGCCAGGCCATGGGTAAGCAGCGCCTTGTAGACATCCTTGGCAGTTTCTTCCGCACTGGATACCAGCGTGACGTCCTCGCCCATGACGTAGGAGATTACACCGGTGAGCAGCGGGTAGTGCGTGCAGCCAAGCACCAGGGTGTCCACGCCGCGTTCCTTGAGCGGGGTGAGGTAGCCGACTGCGGCCTCCACCACTTCCTTGCCGGCGGTGACTCCGGCTTCCACGTACTCGACGAACGCAGGGCAGGCTACCGAGGAGACACTGAGGTGCGGAGCCGCGGCAAAGGTGTCGTCGTAGGCGCGGGAGCTGACTGTGGCTGAAGTACCGATGACGCCGATCCGTCCGGTGCGGGTGGCCGCCACGGCCCGGCGGACCGCAGGCTGGATAACCTCAATGACGGGAATGCCGTAGCGGCCGGTGTAGCGTTCCCGGGCGTCGCGCAGCACGGCGGCGGAGGCAGAGTTGCAGGCAATAACCAGCAGCTTGACTCCGGCGTCAACCAGTTCATCCATGACGCCCAGGGCGTAGGCCCGCACGTCGGCAATGGGCAGCGGGCCGTAGGGCCCGTGGGCGGTGTCCCCAACGTACAGGATCGATTCATTCGGCAGCTGGTCGATCACGGCGCGGGCAACCGTGAGGCCACCCACTCCCGAATCGAAAATACCGATCGGTGCGTCGGTGGTCTTCGGCAGGTCGTCCTTCAGCGGTGAAGTACCCGAATGGTCAGAGCTCATGATGTAACGACAATAGTCCCCGGGCCGGACAGGGTGCACTTGGCGGCCAGTGGTCTTGGTCACAGCTGCCGGCTGCGGCCGCTGGCTTAGCGGCGGTGAAGGCCGTCCAGCAGCGCCTTCATCAGGGTTTCCTGCAGCCAGGTGACAAAGTTGTAGACCAGGGCCAGGTACTGGTCAACGTCCTGCGCATCGCCGGGCTCCGCGATGTCATGCAGCGCCTCCGCATCTGCATCGGTCTTCAGTCCCAGCCGGGACCCCAGGACCAGGCGGACGTCGTTTAGCGCCTGCGCGAAGTGCCGGGCCTGCTCGTTGTCCAGATGCAGCGGGCTTGATTCAAGGGCCAGGGACGCCGCACGCAGGGAACCGATCTTCCCCTCGCGCAGCGAGCGCTCGGTGAACCGCCGGAACTCATGGGCCTCGGCGTCGTTCCCGGCCACTGCGTTCGGCAGCAGTCTCAGGAGCGCGGGATCATCAGGCGCCTCCGCGCTGGTATCAAGGCCAACCATGGCCGCCAGCGGATCCTCCGATGCCGGGGTCTGCGGCTCCAGCATGGTGATGATGTCCGCAAACAGCCCGCGGAGCAGGGAGCGCTCGCCCGGCTCCAGCTGTGCCGTGATGCCTTTGCGGGTGAGCTTGAATCCGGTAGCCAAGAAGGACCTTTCCTAATGATGTGGGGCCGGTTAGGCCTGGTCGGCTTTCTGGAACGTTGCCCAGAGACCGTAGGAGTGCATTGCCAGCGTGTGACGTTCAGCCTCTTCCCGCGGCCCGGTGGCCACTACGGACTTGCCGTCGTTGTGGACCTGCAGCATCAGCTGGTTCGCTTTGGCCTCGGAGTAGCCGAAGTAGCTTTGGAACACGTAGCTCACGTAACTCATCAGGTTCACCGGGTCATTCCACACGAGCACAACCCAGGGAACATCCGTGGCCGTTTCCCCGGCTGTGAGTTCGTCGGTCTGGGTCCCGGCGTCCGGGAGGGTGGCTACGCTCATGGTGCCAATTGTAGTTTGGTACGCGCTGCCTGCGGTCCGCGCGGGAGCGGTGCGGCGCAGTCCGGGCACGGCGGGTTAGAGTTTTGGGTGTGAACGCTACCACCGCGTGGCAGCAGCCCAATGCTGCCCTGTACACCGACCACTACGAACTGACCATGCTGCAGGCTGCCCTGCATTCCGGCACGGCCGAACGTCGCTCAGTGTTCGAGGCCTTTGCCCGCAAACTTCCCGACGGCAGGCGGTACGGCATCGTGGCCGGCACCGGCAGGCTGCTGGAAGCGCTGGAGAGCTTCCGCTTCGGTCAGGCGCAGCTGGATTTCCTTGGTGCCAACGGCATCGTGGACGAACGCACTCTCGCCTGGCTGGAAGACTTCCGGTTCTCCGGCACTATCACCGGCTACGCCGAAGGGGACGTATATTTCCCTGGCTCACCAATCCTGCAGGTGGAATCCAGCTTCGGCGAAGCCTGCATCCTGGAGACCATGATCCTCTCCATGCTGAACCATGACAGCGCCATCGCCTCCGCTGCTTCCCGGATGACCAGTGCTGCCGGCGGACGCCCGTGCATCGAAATGGGTTCACGCCGCACCCACGAGGAAGCCGCCGTCGCGGCGGCGCGCGCCGCGGTTATCGCCGGCTTCGACAGCACGTCCAATCTCGAGGCCGGGCTGCGGTACGGGATCAAGACGGTCGGAACCGCTGCCCATTCCTTTACCCTGCTCCACGATTCAGAGGTGGATGCCTTCACCGCCCAGACCGCGTCGCTGGGGCTGAACACCTCGCTGCTGGTGGATACGTACGACGTCGAGCAGGGCGTGCGCAACGCCGTCGCCGTCGCCGGTGACAAGCTCGGCGGCGTGCGCCTGGATTCCGGGGACCTGGTCGCCCAGGCCCAGTGGGTCCGTGAGCTGCTCGATGACCTGGGCAATACCTCCACCCGCATCATGGTGACCTCGGACCTGGATGAGTACGCCATCGCGGCCCTGGGCTCGGCCCCCGTGGATGCCTACGGTGTGGGTACCTCGCTGGTCACCGGCTCGGGTGCGCCGACTGCCGGGCTGGTCTACAAGCTGGTCAGCCGCGAAGGCACGGACGGCAACTTTGTCTCCGTGGCCAAGGCCGCAAAGAACAAGGCGTCCCTGGGCGGGCACAAGTACGCAATGCGCCGGCTCAATGAACGCGGACGCGCCGTGGCCGAGGTGGTGGGCGTCGGTGCCCTCCCCCGCAATGACGGCAATGACCGTGAGCTGCTGGAAACCTTCGTTTCCGACGGCGCTGTGCAGCCCGGGTGGACGGGACCGGATGCTGTGACCCGTGCCCGTGCCCGTCATGATGCTTCGCTGCTTGAGCTGCCGGCGGCCGCCTACCGCCTGCAGCGCGGAGAGCCCGTGATCCCCACCGAATTCGAGGAGGAAACCCGATGACCCGTGCACTGATTGTGGTTGACGTCCAAAACGACTTCTGCGAAGGCGGCACCCTGGCGGTGCCCGGCGGAAACGATGCCGCGGCGGAAATCAGCGACTACATCGAAACGTCCCGGGACCGGTACGCCGTGGTGGTGGCCACCCAGGACTGGCACATTGAACCGGGCAGCCACTTCTCCGACAACCCGAACTTCCGGGATTCCTGGCCGGTGCACTGCGTCGCCGGAACCCACGGTGCGGCACTCAACCCGGACCTGGACACAGAGTTCATCGACGCGTACTTCCGCAAGGGCCAGTACGAGGCCGCCTACTCCGGGTTCGAAGGACTGCTCGCTCCGGACGTGGAGGTGCCGCTGGGCGATCCCGACGCCGAGCCGGCGCCGGATGAGGACGCCGTCAGCCTGGACGACTGGCTGCGGGACAACGGTGTGGATGAAGTGGTGATTGTTGGCCTTGCCACCGACTACTGCGTGAAGGCCACGGCCCTGGACGCTGTTGCGGCCGGATATGACACGGCCGTCATTCCCGAGCTCTGCCGGGGGCTGGACCGGGTTGACGTCCGTACCGCGCTGGACGAGCTGGAAGACGCCGGCGTCGAGCTCCTGGACCTCTAGCCCCACACACACGCACCAACACACTTCGAGATGACAGAAACTGCCCGTATCAGGCCTGATACGGGCAGTTTCTGTCATCTCGATGGACGTTATTTGCGGCCGATGAACCAGTCCTGCAGCTTGGCCAGCCGCTTCTGGAGCTGTTCCTCGTTGGCCTGGGCCACGGCGGGTCCCCCGCAGATCCGGCGCAGTTCGGAATGAACCATGCCGTGCGGCATTCCGGACCGCGCTGACCAGGCCGAAACGTTCTTAGCCAGCTGGGCACGCAGCTCGGTAAGGTGCCGGTGGTCCGCCACGGACGGCAGCTGTTCGGGGACGGCCTGTTCGGGCTTTTTCCGGCCGCGGCGGGAAAGCTGCTCCTGCTGGCGCTGGCGCAGCAGCATGGTCACCTGGTCCGGGTCCAGCAATCCGGGGATGCCGAGGAAGTCCTGCTCGTCTTCGCTGCCCAGCTCCCCGCCGGTGCCGAACTCGCCGCCGTCGAACAGCACCCGGTCAAAGGATGCCTGGGATTCAAGCGCCTCGAACTTCTGCTTCTGCAGCTCACCGGAGGCCTTTTCCTCCCGGTTCGCCGCCTCCATCAGCGAATCGTCCAGGCCGAAGCCCTCTTCCTCCGCGTGGTTCTCCGGGCGGTCCAGCGCGTGGTCCCGCTCCACTTCCATTTCATTGGCCAGAAGCATCAGGTGCGGCACGGAGGGCAGGAACACTGATGCCGTTTCGCCGCGTTTCCGGGCACGCACGAAGCGCCCCACAGCCTGGGCAAAGAACAGCGGCGTAGCCGTGGACGTGGCATAAACGCCGACGGCGAGGCGCGGCACGTCCACACCTTCGGACACCATGCGCACAGCTACCATCCAGCGTGTGGTGCCGGCCGAGAACTCGTCAATCTTTTCGGACGCTTTCGCGTCGTCGGAGAGGATCACGGTGGGCGACTCCCCCGTGATCTTTTTCAGCTGCCCGGCGTAGGCACGTGCGTCCTCGTGGTCGGTCGCGATGACCAGCCCTCCGGCGTCGGGCACGGTCCTGCGGACCTCGCTGAGCCGGCGGTCCGCGGCGGCCAGGACGGCGGGAATCCACTCCCCTGCCGGGTTCAGCGCCGTGCGCCAGGCATGGGCAGTGATGTCCTTGGTGACCGCCGCTTCGCCGAGGGAGGCCGCCATTTCCTCACCGGCGCTGTTGCGCCAGCGCATCTGGCCGGAGTAAGCCATGAAGATCACCGGCCGGACCACATGGTCCTTCAGCGCCTGGCCGTAGCCGTAGGTGTAATCGGCCTTGGAGCGCCGGATGCCCGCTCCGTCCTCGATGTACTCGACGAACGGGATGGGGGCGGTATCGGAGCGGAACGGCGTACCGGTCAGGGCCAGGCGCTTGGCGGCCGGTTCAAAGGCTTCACGGATGCCGTCGCCCCAGGAAAGTGCGTCGCCGCCGTGGTGGATTTCGTCCAGAATCACCAGGGTGCGAGCCGCCTCGGTCTTGGCGCGGTGCAGCATCGGCTTACTGGCAACCTGGGCGTAGGTGACCGCAACGCCGATGAACCCGTGGCCGTGCCGCCCGTCGGCGTTCTTGAAGTTCGGGTCCAGGGCCAGGCCAACCCGTGCAGCGGCGTCGGCCCACTGCCGCTTCAGGTGGTCCGTGGGCGCAACGACGGTGATCCGGTTGACGATTCCGCGGTCCACCAGCTCGGTGGCCACCCGCAGGGCGAAGGTGGTCTTGCCCGCCCCGGGCGTAGCAACGGCGAGGAAATCGCTGTCATTCTTCGAGAAGTATTTCTCCAGGGCTTCGGCCTGCCACTGGCGCAGCTTCGGGGCTGTTCCCCAGGCTGCCCGCTCAGGGTAGGCAGGGGGCAGTGCCGGTCCGCCGCCGAACAGGGTATCGGAACTCACGCTTGGGAATGCACCTTTCCGGTACTTGGTCTAACACTTGCACTGCGGATGCCCGCGGCTGTTCCTATCACGGCGAAAGCCGCCAGAACCAGCCACATCAGGGCATACCCGGATTCCCGGCCCACAGGTTCCTGCTGTACCAGTACGGCCAGCAGTATGCCTCCAACAGCTGTGCCCGCTACGGCACCCACCTGGTCTGAGAGCTGGAGCGAGGCCGAGTTCTGTCCCCGGTCTGCGGCCGTGGACGCTTCCAGGACCAGCACCGAAGTGCTGGAGAGCGCAGCTCCCATGGCCACCCCTGCCAGCGACCAGACAACTACCAGCAGCCAGAACGGCGCCTGGGCACCTGCCAGCAGACCGGTGCCGCCAATCGAGAGCGTCAGCAGCCCCGAGCCTCCCGCCAGCAAAAGCCAGCGCCGCGGCCCGGGGACCCGCGCCTGCAGGAAGGATCCAATGGCCCAGCCTACCGCGCCGGCGGTCAGGGCGATTCCGGCGGTGGCCGGGCTCACGCCGTAAACGGCCAGCAGCATGACGGGCATAAACGCCTCCGCGGAGACGAACGCGGCGTTGATCAGTCCGCGTGTCGCCACCACCGAGGGCAGGCCGCGCCGCAGCCACAGGGCACCGCGGGGAAGCAGCACAGCCAGTGCCGCCACGGCGGCGAGGGCACCGCCTGCGGCAAGCACCCCGAGCACCGCCGAGCCGGCGGAAGCGGCCTCATTGCCGGCCCACTGCGCGGCGAAGACTCCTCCGGCCAGGAAGACGCCCCAGAGTGCACGGCGGCGGCCCAGCGCAGGGTCAAGCTCCGGATTCTCCGGCGCGCCCAGGTGCCGGACACGCGGCCACACCAGGGCGGCTGCTACCAGCACAATCGGAATGACGACGGCGAAAACCCACCGCCAGTTCACGTACTGCGCCAGCAGGCCGGCTGCCAGCGGGCCCACCATCGAGGGCAGGATCCAGGCAGTGGCAATCCAGCCAAAGACCACGGGCTGCAGCCGGGAGGGATAAACCTGCCCAATGATCACATACAGCGCCACCACCATGGCCCCGCTGCCCAGACCGGAGACGGCACGGCCGGCGGTGACCAGCCAGAATTCCCCCGCGGCAGCTGAGAGAACCAGCCCGGCCACCAGCAGGGCCATGCCGGTGATCAGTGAACTGCGCGGCCCTTCCGCGTCGCACCGGGAACCGGCCAGGACGGACCCGAGGAGGGACGCGGTGAGGAACATGGAGAACGCCAGTCCGTACCCGGCTCCGGCGCCAAGATCGTCCCCGATCACGGGCATCGCCGTCGTCACTGCCATCGCCTCGAAGGCAACGCAGGTGACAATGCCAACGACGCCGAGGGTCAGCGGGCGGAACGCAGCAGACATCGCGCCGTCAGGCCTGTCCGCGGGCAGGGGCTCACTCATAGAGGCATCAGGACTCACTGCCGTGCCAGGGCGCGACGGCTACGAAGGGCAGAGGGGGGTTGGGCGGCGCTACTTCTTTCCGCCGTCGTCCTTGCCCGGGCGCAGCCCTTCGTAAATCTCCTTGCACGTGGGGCAGACCGGGAACTTCTTCGGGTCCCGTCCCGGCGTCCAGACCTTGCCGCACAGGGCAATGACCGGCTCGCCCGAAAGGGCCGATTCCATGATCTTTTCCTTGCGCACGTAGTGCGAGAACCGCTCGGCGTCGCCGGGTTCAACCAGTTCCCGCTGCTCTTCGCGCTCAATGACGGCAGTCGAGGAACCACTGTCAGCCCGGCGCATAGGGTCGGATTCGAAGGGGTCAGGAGGCAGAGTCATGCTCCCCATCTTAGTACCCGCGCTCCCGGCACCTACTTGTTGACCGACACGGCCAGCAGGACTTCCGGAGCCCGTCTGTCCAGCCAGCGGCCGCCGATCCGGATGCCGGCCACCAGCGCGGCCGCGCCGTACACAATCCCGATCCCCAGCGTTACCCAGCCCCACACACTGCCCAGGCCGAAGACGTACACGGCTGCCGGAACCAGCAGCGGCAGTGCGATCAGGACCTGCATGGCCATCCAGATGAACTGCACCAGCATGGTGCGTCCGGCGGACCCCGGCGGTGTCTTGAACGCGTTCTCGCCCGGCAGCGGCACGTTGTAGGTGTAGCGGGCGGAGAAGACGCTGGAGAGTCCCAGTCCGCTCAGCAGCAGGCCCAGGGAGATGCCCAGGAGGACCGGGATGTCCTGCGGACGCCCCAGCACGGCCGCCGGCAGGATAGCTGCGGCGAGGGTGGTGGGCAGCGCAAAGACGGCGCAGGCGATGGCGCGCCCGGCGCGGTCTGCCATGCCGGAGACACCGCTGGAGATGTGAAGCGCAAAGGCGGTGTTGTCGTAGGAAATGTCCGCTGAGATGCCGAAAGCCAGCAGGAACGCCACCAGCGGGCCGATTGCCAGCACTACCGGCGGAAGCCCTTCGCCGGCCTGAACCGTGAAGATGAGCACCACGGCGAGCACGGGGACGATGATCAGCGAGGCACTGTAACGCGGATCCCGAACCCAGTAGGTAAGCGCGCGGGCTGCCACGGCGCCGGTGGGGGTTGCCGGGAAGCGGGCAAAGAAGCCGAGTTTGCCGGCGCTGCGGCGCGCAGTGGCGTTGTGGGCCGGAGTAACCAGCGCCCGGGCCAGAAGCGACTTCCAGGCCCAGGTAATCAGCGCCAGGAAGACAACCGAGATGAGCAGGCGAAGCAGTCCGGCACCGGGACTGCCGACGGCGATGTCTCCCGCCACCGCCCAGGCACTGCCCAGCGGGGTCCAGGCCAGAATGTCTGCCAGCCGGCGCAGGAAGTCGCCCTCGAAAGCCACGGCGGTGGCTGTGAAGCCGATGACGGGCCCAAGGAAGACGAACGGAACGATCAGCACCAGGCCCGAAATATCCTTGAAGCGGCGCGAGGATGCCAGCGAGGTGGTCGCGGCCACTCCCAGCCGGGCTATGACCACGCAGGTCATAGCCGCCACGGCCGCAGCCGGGATCCCGGCCAGGACCGCTGCGGGGTACCGCCACCAGGCTGCTGCCTGCATGAACGCGACGGCGGTGGTGATGACGCCGGGGATTCCGATGAGCGACGCCAGGGCCAGTCCGGTGATCATCTGCCGCATCGGAATGGCAAAGGTAACGAAGCGTGCCGGGTCGAGAGTCATGTCCACGCCGGTGGCCACCACGGGAATAACGGCCCAGCCCAGTACGGCGGCCGAGCCGCCGAGGATCACCAGGGTGCGCGCCAGCTCAGGATCGTAGCCGGTCAGGAAGAACAGCCCGGCCAGCATCAGCCCGAGCAGGCCCAGGCCGTACAGGGCACCAAAGGCGATTCCCACGATCTGCCAGGGGCTGCGCTTAAGCGAGTTGCGCAGCAGGATGAGTTTCAGCTTTAGGAGGTGCGCAACCATGACAGTCCCTCCGATGTGGTGCGCCCGCCAACCAGCTCCACGAACTTTTCTTCCAGGGTGACGTCCCCGCGCACCTCGTCCACGGTGCCGGCGGCCAGTACGTTGCCGGCGGCCACCACGGCAACGTGGTCGCACATGCGCTGCACGAGGTCCATCACGTGGCTGGAGACAATGACGGTGCCGCCGGAGGAGACGTAGCCGGCAAGGATGTCTCGGATGTTGGCCGCAGATACC
Organism: Arthrobacter sp.; assembly: GCA_040273995.1. Classification (GTDB taxonomy): domain Bacteria; phylum Actinomycetota; class Actinomycetes; order Actinomycetales; family Micrococcaceae; genus Arthrobacter_B. Next base: position 42,410 of record JBELYP010000013.1, read on the forward strand.
GGATCCACCGCTTCGAAGGGCTCGTCCAGGACCAGCAGCCGCGGCGCATGGATCAGTGCAGAGGCCAGCGCGATCTTCTTGGTCATGCCGGCGGAGTAGTCCACTACCAGCGTTCCCGCGTCATCCGCGAGGTCCAGCGCGCGCAGCAGGTCCGCCGTCCGCTCCGCGACGGTCTCACGGTCCATGCCGCGCAGCAGCCCAGCGTAAGTGACCAGCTGTTCACCGGTCAGCCGGTCAAAAAGCCGGACGCCGTCCGGGAGCACACCCATCAGCCGCTTGGCCTCCAGCGGTTTCGCCCAGACGTCCACGCCGTGCACCCAGACCTGGCCGTAGTCCGGCCGCATCAGGCCGGTGGCCATGGACAGGGCGGTGGTCTTGCCGGCCCCGTTGGGGCCAACCAGGCCGTAGAAGGACCCTGCCGGCACGTCCAGGTTGATCCCGTTCACGGCGATCTTGGTGCCGAAGCGCTTGGCCAGGCCACGAATGGCCAGGGCCGGTGCTGCAGTCGTGTTCTGCGGTACTCCGCCGGGCGCGGCGGCAGGATCAGGTGTTTGGCTCATGCCAAAAACCTAGCAACAAGCGGCTCTGCTGCACCTCCGCCTTGCGAACGAAATCCGTAACAAGGCAGTTTCTGCGCCCCCGCCGTACGGACTAGCAGCCTTAGAACAACGCGCGCGCCAGGGCCGAACGGGCCTTCACCACCCGGGGATCCGAAGGGCCGGCAATTTCGAACAGGTCCAGCAGCCGCAGGCGCACCTGCTCGCGGTCTTCGCCGGCGGTGCGGGAAATCAAACGGATAAGCCGGTTGAAGGCGTCCTCCACGTGACCGCCGGATATATCCAGGTCTGCCACAGCGAGCTGGGCTGCAACGTCGTCGGGGTTTTCCGCTGCCGCGGTACGCAGCGCTTCTGCGTCTGCGTCCTTAAGCCGCTGCATCAGTTCCACCTGCGCCAGGCCTGCTTTGGCCTCGGCGTCGGCGGGCTGCTCGGCAAGGGCCTTGCGGTACGCCGCAGCAGCGCCGTCGTAGTCCCCGGCCACAATCGCGTCATAGGCTTCCTGGTGCAGCGGCGGAAGGGGCTGCTCTTCCTGTGCCGCATCTGCGCCCGCCTCGCCCAGGGAGCCGTTGACGCCGTTGGCTTCGGCCACCTGCATCAGTTCGGTAATCAGCGCACGGATCTGCTCTGCCGGGACGGGACGGTCCAGGAGCGGCACCGGCTGGCCCTTGATCACGGCAGCAACCGTGGGCACCGACGTGGCCTGGAAGGCCTGCGCAATCTGCGGGTGCGCGTCGACGTCCACGTTGGCCAGCAGCAGGCGGCCCTGCCGTCCGGCGGCCTCCTCCTGAAGCACAGTCGTGATCTCTGCCGACTCAGGGCTCCGGCGGGAGTAAAGATTCATGATCACCGGCACGGTTGCCGAGAGCTGAACCACCTGGGGGAAAGTCTGCTCGGAGACCTCTACCACGTAGGAAGAAGCGCCCTCGCCCTGTCCGCCTGCCGCCGCGGGCGGCGGAGCACTGGCGCGGTTCTTGAGGGCGGAGAGATCCACCGCTCCCCGAAGATTCATGGACGGCGCGGGCGCAGGGCGGTGGTTCGGTGTGCTCATGGCTTCAACCCTAATACGGGTACCGCGTCCCCGGGCAAGTACCGGCCCACAGCGCAGCGGCACCGCAGGCATCTGCTGCCTGCGGTGCCGCTGCGCGGCTGTGTGTCCGACGGAAGGGCAGGCTCCTTGAGCCTGGCGGAGAGCAGCTCCTGCGCTGCGCCGATCACCTCGGCCTGGCCCGAGCCGTCGGCCGGGGGAACGTAGATCATCACGGCTTCGCCGTACGTCACATCGATGCCCGCTTCGGTGTTCTTTTCACCGGTCAGGGTCTCGTAGATCGTACCCTCGAGATTGATCGAGTCTCCGGCTTCGCGCGGGACGCTGGAGTAGCTGTGGGACATGTAGCCAAAGACGATGGCGCCGCCGTCGGCAGTGCGCAGTGCCCGGGTATCCGAGGGCACCGGGGTGTGCTTGAAGGTGATGGTGGCGAACTCGTTGTCCGGGTTCTCGGTCACCTCGGCCTGGAAGGTGGTCACGGCCTCGGCGAAGCTGTTCGGCGCGAACGTCTCCTTGTTGCCGCCGTCGGGGTTGGTCAGGGCGTCTGCGAGGGCATCCACTGCTGCCTGCGGGGCGAGCTTCAGCCCTTCGGCGGAGTCCGCCGCAACAGCCTCGACCCCGCTGCCGCCGGCCGGTGGCTGCGGGAACGTTGTCCCGGGCAGCATCTGGATTGCCGACACCAGCTTGTAGCTCTCCCGGGCTGAGGACTGGACCAGCACCAGCGCCTGGGGAACCGTGTTGTCCTCGCCCTGGGTGACGGCCACGACGGTGCGGGGGAAACCGGTCCCCGTGGAGACCAGGTCGGTGAGCAGCGGCGAAGCAGCGACGGCGGCAGGAACTTCCGTATCCGGGACTTTCGCGGCCGAAGCGTAGTTGGCCTCGCGCAGCGCCAGGGCCGTGGAAGAGACGCGTTCCTTGAGCAGTGCGGCGTCCTTGGCGGCATCCGCCTTCTGGACAGTCCCGGCAACAGAGCTGAGGATCCGGGACAGCTGTCCGTCCAGCACCACAGGGTAGTTCTCCTCAGGAGCAGCGCTGTCCGCGGCAGAAGCGGCACCGGGCGCCAGGCTCAGGGCCAGGCCGCCGGCCAGGGCGGCCGCGGTGAAGCCGGCTGCCGTGCGCTTGGCGGTAGTGGAGGACGACGGCGCTGCGTCTGCGTCCTGCCCGCGGCGGGCAACAATCCGCTGGGCGGCCGTGTCCGATTCACGCACGGCCCGGCGGCTGCCCGGCGACGGCGGCGCCGACTTCGAGCCGCGGGAGAGGAAGGCCAGGGCGAGTCCAAGCACCGCAATCAGTGCGCCGCCAATGATCAGCGGAAACGCCAGCGGGGTTCCCTCATCGTTGGGCCAGCTGAGCGTGATCTCCGCGGGTGCGGGCGCTGTGCCGTCAGATGCCACCAGGACTGACCAGTCCCCCGCTGCTGGTGCCGTCCACGTGTAGGAGAGTTCCCCGTCGGCGGCTTCCTCGCTGACCCACAGGTCCGAGCCGGCCGGGTTGGGCACGGTGGCTTCACCTTCGGTCGTGTCAGCGGTCAGGGCGTCATCTTCGCCGGAACCGATCCGGGTCACCGCTGCTCCGTCAACCCAGGCATCGACGTCGGCCGAACGGCCAACTGCCAGGAAAACGCTGTCTTCGGACCGCACGGTGATCTCGGCACCGTCGGGGCGCGAGGCCAGGAGATCGGCCTCCAGCACCGTTACGGGCGCGGCCTCGCTGCCCTGCGGCGCCTCGGCCGTTACGGTCTGGGGCGGAGCCCAGAGAGTGCGCTGGCCAATCCCGATGAGCATCATCAGGATTCCCAGCACTATCAGCGGAACTGCAATTTTGTTTCGCACAGCTTACCTATCGTTGGTCACGGTCCTCCGCGCGCCTGTAGGCAGCGGGAACGGGACATGATGCCCCAATGGTCATCCTCTTGGCGGGTTGCTTTATAACCCTATGGTAACGAAAGGCTCCCGAAGAGCACATTTGGGCATGCCGGACTCCGGCGGCGCGGGGCAGCGGACCTGCCGCCGCGGCGGGTGCTGTGCTGATAATCTGGCGCGGCACGGTACACCCCGCGCAGCAGTGCAGGCACCGAGGGAGAGCAGCCCACATGAGCGAAGAACGGGACCTTCCCGTCGACGAACCACTCCCCGCCCCGGGCACCCAGCCAGGCCGGCGTGAGCGCGTGAGCTCTGCCGGTTCGAGGCTCTGGCGGCTGATGTCCCGCCTTCCCGGGGCACGTCCGCGCCCGCAGTTCGATTTCCCCCCGGAAGACCAGGCCCCGGAGATACTTCCGGAACCGGTTGTAGATCCGGACGCCAAGCTCGCAGACGAACGACGCCGCTTTGGCGGCGCTCCCCCGCCCCTGTCCGCCGGCGCCGGCCCGGACAAGCATCCGATCCGGTTCGGTTTCATGTTTACCGTCGGCGTGGGGTTTGCCCTGCTGCTGTTCTTCATCATCACCAACGTTGGCGAACTGCTGGTCTGGATTGGCGCCGCCCTGTTCATTGCCCTGGGACTTGACCCGGTGGTGCGCTGGCTCAGTGCCAGGGGCGTTCCGCGGCCGGCCGGCATTGCCATAGTGGTGGTGGTCCTGGCCGGCGCTGTCACCGCATTCTTTGCCACCCTCATCCCGACGATCGTCAGCCAGACCACCGAAATCGTCAACAATGCCCCCAGCTATGTGGACCGGTTCCTTTCTTCGGACTTCTTCGTCTCCATTGAGGCCCAGTTCAAGATCCGTGAACGTGTGGACGAAGAGGTGCAGAAGTTCTTCTCCAACGCGGACGCGCTCGGTGGAATCTTCGGCGGTGTGCTCAGCGTGGGCACCGTCATTGCCAACGGCCTGTTCGGCGCGCTAATTATCCTGGTGCTCACCCTGTACTTCCTGGCCTCACTGCCGTCCATGAAGAAATGGGCCTACCGGCTGGCCCCGCGAAGCCGGCGCCGGCGGGTTGAGGCGCTGTCCGAGGAAATCACCGGCAGCGTGGGCAACTACGTGATCGGCCAGGGAACCGTTGCACTGCTGGACGCGCTTTACGCGTTCATCATCATGACCATCACCGGGGTGCCGTTCTCCATCCTGCTGGCCTTCGTCGTCGCGCTCCTGGCATTCATTCCGCTGGTTGGCCCGCCGATCGCACTGGTGCTCGTGTCCCTGATCGCCCTGACCTCCAGCTGGCAGACCGCTGTTGTCTTCGCCATCCTCTACATGGCATACCTGCAGTTCGAGGCGTACTTCGTTTCGCCGCGCATCATGCAGCGGGCAGTTGCAGTTCCCGGGGCTGTAGTGGTGATCGCAGTTATCGCAGGCGGAACGCTCCTGGGCGTCCTGGGTGCGCTGATCGCCATTCCGACGGCGGCTGCCGTGCTGCTGCTGATGAAGGAAGTGCTCATCGCCCGGCAGGACCGGCTCTAGCCGCCGGTCCTGCCGGCAAGCCAGGCCCGGAGATCCCGCTTCAGCGGCGGGTAACGGACCCCGGCCGGGTTCGCCAGCAGCGGGCGTGCCAGTGGCGGCGGTCTTCGACAGCGGCCTGCCGTCCGAAGAGCGAGTCTTCCTGCCACACCACCAGGTGTTCAACGCCGGGCGGAATCACCTGCCCGCAGCCGGGACAGCGGTAGTCCTTGGCCGCATTCCGCGCCGTGATCCTGCGCACCGACCATTCGCCGTCGGACGCCGACTCGCGCTGTGGAAGGCCGGCGCGGGAACGCTCCAGGTCGATCTCCGGAACCGGCGCTGCCCACTTGCGGCGCGCATTGCGCCCGGCGGCGGTGCTGGAGGCAGGCAGCTGCCGGCGGGGGCGGTTGGAGCGGGGCATAAAACCATCTTGCCGCAGCCGAACCGGTAAAGTGCAACTGTGCGTTTAGTGATAGCCCGCTGCTCCGTTGACTACGTCGGCCGCCTCCGTGCCCATCTGCCCCTTGCTACCCGCCTGCTGATGGTGAAGGCGGACGGTTCCGTCCTGATTCACTCCGACGGAGGGTCCTACAAGCCGCTGAACTGGATGAGCCCGCCCGCAACGCTGCGGATCACCGAACCGGGCGAGGACGACGCCGAGTCAGGCATCGTGGAGGTCTGGAACGTCCAGAGCGCCAAGACCGATGACAAGCTCGTCATCAGCGTTTACGAGCACATCTCCGACGTGGCCCATGAACTGGGCACCGATCCCGGCCTCATCAAGGACGGCGTGGAGGCAGACCTGCAGCGCCTGCTGGCGGAGCAGATCCACAAGCTCGGCGAGGGCTACACCCTGATTCGCAGGGAATACATGACCGCTATCGGGCCGGTGGATATCCTGGCCCGCGATGCGGACGGCGGAACCGTGGCCGTGGAGCTAAAGCGCCGCGGGGACATCGACGGCGTCGAGCAGCTCACCCGTTATCTGGAACTCCTGAACCGGGACCCGCTGCTGGCACCGGTCCGCGGCGTATTTGCCGCCCAGCAAATCAAGCCGCAGGCCCGGGTCCTGGCAACGGACCGGGGCATTGATTGCCTCACCCTGGACTATGACGAAATGCGCGGCGTTGACGACGTCGAGTCGCGGTTGTTCTAAACCGTTAAGTCCCGCACCAGCACGCGGTTTAAGGCAACAAATCAAGGGCTGAAAAATCTACCAAAGATTTCGGTCGAATCCGTTGACGGCTCTGTGGTGGTATGTAACGCTATTACCAGTCTTTGTGTAGGTGTTTTTCATGCTCGCAAGACGGTTGCGAGCGTGTTGCTCCTGTAGGAACTGCCTTACCGGCAGGGAACCTGGACTTCCCGCTTCGGTAACAACCACAGGCACGAGGTGTGCCGGTACAGTTTCAGCAATAAAGGAGATAGGCAAATGGCACAGGGAACCGTCAAATGGTTTAACGCGGAAAAGGGTTTTGGCTTCATTACCCCGGATGATTCCGACGGAGACGTTTTCGTCCACTACTCGGAAATCCAGTCCAACGGCTTCAAGACCCTGGATGAAAACCAGCGCGTTCAGTTCGAGATCGGTCAGGGTGCCAAGGGCCCCCAGGCCACCGGCGTAACCGCCCTCTAGCTCTTAGCAAGAAAAGCGGGGACCTTCG
>JBELYP010000014.1:0-47834 GCA_040273995.1 Arthrobacter sp.
TTCCGACCGGGTCACCATGCACGAAGGCGCCCTGTGCGCCGAGGACTGCCTCGACGGCGGCCAGGTTGCCCTGGCCGAAGGCATTGTCCTGGGCGAAGACCACTACCTTCTTGCCGGAGAGGTCATCCACGAAGGAACCCGCTGTGGCCACATCCTGCAGGGACTGCCTGCCGGAGCGGAAGGTGTACTTGTTGATGCCCTGGATTGCGTCCGTTGCCGCCGGTCCGGAGATGTAGAGGACCTGGTTCTGCTCAGCCTGCTCGGCCAGCTTGAGCGCGATGCCGGAAACCACGGTGCCGGCGAGGATCTTGTAGTCCTGCCCAATGAGGTCCTTGGCGACGGTGACCGCCTTGTCCGGGTCACCGCCGTCGTCGTGGTAGGTGATGTTCAGCTCTGTGTCACCGACTTTTCCGGTGCCGTCGGTGGCGTAGCCGATGCCTGCCTGCAGGCCTTCGTAGTAGGCCTCGCCGTAGGCGGCCAGGGGGCCGGTCTTCGAATAGACGATTCCGACGTCGACGCTCGAGGGTGCTTCGCCGTTAGCCGGTGAGGTGCCGGAATCCGCGGCAGGAGCGCAGGCGGACAGTGCCAGTCCGGCAGTAAGAGCCGTAGTGAGGAGGAACTTCCTTGTTGCCTTCACAGTGGTGTGCCTTTCAGTGCGGTGGCTGCAGTGGATGCATTTGTGCGTTGGATGCCGGCAGTGCCGGGGTTTGGAGCACTAACCTGAAAGGCGATTCAGGTTACGGAAAATGTATTGCACAGGTCACAGTGGAGTCAATGGTCTATTTGGACCCTGCAGGGCCTACCGCGCCCGGCCGCGGGCCCTGACCATTAGGAAGCCGAATATAATTGCCGTTTGTGCCCCCACTCTCTCCACACGCGCCGGCGCTGCGCCCTGGCAGGTCCCTCCGCTCGACGCAGCCTCCCGCGGACATGCTTCCCGCACGCCACCGGCTGGACATCCAGGGGCTGCGGGCCCTCGCCGTCGGACTTGTGGTCTGGTATCACATCTGGCCGCAGTCGCTGCCCGGCGGTTTCGTGGGGGTAGATGTCTTCTTTGTCATCTCCGGATACCTGATTGTGGGCTCCCTGGCCCGGGAGGCCACGTCCACGGGGTCCCTGAAACTTGCCAAGTTTTACACCAGGCGCATCAAACGGCTGCTCCCTGCCGCCGCAACCGTGCTTCTGGCTACTCTGGCGGCCACCATGCTGCTGTTCCCGCAGGGGCGCTGGCAGGGCGTAGCGCAGGACATCGCGGCCTCAGGACTGAACATCCAGAACTGGAACCAGGCGTTTTCAACAACCAGCTACGAGGGCGCCACCGCCTCCGTGTCACCGCTGCAGCATTTCTGGTCCCTGGCAGTCGAAGAGCAGTTCTACCTGTTCATTCCACTGCTGATGCTGGTCTGTGCAGTGGTTTCCCGTGGCCGCCGCCCCAGCCGCACGCTTCTGCTGGCCGTTCTCGGAGCCGTAGCGCTGGCTTCCTTTGTCCATTCGGTACTCTTCTCAGCCGCGAATCCGGACCTTGCGTACTTCTTCACCACCACACGGATCTGGGAACTGGCCCTGGGCGGCATCCTTGCGGTCGCAGTGCCGCAGCTGCAGTCCGGTTCTGCCCTGGCGGCAGCGCTGGGCTGGCTGGGCCTGGCCATGGTGGTGGCCTCCGCCCTGCTGTTCTCCACGGCCATGGAGTTCCCGGGCTACGCAGCACTGCTTCCGGTGCTGGGAACGGTGGCACTGCTGCTTGCCGGCAGTTCGGTACGCACCCCGGGGTTCGGGTCCGTGGCCCGCTGGCAGGCGCTCCGGCCGGTCACGTACCTGGGTGACATCTCGTACTCGCTGTATCTCTGGCACTGGCCGGTGATCGTCTTTTCGGTCTACGTTCTGGGGCCGAACCCGGGCTGGCTCCACGGCGGGGCCGTCGTGGCACTCAGTGTGGCTCTGGCCGCGCTGTCCACCAAGTTCATTGAGGAACCGTTCCGGCGGTTCGAACCGAAATCTCTCCGCGGCGGACGCCGCCGGGCTTCGGCACCGGCGTACCGTCCGGTGTTCGCCCTCGGCGCTGCCCTGACCCTGGTCCCCATGGCCGCCGCTGCCGCGCCTTATCTCGTGGTGGAGCAGAAAACCCGGGCCCTGAGCCAGGAACTTGATCTGGCAGCCTATCCGGGGGCCGGTGCCGTGGGGGCCGCTGCACCTGTAGCGGAAATGCCCGTGCGCCCCGATCCGGCCGTTGCGACTGCAGACCAGCCCAAGGGCGTGGAGGCCTGCCTCACAGCGTGGGATCCGCGCAGCATGGCCCCGGAAGACTGCCTGTCAGGTGATGTCGAAAGCAGCCGGAGCATCGTTCTGGTTGGCGACTCCCATGCTGCGCAGTACATGGGTTCCATGGACCTGCTCGCCCGGGAGTCCGGATACCGGCTGTATGTCCTGGCCCGCAACGGATGCCCGTTCAGCACCGAGCCCCTGCACGCCGGGACAGTGGTCCATAAGACGTGTGCGGGAATCAATGCCCAGACTATCCAGCAGATCATCGATCTGGCCCCTGCAGCCGTGCTGACGGCGTCACTTACGCCGCACGGATATCAGGAAGCCCTGAACTGGGAATGGGACAGCGCGGAGCAGGCCCAGCTGGGGTACTCCAACGCGCTGGCTCCGCTGCGGGATGCGGGGCTCCGGGTCGCGGTCCTGAGCGACGTGCCTTATCCGCCCTTCAACGTTCCGGAGTGCGTCTCCGCCGCTGCCGACCCTGCTGACTGCTCCTTCCCGGGGCCCGGGGAACCAAGTCCACTCACCCTTGCTGCCCAGAAACTCGAAGGTGTGGAACTGGTGGACTTCCGCGGCTACTTCTGCCCGGAGGGCCGCTGCGAAGCAGTGCTGGGAAACGTACTGGTGTACCGGGACAACCACATCACTGATTCGTTCGCCAAAACCCTGGCGCTGCCGCTGCGGGAGCGCCTGGGACTTTGATTCCGGCTTAGCGGCGGCGCGCTGACGGCCTAGTTGCGGGCGGAGACGCTGCCGTTGGCACGCCAGCGGATGCCGGCGTCGATGAAATCGTCAATCTCGCCGTCGAACACCGCTGAGGTGTTTCCGACTTCGTGTTCGGTGCGCAGGTCCTTGACCATCTGGTACGGGTTGAGCACGTAGGAACGCATCTGGTCTCCCCAGGATGCCTTGACGTCTCCGGCGAAGGCCTTCTTTTCGGCGTCTTCCTGCTCCTTCTTCAGCAGCAGGAGCCGGGACTGCAGCACGCGCATTGCAGCAGCACGGTTCTGCAGCTGCGACTTTTCGTTCTGCATTGAAACCACGGTGCCCGTGGGGATGTGGGTCAGGCGGACCGCGGAGTCCGTGGTGTTCACGGACTGCCCGCCCGGGCCGGAGGAGCGGAAGACATCCACGCGGATTTCATTGTCCGGAATGTCAATGTGGTCAGTGGCTTCGATCAGCGGAATAACCTCGACGGCGGCGAAGGAGGTCTGGCGCCGGCCCTGGTTGTCGAACGGGCTGATGCGCACCAGCCGGTGGGTGCCGGCCTCGACCACCAGGGTACCGAAGGCATACGGTGCCTTGACCTCGAAGGTGGCGGACTTCAGGCCGGCTTCTTCGGCGTAGGAGGTATCGAGCACCTGGGTGGGATAGCCGTGGCGCTCGGCCCAGCGCAGGTACATGCGCAGGAGCATGTCGGCAAAGTCTGCGGCATCGACGCCGCCGGCGCCGGCACGGATCGTCACCACTGCCTCGCGTTCGTCGTACTCGCCGGAAAGCAGTGTGACTACTTCGAGTTCGGACAGCGCCTTGCGCAGCGATTCAAGTTCGCTGGCCGCTTCCGCCTTGCTGTCGGCGTCGGCTTCATCCTGGGCGAGCTCAGCGAGGACTTCGAGGTCGTCGATGCGGGCCTCGAGTTTCTGCAGCCGCTCCAGGGCGCTCTGCTTGTGCGAGAGCTTGGAGGTGATCTTCTGCGCAGCGTCCGGGTCATCCCAGAGGTTGGGCTCCCCGGCCATCTCGCTGAGTTCGGCGATGTCTTCCTTCATCGCAGCGACGTCTGAGACGTCCTCGATGGAGGCGAACGTTGAGCGGAGAGCGCGGATTTCTGCGGGAAAATCAATTTCAGCCATGGTGATTACAGACTACGCCATGCCCCGGTTTCCCGGCCCGGACTGTGTCAGACCAGTGACACAGCGGACGTGACACGGCGCACCGGCCGATGACCGCCGTGATGTCAGGGCCCGGGAGTACATTGGTGCTGTCTGATCCGGAAAGGAGCTTCGAATCGATGAACGCTTCCCCCTCCCCCATCCGCCATCCTGAGAGCGGACACAGCTACAGCCGCGAGGAGCTTGAGGAACTGGCCGAGCAGGGCGATCCCTGGGCTCTGGGCAAGCTGGACGACTGGGACCAGTACGACGCCGCTGACTTCACCGGCTCACTCCGTGACCGCTGCCCCGACCCGGACTGCGATCTCTACGGTGAGCGGGTCACCCTCTGCTATGCCGACGACGGCACACTGCTGGAGGTGGACCACGGCGGCTGGGGGCACTATCCGCCCGCGGAGCAGGCCAAGGCCTCCTAGGTCAGGGAGCCCGCCGGGGCCGGCACCGTGCCCGGTCCTGACCCGCACAGCGCGTCGGCGGGCCCGGCGTCGGGCGCCCGATCCTCAGCGCGTAAGCCGGGCCCGGGCGTCGCTTTGAGCGGTGATCCGGATCCCGTCCGGCACCAGGAAATTCACGATCGGCGGATGAACGACGGCGGTCAGAACCACCTGGGCGGTACGTCCGTCAGGGGTTCCGGTCTCCGGGGCGATCCGGAGGGAAGCATTCCGTTCCCCAGCTCCACTTTCGGCGAGGTAGCGCTCCACCTCGGCCGTGACCAAGGCACTCTCCAGGACGGCCGCCGGGGTGTTTCCGCCCGACCCCTGCACCTGTGAAAGCGAGAAGGTGTCGGCCGCTGCGAGCGCAGCACCGTCCGCCGCCGAGAGGAGTTTCTTATGCGCCAGATATACCGAGGAAGCGCCCGCAACCGCGGTGATGACCAGCAGCGCCAGCAGCACGTAGCCAATGATGAGGATGCCCGCCTGTCCGGCTTCCCTGCCGTCTGCGGAACCGCCCGGTTGGGTCCTGGCAAGGTTCATCCGAATCTCTCCACCGTCTGCATCGACGTTGAATCAACGCGCACCGGCGCCAGGTCCAGTCCGGGTACGGAGCCCACGACCGGCAGCGGAACGCTCATCGCTGCGGTAACCGTGACGGTTGAGCCGGGTGCCCCGCACTCCGGATTGCACGAAATCTGCAGCTCAAGGTCTTGGGGATCGAACCCGAAGTCTGCGAGCGCCAGCTCTGCCGCCGCTCTGGCCTGCTCACCCGCTGCCTCCCCCGGCTCCGCTGCTGCATAAACCTTCGCCGCATGATCTGCAGCACCAACCATCGCATACGCGGCGCCCTGCACCTGGCCGGCAGTGATAATCAGATAAATCAGCGGCACCAGCAGCAGGACCCCCAAAAATACGAACTCAACAGCTGCACTGCCCTCGTCGTTCTCCCGGCCGTCTGCCGCGCTCGCGGCGGGTTCAGTCGGGCCAGTACGCATGACCGGTCACCTCGATTCCTCCCCGCGGGCCGAGCAGGCCTATGACCGGCAGCGGAGCGCGGACCCGCACCTCCAGCATGGATCTCCCGTCTCCTGCGGCCCGTGTGTGGCTGATGTCGCGGGCGTACCCGGAGCTGAGGCTCCCGGAAATCAGCTGCCGGGTTCGCTCCACGCCGTCGCCCGGGGTCCGATCAGCAAGCGTCCCATAGCGGGCACCCGAAGACGCTGCGTCAATCAAGGTGTTCCGCACATGCAGAATGAGCGCCAGCTGGATGACTGCCAGCACGATAACGGTGAGCAGGGCACCTACGAGGACAAAGTCGACGACGGCGGAACCGTCGTCGCCTGAGGCATCCTTCGACCTACTGCCGGACCTGGGCGATCGCTGATTCAAAGAGTGTCACCAGCGCGGGCCTGGCTACCGTGAGGATCGCTGCCACGAGAACGGCCGACATGAGGGTGATCATCACCCATCCCGGAACGTCCCCGCGTTCGTTTTCACCCCGTTCCGGAAACAGGGCCGCGCGCAGCCTGACCAGGAGGGCCACCGCCATCAGGGCTGGGAGCATTCGGAGGTTGGTTCGGGTTTTCATCGGATTCCTTCCAAGGTGGGGAACAGTCTTGTCTGCGGGTTACGGAGTTTCATAGGCCAATGCTCAGCAGGGAGAGGCCCGGGAAGATGGCAAAAAGAACAGTCAGCGGGAGTACACCGAAGACCAGCGGGACCATCATGGCGATCTCCTTCTTTCCGGCTTCTTCCATCAGCTCGCGTTTGGCGAGATCGCGTACGTCCTGGGCCTGGGCCCGAAGCACGTCTGCAAGCGGCGTACCGCGTTCAATGGCTACCGAGATTCCGTCTACGAACCGGGAAAGCGGAGCCAGCTGCGTTCGTCTGGACAGATTCCCAAGCGCGGTCAGCAGCGGAACGCCTGATCTGGTTTCGGCGAGCGCTCGCCCGAACTCGCCGGCCAGCTCACCTTTGGAGGTGCGGGCTATCCTCTCGAGGGCCCCGCCTGCACTCTCACCTGCCCCGACAGCCAGGGCCATCATCTCCGCCAGGCTGGGGAACTCCGCGAGCATTAATGCCTCCCGCCGCGCCACTTCCCGGGTGAGAAGGTAGTCGCGCAGCAGATAACCGAGAAGTCCTGCCGAGAGTGAGAGCAGTAAGACCGCCGGAACCGAGATGCTTCCCCGTGCGGCGAGCCACACGGCGCCTGCGCCCCCAAGCAGCAGCCCGCTTCCGGCGAACACCAGCTGGCCCGAGCGGAATTCCAGAACCGTAATGCGGTTTCCGGCGCGGTCCAGCCGCTTCTGGAGCGCAGAGGCGGCCGGGTTGAGCCGTTCCAGTTTCCCCGCCAGTTCGGTAAGGATGGGCCGAAAGACGCGTTCCAATGGACCAAATGGCGTCACATCCGCAGTCACGAGCAGCCTGGAACCCGGCGTGACGGAACGCAGCTGCGGTGCGATTCTCTCTGCAAAGGAAGGCTGGCGCAGGATGGGAAGCCGGACCACGGCCAGCCACAGTCCTACACCGAGTCCGGTCCCGGCCAGCAGGGCCGCAGGCCACAGGCCGTTCACCGCAGCACCCGCTTCTCCGCAGGCAGGGCACCGATGCGGAGCATCAGCTGGTAACAGCCCACCGAGCTAACCATGCCGGCCGCAAGGACACCCGCTCCGGCCGGGGTGTTGTATGCATCAACCGCTTCGGGCGTACCGGCCATGAGCACCAGCACAATCCAGGGGGCCGTCACCGCCAGACGTGCTGCGTTGATGGTCCACGACTGTCTGGCCAGCAGCTCGCTGCGGGTCCTGGCGTTTTCCCGCAGGAATTCCGCCAATGTTCCCAGCAGGCGTCCGAGGTCTGAACCTCCCACTTGGCGGGTGAGCCTCAGGGATTCAACGATGCGGTCCCCCACCGGGTCAGCCAGCCGGTCCTTGAGACCGTCCAGCGCGCCGTCGAACGAGCCTCCGGAACGGTAGTCTGCCCCAAACTCGCGGAAGGGCGCCCGAAGTTCCGCCGGCCCGTTATCCCCTAGCTGGATCAAGGCTTCCGGCAGCGACATGCCGGCACGGATCGCGGACCGCAGATGATCGACGGCATCAGGCCACAATTCCATCAGCGACGCGCTCCGCCTCTTTGCCTGCCACTTCACGGCACTGAACGGCACCGCAGCGGCAAAGAGGGCAAAACAACCGCCGATGGGCACCGAAGCGGTGAGTACCCACACCATAAGGAAAACCAGCAGGCCAAGCAGGACGCTGCTCAGCACCAGACCGCCTGGAGTCACCCGGGGAATTCCCGAAGACTTAAGGAGCTCTTCGATCCTTCCGGGGCGGCGTACCCGCGCCGGGCGTTCAGGAAGGACCCAGCAGGAAAACCAGATCAGGAACAGGCCCATACCGAGCCCCAAACCAGCGACCGCGGTCACGCTGCCGGCTCCAGCAGCTCGGCCAGGTTCATTCCGGCGCGGGCAAACTTGTCCGGTGAGGGCAGGGCAGACGGTGAGGCAACCAGCCGCCCGTTTTCCCGCTGGAAGACCAGCGTTGATTCGATCACACCGTTCTCCACCCGCCGGCCCAGGGCGAGAATTTCAGCGACTTCGCGCCGGCCTGCAGGCGTGCGCACACAGTGGACCACCAGGTCGATGCAGGACGCCACAGTGGGAACCACGAAGGAACTGGAGATGTTCGCCCCTGCCAGCAAGGGGAGCGTGGAGATCTTCGTGACCGCGTCATGGGAGCTGTTGGCGTGGACTGTGCACATTCCCGGCATTCCGGAGTTCAGGGCAATCAGCATGTCCAGGCTCTCGGCCTCCCTCACCTCCCCCACAATCAGCCGGTCCGGGCGCATTCGCAGCGCCTCCTTCACGAGGCGCCGAAGCGGTATCTCCCCGGTGCCCTCCAGATTGGGCTGACGGCACTGCAGACCGACGACGTCGCGAAGCGGCAGCTGCAGTTCGAAGATCTCTTCCACCGTGACAACCCGTTCCCTGGCACCGATGGATGCGGCCAGACAGTTCAGCATGGTCGTCTTGCCGGCCTGGGTAGCCCCTGAAACCAGGATGTTGAGGCCTCCGGCCACGGCAGCGGAAAGGAACCGGGCGGCCTGCGGAGTGAGGGTCCCCAGTTCCACAAGGTGATCCAGCCTGCTGGCCCGGACAATGAACTTGCGGATGTTGACCGCCCAGTGCCTGCGCGTCACATCCGGAATGACAACATGCAGGCGTGAACCGTCTGGAAGGGCAGCGTCAACGAACGGCGAGGAAAGATCAAGCCGCCGCCCGGAGGACTTAAGCATCCGCTCCACCAGATCCCGGACCTGCTCTGCTGACAGACTCAGTGCCGTCAGTTCCGAGCGCCCGTCCCGCGCGACATAAACCTCCCCCGGAGAGTTGATCCACACTTCCTCGACAGTTGGATCGTCCAGCAGCGGCTGGAGAGCCCCGTACCCGGCAACTGCGTCGAAGACATGCTTGCGTGCCTTTTCGAGCTGACCGAGTGGCGGGAGGGTTCCCAGCAGGGACCGCTCGTCATAATCCTGGACTGCTGCCTCCACCAGCCGGCGGACTTCCGCGGCCTGGCGGGCCGGGTCCAGGCCGCGCACACGGATGAGTTCCCGGACCTCATCCTCGACGATACGTACGGCGTCCAACGTGTTCCCCCGAAATCCGCACGGCATCCCTGCCGTGCAACTGAGACAACGGCCCCTGCGGCCATGCGGGCGAGGATAAGAGATAGATCTGTCCCTGACGAGAGTGGCGGAGCCGTTTGTGGAAAAGCATTTCTTTGGGATCGGGAAATAGCCCTGGGATCTGCCTGCCTGAGGGCGCATAGTTCACTGCTTCCCGGTCTGAGGGGCCGGTTTCGTCCCCTGCAGTCTCATAATTCACAACAGCCCCGGTATTCTTCAGGCTGACGTACATCTGCTCTCTGGAGATCCACCGTGAAACAACGACACATCGCGCCTATGCTTGCCGGCGCTCTTTCCCTCACCCTCGCCGTTTCCGGGGTTCCTGCCTACGCCACCACGCTGACTGAGGCACCGGAGGTCCTGGAGACTCCTGCGCCGAGCCAGAGTGAGACTCCCGCACTGCTCCCCGCGGATCTGCCGGAGGCTGAGTTTCCCGGGCCCGGGGAGACTCTCCCCGAGCCCGCTGAGTCGGGCCCCGCTCAACTGCCCGGCGAAGGGGTGTCCCCCGGAAGCAGTGTGACTGTGGAGCCGGACGCCGGTGCGGAATCCGGTGCTGCCGCACCCGAATCCGGTGAGCGGGAGGTCGACGTCGCCGAACTCATTGGCCTGCTGGGGGCCAAAATGGGACAGGGACTGGAACGGCTGGAGACCACCAGCGATCCGCAGGTCCCGTCCACCGGAGAAACCGCTGAGCGTCTGGCGGCGGAACAGACCCTGCTCGACGCCGGGCTCGCGGCTCCCTCGGAGTCCAGCACCGGGGCCGGTGCCGCCGGGCTGGCACAGGATGATGTACAGGCATCGGCCGAGGCCGCGGCTGCCGCACCGATGGCGACCTGGCAGCCGGCCGGAATCCAGGGCATGGACGTCAGCAGCCACCAGCCCTCCGTGAACTGGAGCCGCGCCTGGAGTCAGGGATCACGGTTTGCCTACGTCAAGGCCACAGAACACACCACATACAAGAACCCGCGCTACGCCAGTCAGTACAACGGCGCCGGGGCAGTGGGAATGTACCGCGGAGCCTACCACTTCGCCATCCCCACCAGGGACTCCTCAGGCGCGGCCCAGGCCAACTACTTCGTTAACAACGGCGGAGGGTGGTCCGCAGACGGAAGGACCCTTCCGCCCCTGCTGGACATCGAATACAACCCGTACCCGGATCTGGGGAACACCTGTTACAACTTCACCCCGGCCCAGATGGTGTCCTGGATCCGTGATTTCTCCAACACGGTGAAAGCACGCACCGGCCGGTTGCCGATGATTTACACCACGGCGGACTGGTGGAACCGCTGCACCGGCAACAGCACAGCCTTTGCCAACCACCCTCTGCACATCGCCCGCTACAGCACCGCCGGTCCCGGCGTCATGCCCGCAGGCTGGAGCACCTACAACGTCTGGCAATACAGCAGCACCGGTCCCTTTGAAGGTGATTCAAACGTTTGGCGGGGATCCGCTGACGACCTTGCTCGGTTTGCCATGAACGGAGCGGCTCCGGATTGGACCCGCAGGGTCATCAGCCCCGGAGACTTCAACGGCGACGGCCGGCCGGACCTGCTCACGCGGCGGGCAGACGGAACGCTGTGGTTCCATGCCGGTACCGGCTCCGGAAGTTTCTCCGCACCGCGCCAGATCGGCAGCGGCTGGCAGGTCTTTGACTCCCTGGTAGCCGCCGGTGACTACAACGGAGATGGCCGGGCTGACATAGTCGCCCGTCATGTGGACGGCAACCTTTACTTCTACGCCGGCACCGGTTCGGTCACGGCAACCAGCGAGGGATACCGTCCGGGCCAGGTCATCGGACGCGGCGGGTGGGGAGAGTTCCGCCACCTCCTTGGTATCGGAGACAGCAACGGTGACGGGCGGACCGACATCCTGGCCGTGCGGCCAAACGGCTCGGCAGTCATCTACCGGGGCACCGGGACCGGCGCCCACGGCCCCGCCGTTGCAGCAGCCGGGGACTGGTGGCGCTTCACCGACTTCGCCGGCACCGGCGACTTTAACGGTGACGGACGGATCGACGTCGCCGCCCGGACTTCAGACGGCCGCCTCTGGTTCCTTCAGGGTTCCGGCGGCGGATCCTTCGCACCGGGACATGTGATTGGCACCGGCTGGAACATTTTCAGCACCGTGCTCGGCGGCAACGACTTCAACGGGGACGGCCGCACTGACTTGCTCGGCCTCGATGCTGATTCGCGGGCGTGGTTTTACCAGGGAACCGGCAGCGTCGCGGAAGGCTACAGCGCGGGCGTGAAGCGGGGAACCGCGGCATGGAGTCAGCAGAGCCTGACCGCTGCCACCACCGACTTCAACTCGGACGGCGTCGTGGACCTGCTCACCGTCGCGCAGGACGGAGTGCTCTGGTTCCAGCCCGGTCAGGCAAACGGCACATTTGGCAGCCGGGTCCGGATTGGCAGCGGCTGGCAGATCTATTCAGAGATCACCGGAGCTGGAGACTTCAACGGCGACGGAAGGAACGACCTGCTGGCGCGCAAGCAGGACGGGACACTGTGGTTCTACGCCGGTACCGGACGGGTGTCGGCGTCCAATGAAGGATACGTCCGCGCGGTTCGGATCGGCACCGGATGGAATGACTACACCCAGGTCCTCGGTGCCGGCGACCTGAACGGGGACGGCAGGCCGGATCTGCTGGCCCGCGACCGTTCCGGCAACCTCTGGCGCTACAACGGAACAGGCAACGTGGGCGGACGCAACGAAGGCTATTCGCAGCGCACTCTGATCGGGCGCGGAGGCTGGGACAGTTTCACCGCTCTGGCAGCCCCGGGTGACTACGACGGCGACGGCCGCAGCGACATCCTGGGGTGGTCACCGGACGGCAGACTGTCGTTGTGGCGGGGAACCGGCAGCGGCAACCTAGGCGTGCATGAGACCGTCGGAACGGGATGGAACATCTACAGCCGCTTGTTCGGTGGCCCTGCACCCGCTAACGCAGCAGGCCTGCTCGGTGCGGTAGACCGCACCGGTGTTTACTGGACCTACTCCATGACAGGCATGAAGGAGGAAGGCTACCGGCAGGGCGTGCGCAAGGGCAGCATCCCGCTGGGCTAGACCTCGCGGGCCGGGGACGGTGCTTCGGTACCGGCCCCGCTCCCGGCTGCGAACACCCAGTACTTGTAGGCAAAGTAATTCCACACGGTCATGGCCGCAGTGGAGACAATCTTTCCGAGCTGGTAGCTGCTGCCCAGAGCTTCAAAGCCGGAGACGATCAGGCTGGCAGCGGCCGTATTCACTCCGACGAGCAGCAAATACTTTATGAAGCTGGTTCCCCGGGTAGGGGTCCCGGAGAAGGTGAAGTACCGCTGGAGCAAGTAGTTGGCTCCCAGGCTGGCCAGGAAAGCTGCTGCTGTGGCCAGCCAAAGCACAACTCCGAAGACCTCGTAGAGCAGGACAAGCAGGGCGAAATCGATGGCAAAGGACAGAACGCCTACCAGGAGGTAGCGCCCCGCAGGGCCTAAAACCAGGTTTCGAATGCGGTCCAGCGGCGCTGCGGAACCCTCCGGGTTGTCTTCGCGCAGCATGTGCGGTGCTCCTCTGATTCCTAGTGCTCAATCGTGGCAGCCGGCCCTGCCGGCCGAGCGCAGCTCCTCCGGACGCTTCGCATGACGGGCCTTCGGGGTTCGGCTACGATGTTAGCACTGGACGCTTCGTGCCTGTCCGGCACTTCGCGCACATGCGGGCATCCGCAGCTCCAGATTTCAAACCAGATAAGGAACTCGAACCCCGCTATGCCCGTGCAGGACCCAACTCGCCTCCTCGTCATCATGCCCGCATGGAATGAAGGGGAAACCGTCGGAAACACGGTCCGTGAGGTTCTGGCGCAGGGAATGGCCTACGACGTCCTGGTGGTCGACGACGGCTCCACCGATGACACCGGTGCACTGGCCGCGGAAGCAGGCGCCACGGTCCTGCGGCTCCCTTTCAACCTCGGGGTGGGCGGCGCAATGCGTGCGGGGTTCAAATACGCCCGGCGGGAAGGCTATCGGCAGGTCGTTCAGGTTGACGCCGACGGCCAGCACGATCCCCGGGACATCGACCGGGTCGTCCGGGGACTGGAGAAGGCAGACATCGCCATCGGGGCACGTTTTGCCGAGGCAGGGAATTACAAGGTATCCGGGCCCCGCAAATGGGCCATGTCGTTCCTCGCTGCAGTCATTTCCCGGCTGTCCGGAGAGAAGCTGACCGACGTAACCTCCGGTTTCCGGGCAGCGAACGTCCGGGCACTCGATCAGTACATTGACCACTACCCGGCCGAATATCTGGGCGACACCATCGACTCCCTCGTTGTCGCCGTGCGTTCGGGATGCACCGTTACCCAGATCCCCGTGCAGATGCGGGTCCGGCAGGGTGGCGTACCAAGTCATAACCCGGCCAAATCGACTATCTACCTCATGCGCTCAGTTTTCGCCCTCGGGCTCGCACTGACGCGCCGCAGGTCCCAGGTTCAAACAGGCAAGGCATAACCCATGGCTGTCGCAGCTGCATTCTTGTTTTCACTTTTTATGGTCGTGATCGTTCTGATCATGCTGCGCCGCAGGAAACTCCGCGAAAAGTATGCCGTCCTGTGGCTGCTGGTCGGCGGAGGGGCGCTGATCCTTGCCGGATGGCCGCATCTGCTGGCACTCGTGGCCGGCTGGCTGGGAGTAGAGGTTCCGGCGAACCTGCTCTTCGCCCTGAGCATCGTCCTGCTGATGGGCGTCTCCCTGCATCTCTCCTGGGAGCTGTCGATGGTGGAGGACGAGACCCGTGTCCTGGCCGAGGAAGTCGCCATTCTGGAAACCGCAGTTCGGGAACTGCGCTCCGAGGTTGCTTCCCTCGCACCGGACTCGTCAGCACCCGGTGCGGTTGCGGACGCTGATTCGCAAAACGACGGCCGCCAAGAGTACCAGCCGTAGCAACACAAGAAAGGGACGCCCCGAGCGTCCCTTTCTTGTGTGCCCCAACTACCGGGCCTGGTCCTCCAGCAGCCCCAGCAGGTAGGCGCCGTAGCCGCTCTTCACCAGAGGTTCTGCGATAGTCCGCAGCTCGTCGTCGGACAGGTTGCCAAGCCGCCAGGAGATCTCCTCGGGGCAGCCGATGGAAAGTCCCTGCCGCTTCTGGACTGTTCGAATGAACTCGGACGCCTCATTGAGCGAATCGAAAGTTCCGGTGTCCAGCCAAGCTGTTCCCCGCGGGAGGATCTCCACCTGAAGTTTGCCCTTCTCGAGGTAAACCCGGTTCACGTCCGTGATTTCCAGTTCCCCGCGCGGAGAGGGCTCGAGGTTCCGGGCAATCTCAACGACGTCGTTGTCATAGAAGTACAAGCCAGGAACGGCATAGTTGCTCTTCGGCCTGGCCGGCTTTTCCTCCAGGGAGATGGCCTTGCCGTCTGCATCGAATTCAACAACGCCGTAGGCGGTGGGATCTGCGACCCAGTAGCCGAAGACTGCTCCGCCGTCGATATCCGCGAACCGGCGAAGCTGGGTACCCATGCCTGCGCCGTAAAAAATGTTGTCTCCCAGCACCAGGGCCACGGGTCCGTTGCCGATGTGCTCGGCACCCAGGATGAAGGCCTGCGCCAGACCATCCGGCGAGGGCTGCTGCTTGTAGGTGATGCTGACACCGAACCGGGAACCGTCCCCGAGGAGGCGCTGGAACTGGTCTGCATCATGCGGGGTAGTGATGATCAGGATGTCCTTGATGCCCGCAAGGATCAGCGTCGAAAGCGGGTAATAGATCATCGGTTTGTCATAGACCGGAACCAGCTGCTTGCTGACGCCAAGGGTGATGGGGTGCAGCCGCGAACCGGTACCGCCGGCCAGAATAATTCCACGCATGGTGCTCATCTTCGCCCGTCTGATCTGGCACGGCAAATCCGGTAACGTACATATACATGCGCAGATTCCTCGTCACCGGCGGCGCCGGCTTCATCGGCTCCAATTTCGTGCACTACGCACTTACCCATACTGATGCCACCATCACAGTGCTGGACAAGCTCACCTACGCCGGCAACCTGGCCTCCCTTCAGGGCCTTCCCGAGGACCGTTTCACCTTCGTCCAGGGTGATATCTGCGACGCCGAACTCGTGGACACCCTGGTGCAGGACACCGACGTCGTTGTCCACTACGCAGCGGAGTCCCACAACGACAACTCGCTCCACGATCCGCGGCCGTTCCTGGACACCAATATCATTGGCACCTACACGCTGATCGAGGCTGCCCGGAAGCACGGGGTGCGTTTCCACCACATCTCCACGGACGAGGTCTACGGCGATCTGGAACTCGATGACCCGGGGCGGTTCTCCGAGTCCACCCCGTACAACCCCTCCAGCCCGTACTCCTCCACCAAAGCCGGCTCGGACCTGCTGGTGCGTGCCTGGGTGCGTTCCTTCGGCCTGCAGGCAACCATCAGCAACTGCTCCAACAACTACGGCCCGTACCAGCACGTGGAGAAGTTCATTCCGCGGCAGATCACCAACGTGATCGACGGGATCCGCCCCAAGCTCTACGGCGCCGGCGAGAACGTCCGTGACTGGATCCACGCCAATGACCACTCCTCGGCCGTCCTGACGATCATCGAAAAGGGCCAGATCGGGCAGACCTACCTGATCGGCGCTGACGGCGAGAAGAACAACAAGGAAGTTGTCGAGCTGATCCTGAAGCACATGGGCCAGCCCGCTGACGCCTATGACCAGGTCATCGACCGGCCCGGCCATGACCTGCGCTACGCCATCGATTCAACGCGCCTGCGCACCGAACTGGGCTGGCAGCCGAAGTTCTCCGACTTCGAGGCCGGCATTGAAGACACCATCGCCTGGTACCGGGAGAACGAAGCCTGGTGGCGTCCCCAGAAAGCCGAGACCGAAGCCAAGTACAAGGTCCAGGGCCAGTAACGGCGATGGTTGAATTCTCCA
The DNA here is from genome assembly GCA_040273995.1 of Arthrobacter sp. Taxonomy (GTDB): domain Bacteria; phylum Actinomycetota; class Actinomycetes; order Actinomycetales; family Micrococcaceae; genus Arthrobacter_B. The sequence goes on from JBELYP010000014.1 coordinate 16,176, forward strand.
AGCCACTCACTGCCCGCGAAACCCCCATTCCCGGCGTCGTTCTCTACGACCTGCCCGTTCACGGCGACAACCGCGGCTGGTTCAAGGAGAACTGGCAGCGGGAGAAGATGCTGGCGCTGGGACTGCCGGACTTCGGCCCGGTCCAGAACAACATCTCCTTCAACGAGAAAGCCGGCACTACCCGCGGCATCCACGCCGAACCTTGGGACAAGTACATTTCAGTTGCCACCGGACGGATCTTCGGCGCGTGGGTGGATCTGCGCGAAGGCCCCAGCTTCGGCACCGTGTTCACGGCTGAGCTGGACCCCAGCCAGGCCATCTTCATTCCCCGCGGGGTGGGAAACGCCTTCCAGACACTGGAAGACAACACGGCCTACACCTACCTGGTGAATGATCACTGGAGCGCGGACGCCCAGGGGCAGTACACGTTCCTGAACCTTGCAGACGAAACCGCCGCCATCGAGTGGCCGATCCCGCTGGAACAGGCTGAACTCTCGGACAAGGACAAGGCACATCCCCGCCTGGCCGACGTGGTGCCCATGAAACCGCGCCGCATCCTCGTCCTGGGCGCAGACGGCCAGCTCGGCACAGCACTGCGCAAGGCCTACGACGGCGATGCGTCCGTTGAGTTCGCGGGCCGGGCGGACTTTGACCTGGCGGATCCTGCTTCCTATGAACGGAACTGGAAGAACTACTCCGCGATCATCAACGCAGCTGCCTACACCTCCGTGGACGCCGCGGAAACTCCCGAAGGCAGGCGTCTGGCCTGGGAAATCAACGTCAGCGCCGTGGCGCGGCTGGCCCGGGTGGCCGCCGCGAACCGCCTGACGCTGGTGCACGTCTCCAGCGACTACGTCTTCGACGGGACCCGCGAGACGCACGCGGAGGACGAGCCGTTTTCGCCGCTGGGGGTTTACGGGCAGACCAAGGCCGCCGGCGACGCCGTCGTCTCCGTTGTTCCGCAGCACTACATAGTGCGCACCAGCTGGGTCACAGGCGAAGGCAGTAACTTTGTACGCACCATGGCCTCGCTTGCCGAGCGCGGCATCGAGCCCTCCGTAGTCAATGACCAGATCGGACGGCTCACCTTCACCGCGGACATCGCGGCCGCTATCCGCCACCTGACGGAGTCCGGTGCGCCTTTCGGGACCTACAACGTGACCAGCGACGGCGAACCGTCCTCCTGGGCGGAGATCGCCGCCGAGGTCTATTCGCTCACCGGATCGGACCCGTTGTCCGTGACCGGTGTCAGCACCGAAGAATACTTCCGCTCGAAGCCGGAGGCTGCGCCGCGTCCCCTGAACAGCGTGCTGGACCTGCAGAAGATCAAGGCAGCCGGCTTCAGTCCCCGCGATGCTGAGGAAGCCCTTCGCGGCTATCTTTGAACTAGTCCGGAACAAACCGGTTTCCCGGTCGGGTTGATCCCGGCCGGGTGAGGGCCCCTTGACTTAGTCTGGGGCCTTCACCCGTCTCGCCCACGCAGGGAACCCTCTAGTCCTTCAAAACCTCATATACGTAGACGGAACGCCCTGACCACTGCAGCGTCTCGCTAGGCTGCAGACAGCTTTCCTCAAGTTCAACTGTGGATGCGACATGTCCAAGCTCGGGAACAGCAGCAGCGAGGGTGCACGGATCAATGTGCACGAAGGTCAAGTCGAAGCCGTCCGTGGTAATCCGTGTCGCTTCTCCCGGCGTCCACACGAAAGGTATATAGCCTCCGCCCCTATTCCAGGCTTCCTCGAATTCTCTGCCCGGATCGATCCGTTCCCACATCTCAGCCCGAGGCCCGGAGCGTTGCAGCCCGGAAAGAGAAGGGACTCCGTTGGCCAGAGCCACAGTATCGAAGGACCCGAGGTTGGAGGCCCAGTAGGTTCCCTCGGATCTGGCCTTCTCGCCGGCAGCGAATAGCGTTTTCGCTGTGGCAGACTCTCTCAGGTCACCCAGTCCGAAGACCACCGGGTTGGCATGGTAGACGGGCAACGCTGCCAGAACCAACGTCAGAACAACCGGCCACGCGCGTCCGGGGACGCGGGTAACCAGAAGAACAGCTAGGGCGACCCCCAGTCCTGCTGCCAGAATGGTCAGAAAGCGAAGGTCAGGCAGATATTCCGCCTGCACCTGCGAACCTGCGTATACCGTCACGGCACCGCACAGAGCGGCGGCGACAATCGCGGTGTTCAGACGCTGGCTACCCATGAATGACAGGAACAGCGTTACGGCTATCACTCCGAGGATGCCTACCACCTGCGCAGACCTAACCGAGGGCACGAGGTTGAGCAGCGGCAGCTTTTCTCCCAACTCGCCGAGGTTCACCAGCGTCCATCCGAGCCATACCAGACCAAACCCCATGACCGTCCAGGCAGCGATGCCGCGCCGGATTCCCGGGATCAGGGTTGCCCCTGCCAGCAACACTGCCAGCCAGATGAACGCTACCGTGAATGACGTTGAAAGCTCACTGGCGTTGGCTTGGATCGGCACGGAGCCATCCTGTAGCGGCGCGAGGGACGGTGCCCCGAACAACAGCGCGAACGGCTGTGCCTCACCGGATGACCGCCTGCTTCCCGGGTAGACGGTATTGAAAAGTGCGTCAAGCCCTTCCCTGTTCTCAAAAAGAATCCCACCACCAAACACCACGGCGGTGCCCCCGGTCAGCAGAACGGGACTAATGCGGCTCCACCAGGTCCCAGCGCGACTGAGAAGCCACAGTGCTGATGCCGCTACAACCGGCAGCCCCAGCAGAATGGACCAGGGAGTATAGAACGACGGCATTCCGGCTATCAGGATGCCGCCCGCCACGCCTGCTAGAACACCGGTTGTTCGCCGGCCGGCTACAAGCTGCCGATAAGAACTGAGCATAAGGCTTGAGCCTGTGAGCGTATAGGCGATCAAGGCCACTGGCATGGCCGACCACCATGCCACCGCAGGTGAAAGTACGATCAACCCCGCAGCCAGCCAGCCCATTCTGCGCGTCCCACCGACTTGTTCAAACCATTTCGGCGTAAACAGCAGAAGCAGCAGCGTAGGCAGCCACCAGTGAGCTGCGAAGACGCTCGCTTCGGGAAGGAACGCCCCGAGTTTCAGTAGCCCGGAGTCGAAAAAGACTATCGACTCGAAGAAGCCGCCGGAGGTGAAGCGGTGGACGAGATCTGCACGGGCGCCCATCTCGCTGAGGGTCGGGGCGGCACCGGTAGCCATAACGGACAGAGCGATCGGCGTGTATGCATTGTATTCGTCGGACCTGATGAAGCTTGAATCGCCTAGCTGGGTTCCGATCGGGTTCTCCGGGTCCTGACGCAGGTGACCCATTCCAATCGACGAAGTGGTCATACCGAAAAACACGGCAATTAGATAGGCCAGTACTACTGCAACGCGAAGAGCGTTATCCCCTCTTTTCAGCCAAGCAAGAACTGCGCCTGCCGCTCCGGCCGTTGGAGCGGCCGGCCGGGAATTGGTGTTGGTTGACGTTTCCTGTGTATCCTGCACGGCTTACGTGGTGCTCTCTACAGCGTGCTCGTGCCCCATTCGCCGCCGCAGGGCTATGTATACAACCCGGCGCGCGTATGCGTTTGCCAGAGCCATCATGTTCCCGCGCAGCACGTCCGCCTTGGTGATGGTACCGGGGTTGGCCGCCAGGATTGCGCGGTGCAGCCCTGAGGCCTGCTCCGCCTGCGACTGGGCCAGGCGAACACTCCACTGGCTTGCGCTGATTCGGAAACTTGCCAGAGTCTGAGGCAGGGCCACCAGATCGCCTGAGCGCAGAACCCGGACATAGGCCGTCTCATCGATCATGTACGGGAAGGAGTCATCCCACCACCCCTGGGCCAGCACCTCCCGCTTGAGCAGCACGGCGGCGGGTTCGCCGAAGATGTTGGTGCCGCTGCGGACGGTTGCACGGATTGCATCCGTTCCCGGAACCCGTCCGTTCAGGTCAGCGAGGCCGCGGGAGGAAATGACAACCTTGCCCCGGGCGTCGACAATGTCCCGTTTGCTGGCCACCATCACAGCGCCGGGGTTGGCATCTGCCGCGGCTATCTGCGCTTCCAAAGCGTCCGGGGCCAGAAGATCGTCGCCGCAGACCAGCTTGACCCATTCACCTTCCGCGTGCTGGCTCACACGGTTCCAGTTCGCCTTGGCCCCTCCCCCGTGCGGTGTGGGGCTGAGCACCCGGAGCCGCGGTTCATGGGCAAAGGATTCGATGATCTCTGCCGTCTTGTCGACTGAACTGTGGTCGGCGATGACAACTTCGTAGTCCTGGTAGGTCTGTGCGAACACCGAATCCAGCGTCGCCTGCAGATAGGCGGCGTTGTTGTAGGCGGGGATCACGATTGAAACACGGGGACTCATGCGTCGTCCTCTTTCCTGCTCCCGGAGGGCTTGGCCGCACCGGGAATTTCTGATGGTTTGCGTCGGAACGAAAAGTACTTGTGGCCGAAATAGTTGATGAAGACCGTCAGGCAGGTGATGACGATCTGCGCAGGGATGCGTGGGGCGCCCAGCAAATCCGAGGCGACAAAGAGCAGCACCATGTTCACAAGCAGGGCGGTGAGGTTCACGAGGGCGAACCTCATGAGGTCCCGCAGCACGTGTCCGCTGACGCGGAAGACCAGGCGGCGGTAAACAAAGAACACTGCAATCAGGGAGATGAGCCAGGCGCTGCCCAGGACAACGAATGAAGGGACGTAGCGTCCGTACAGCAGGTCCAGCGCGATAAACAGCAGCGTGCTGAAGACAGTATTGGCACCGCCAACAATGAGGAACGCCACTTTCTCAGTCTTCAGCAGCCGCAGCAGGGGCCCGGGCGGACCATTGAAGAGCCCGTGCGGGTCTTCAGGGAACGGCGTGGAGTCTTCCTTGTTGTCCTGGGGCTGCTCCGGCTGGCTCATTTCCCGCCCGATTCCGGCTGGCTCGCACGTCGGCTCCGGGCCTTTCCTGCCCTGCGCAGGCCTGCGGCAAGATGAGCAAGGGACCAGAGGAGTCCGAGCCCGATCGCTGTGTAGATCATGGTCACCAGGGCCGGCCACGCCGGCGGTTCGAAGGTCACGCGGATTTCCTGGCCTTCGGCATCCGCCGGAATGTCGACGGCGAGCAGGTAGCCGCGCAGCGGGTCGGCGAAGCTGCCGCCTTCCACTTCGTAGCCGGGCCATGCCAGCCGGCTCAAGACCACTTCCCCGCCGCCTGCCGGCACTTCGTCTACCCGCAGCACCAGTTCCTGGCTGGTGTCGGAAACGGTGGTCACCTCGGTGCCGGGGCTGGACCAGCTGGCTTCCCCGTTGTTTTCCAGCGGCTCGTCCCTGACCCAGGTAACGGCGTCGCGGGTCCTTTCAACTTCGCTCCAGCCTTCCGGAACTTCGCGGGCTGCCAGCTGGGAACCGTCGGCGTCGTCTTCGGCGCGGATGATCTGGACCGTGTCGATGGAGAGGAGGTCTACCAGACGCTCGCCGGTTGTCTCATCGGCTGTGAACAGGCTGTCCGCGGCATTCTGGCAGGTCCAGCCGTGGCTGGACATGCACAGGTCCTCGGAATAGGCACGGAACATGATGGGGCTGTAGAGGTTGTGGGTCGGCGTGTCATTGAGGTACCAGGCGTTGGACGCAAGGGTCTCGTTCCAGATGTCCGGTCCCAGCCGGTCCGGCTGGCCAACCACGAAGGCCATGCCTTCCGCTTCGGCGAGCGGTTCCTGGAACTCCTCCGGGGACTCCGGATACTGGAAGTCAGGGAGGGGGGTCGCAGGAAAATAATGCTTCTGCCCCACTGCGGTTACCAGGCTGACGGCGATCATGCCGGCTGCGGCGGCCCGGACGCCCCACTTCCTCGCCAGCTTGTGCGGCGTGTACAGAACAACCAGGACTGCAATGATTCCCAGCGCGGCCACTGCCCCAAGGACAAAGTGGATCCGGCCAATGGTGGGGTTCTGGCTCCAGGCGAGGTACATGCCGGCTGCATAGATGACTCCCACGGCAGCGGCCCTTCCCTTGGTCAGCTGGAGGACCCGCGCACGGGAGATCAGGACGGCAAACAGAACAAGGAGCGCCAGGGAGAAGTACGGCACCAGACGAATCGGGAACCGCAGGGGCCCCAGATCGCTGGGCGCGAGAGTCAGCATCAGCGAAATTGCGCCGAAAGTCACCAGACCGGCCAGCTGCGGCCAGGCACCGCGAATGCGCTGCGCGCTGATCAGTCCCAGCAGCGGAAGGAACCAGGCGATATAAAGCACGGGGACAGGAGAGTAGGCCCCCCACCAGCCGGACACCTGGGGAAGGGCACTGGCTGCCCATGAACTCGCAAGACCGGTGAGGTCCGCACCGAGGAAACCGCTGTTCCCGATCTCCGAAGCACGCGCAGTAACCTCTGCGGTAAGGACTCCGGGCAGATAGACGGTGAGGGCAACAAGCCCGAGGATGACGCCGGTGATGCACAGCGGAACGATCCGGCCGGCCTGCCGGCGGACCAGAAGCTCAACCAGCAGGGCGAGGAAGACCACCACCAGCATGATGGTGCCGTGTACATAGCCCACGGTGATCAGCAGATAAGAGGCGATCAGGGCCGGAGCCGGGTTGCCGCGCCGGACGATAATGCGGCGAAGCCCCCACCAGCACCACGGCAGGAGCGCAAAAACCATCAGGCCCGTCACCCAGGACGACCCGTCGAAGTAGGTGGTGAATCCAGTCAGCGAAACTGCCGTGCCTGCGACGGCAGCCCACGGCGAAGCCGCTCCGTAGCTTCGGGCCAGCAGGAACGTGCCCAGCGCCAGCACAGCCATGAGGGCTATCTTCAGCAGGGTTGCAAAGATTACGCCGTCCGCAACTGTTGTGGCGAGCAGGCCAATGAGCATGACCATGGGGTTCCACAGGCCCCACTGTCCTTCGGCGGCATAGTTGCCTGCCGCCCAGGCTTCATCATTGAACAGCCACCACTCACCCCGGCGCAGGCTCTCCCCGATTTCAATCCAGATACCGTACGCGCCGGCTTGGGTGTCGTCGTAGAAGTAGAACCGCGGAGTCCGGATCAGCGGGATCAGGGCACCTGCAACGGTCGCGGCAAGGGTGATCAGGCCCCACATGATGACCTTTGGCCCGCCTTCCTCGGCGGGCGGTTCCTGCCCCGGGGAATCGGATGCCCTCTTAAGCGGCAGCGTTTCCCGCTCGCGACTGACTGTCGTCATACGTTTTGGTCCGTTCTTCGCATTATGGCTTCTGCACTAAGCCAGCGTGGATGGCCCCGCAGGGCCCACGCAATTCTAGCCCATCCCGTCTCCGCCGCTTCAGTACAGGCACCCCTGGGGGCCCCCGGACGATCGGCTGTACAGCTTGGATTGATATGCTCACTACGTGCCCATTGCGTCCGAGGAGTCATGAGTTGAGCCCTACCCTGCTTTCCGTCGTCGTACCTATGTACAACGAGGAGGCGGTCCTCCATCAACTGGTCGCCCGCTTGCGTCCTGTGCTCGACGGTATGGATGTCCCGTACGAAGTGGTTGCCGTAGACGACGGGAGCTCGGACAGCACTGCCGGAATGGTTCAGGCCATCCGGTCCCAGTGGCCGCAGCTGCGGCTCGTCCGCCTGATGCGCAACAGCGGACACCAGGCAGCGATCACCGCCGGCATGACCGCTGCGGTGGGTGACTACGTGGTGACCATCGACGCCGACCTGCAGGATCCGCCGGAAACCATCGCGGAGATGCTGAAAAAAGCACAGGCAGAGAATGTCGACGTCGTTTACGGAGTCCGCAGTGACCGCTCCACTGACTCTGTGTTTAAGCGCCAAACGGCCGGACTCTATTACTGGCTGATGAGGCGAGTCGCAGGACCGCACGTTCCTTCAAACGCCGGTGATTTCCGACTGGTGAGCCGGCGGGTGCTGGAAGCCGTGAACCGGCTCCCTGAAGAGGGCCGGGTATACCGCCTGATCATTCCCTGGTTCGGCTTCCCGAGCGCCAATGTGTACTACGAACGCGAAAAGCGTGCTGCCGGCGAGTCGAAATACCCGCTGGGGAAGATGATCCTGCTCACCACTGAAAGCATTGTCACTTTCTCCGGCGGTCCGCTGCGCTTTGCCACCTGGCTGGGCGTCCTCAGTGCCATCGCCTGTGTCTTTGTAGGTATTTTCGTGGTTGTTGGCGTCATCACCGGGCAGACCGTTCCCGGCTGGGCTTCGACAGTCCTGGTGGTAGGCGGCATCGGAGCCATTCAGCTGTTCTGTCTGGGCATCCTCGGCGAATACATCGGCCGCATATTCACCGGCACACTGCGGCGTCCCCTTTACCTCATTGGCTACGATTCCCGCGCCGACGGCGACAACGCTCCCGGTTCAGGCACTCTTCCCGGGCCCGCCGGGAACCCGGAGCGCCGGTAGCGCCGTCCCGGCGACAGTGTTTCCACGGTGTGGGATATGCCTCCCTCACCCAGACACAGAATAAGGGAGCCCCAGCCAGTCGGCCGGGGCTCCCTTATTCTCGTGATTCTTGTGCTTCGGCCCTGACGGGCCGGCCTCTGACCGGTTAGGCCAACCCCCGCAGGCGGTCCACGACGTCCTGGACAGGCGCATCCATGACAATCCTGCCGTGTTCCAGCAGGACACCGCGCTCACAGATCCGCGACACGAGGTCCAGGTCGTGGCTGACAACCACCAGGGTCTTGCCCTCACCGGCCAGCTCTTTGATCTTGTCGATGCATTTCTTCTGGAAAGGCTCGTCTCCCACAGCGAGGATCTCGTCCACCAGGAAAACCTCGGGATCCGTGTGGACAGCCACGGAGAACGCGAGCCGCAGATACATACCGGAGGAGTAGAACTTGACCTCAGTATCGATGAACTGGCCGATCTCGGAAAATTCGACGATGGAATCGAACTTCTCGTTGATCTCGTCCTCGGTCATGCCAAGGATTGCTCCGTTGAGGTAGACGTTATCCCGTCCGCTCAGGTCATGGTGGAATCCGGCACCAACTTCGATAAGACCAGCAACGCGCCCCCTGGTGCCGACGCTGCCTGCATCCGGGCGCATGACGCCGGAGATGTGCTTCAGCAGCGTGGACTTGCCCGAACCGTTCAGTCCCAGCAGCGCTACCGTCTCGCCCTGCTCGACAGTCAGGGACACGTCTTTGAGGGCATCGAACTTTTCACTGAGGTCGCCTTTGCGTCCCTTGATCAGCCAGACAAAGGCTTCCTTCATCGAGCGTGTATGGCGCAGGACGAACCTCTTGCTGATGTTGCTTACTTCAATGGCAGTGGCCACGGGTCAGAGCTCCTGAGCGAAACGGCCTTCAAGGCGGCGGAAAACGAGCTGTCCGGTTAGCAGCACCAGCCCCGAGATAGCCAAACCAACGGGAATCCACACTGAGAACAGATGAGGAGGAACAGCCTCTGCCGCGTCCGTAGTGGGCAGCCAGAACGCGAAATGGAACGTTTCGACGCCCACAGTAATCGGATTCAGCTGATAGATGGTGAAGAACGTTTCGCCCAGCTTGTCCCGCACCATGATCCACGAGTACAGGACGGGCGAGGCCCACGTGGCGATCATCAGCAGCATATCCACCAGGTTTTCAGCGTCCCGGAAGTACACGTTGACTGCTCCGAAAAGCAGTCCGAGGCCGGTGGCCAGCAGTGCCACGATCAGGAATCCGGCTACAGCGGCAGCAAGCTGCAACAGCCCGGGACGCCAGCCGTTGAAAAGGCAGGCGACCAGCAGAATGAGGATCTGAGGTACAAAGTGGACACCCGAAACCCAGACAGATGCCACCGGGAAAAGCTGCCGCGGCAGGTAGATCTTCTTGATCAGTCCGCCGTTGCCCACGATCGAGCGGGATGCATTGCCCAAAGCTTCGGTGAAGAAGTTGATCAGCACAATGCCGGAGAACAGGTAAATCGCATAGTTCGGGAGGCCGCTGGTGTTGGTCGGGCTGCGTTCCATATTCAGGAAAATGCCGAGGGCAACGTAGAAGACAACGAACTGCACGGCCGGCTTCACATAGGACCACAGCAGCCCCAGCACCGATCCCCGGTAGCGGACCTTCAGTTCCTTGGCGACCAGCAGCTTGAGCAGAAAGCGAGAGCGGAACAGATCAGCAAACCCGCTTCCCCGCCCCGGCGTCTGGAGAGCTTCGGCGGACAACCCTACCTGCCCTCGTCTTCCGAATGCTTCTCGAACGTCGCCTTCCAGGCTTCGAAGGAGGTGATCTGCGGCAGGGCGCTGCGGTAGCGGTCGCTGAGCGACTGCCAGTTCTTCAGGATCTCGGCGTTCAAACGCAGGCTCTCCCCCAGGAGGGCACGGACCTGCTTTGGATCGCGGCGGTACCAGGAGGCACCGGTTCCCTCGGCGTTGGACACCACGGCGCTGTCGTACTGGGACATGCGCCACCACTTGTTGTCCTGATGGGCAATGTACGCCTGGGGGTGTTCGACGCTGGTGGCAGGAACCTTCTTGGTCAGCTGCTTGACCACGGTCTTGGCCGCCCAGGGAATGAGGGTAGCGTAGGACGGTGCGCTGAAGCCCTGGCCGCGCCGCGGCGGTTTGTGCATCACCGGTGCAGGGAACGCTTCGGGTTCGGACTGGATCTGCGCATCGGAGAACTCGGAAACCATGCCCCGGATCTCCGGCAGCTTGACGGGCAGCAGGTCGTGCAGCTGGTCCGGTCCCTTCAGCAGGTCCCGCAGGGCCATCGTGCGTCCCACCGCAGTGTAGTACTGCATGGAGATCAGGTGCTTCAAATCCATGTAGCTGGTTTCCCGGACAACGCGGCCGCCGTGCTCATAGGGGCTGTGCAGCAGGGCTGCAATCATCCGGTTGCGGGTGTGGAAGTACGCCTGCCAGCCAACCAGGTCATCTTTGTCGATCCAGGACACGTGCCATACGGCCGAGCCGGGCATCGATACGGTTGGGTAGCCGGCGGTCTTGGCGCGCAGGCCGTACTCGGCGTCGTCCCACTTAATGAAAACCGGAAGGGACAGCCCAATGTCGCGGATGACTTTGGTGGGGATGAGGCACATCCACCAGCCGTTGTAGTCCACGTCGACCCGGCGGTGCAGCCACGAGGTCTGACGCAGGTTGGATCGCACAAAGTCATGGCCCAGCGTCTGATCCTCGTGCGGCTGGTCGGGCTGGAAACGGTACGGGTTCACCGTCTCGCCGAAGGTGTGCAGGACCGTGCGGTTGTAGAGGTCGAACATGTGACCGCCCACGATGGTGGGGGTCTTGCAACGGTCGGCGAACGTCACCAGGCGGGAGATGCTCTCGGGTTCCATAACGACGTCGTCGTCCAGCAGGAGCACATAGTCGCTGCCGCTTTCAACAGCTTCGTACATGCCGCGGGCAAATCCGCCGGAACCGCCAAGGTTCGCCTGGTTGATGATCCGCAGCTTGCCGTCCATCATGGCTTCGACTTCGGCGAAGCCTTCGGCGTCGGCAACCTTCTTTGTACCCTGATCAACAATCAGCACTTCCTTGAGGCACTTCAGTGCTTCGGGGTGCTCGCCCAGGATACGCAGGTTGTTTAGGCAGAAATCGGTCTTGTTCAGCGTGGTGATCTCAAGGGTCACACTGCCCTGGCTGACCGGAGCGCCCGGAGCCTGCCATTCAGCTTCCTCAAGAATCAGCGGCTCGGCACCGGCCACCAGGTCAAACCAGTACCAGCCGCCGTCACCGAACGGCTTCAGGCTCAGCTCGAAGGTGCTGGTTGCGGGCGCACTGACCCGCTGGGTTTCAACGTGCTGCAGGGCACCGCGGGCATTGGACTTGTAGACGCTGACGGCGCCCGTTCCCGTCGTCCGGACACTGAGGCGCACGGTGTCCAGGTTGGTCCAGCGGCGCCAGTAGCTGGCGGGGAAGGCGTTGAAGTAGGTGCCGAAGGACACCCTTTCGCCTGCCCGGACCGAGGTGGAGTGACGGGACAGGAAATCCTCAGCGTGCGCTTCCTTGCCCGGAGAAGACATCATCGGACCGGTGCTGCTGGAACGCGCATCCCCGTTCATGGTGGAAAGCTGAACCCCGGTCGCGCTGCCCGTGTCCAGGTAGAGCGGAACGGTGTCGAGCTGGTCCTGGGAGGGCAGGACTACGCGCTGGAGCGTGGACCACTGCTCCTGGTCGGCGTTTCCCTCGTTTTCAACGATGGCGTTGCTCACGCGTCGACTCCTCCGCTTTCCAGCTTGGCGCCCCCGGTGAAGTGGGGCTTGATCTTATTGTCGTACATGGAAAGTGCGGAGCCGATGGCCATGTGCATGTCCAGATACTTGTACGTACCCAGGCGTCCGCCGAACAGCACGTCCTTCTCGCCCTTGGCGAGGTCGCGGTAGGCCAGGAGCTTGGCGCGGTCTTCCGCGGTGTTGACGGGATAGTACGGCTCGTCGCCCTTCTCGGCGAAACGGGAGAACTCACGCATAATGACGGTGGCGTCCTTGGTGTAGTCCCGCTCCGGGTGGAAGTGCCGGAACTCATGGATCCGGGTGTACGGGACGTCCTCATCCGGGTAGTTCATGACCGAGGTTCCCTGGAAATCCTCGATGGGCAGGACCTCTTCCTCCAGGTCGATCGTGCGCCAGGAGAGGTCGCCTTCGGCGTAGTCGAAGTACCGGTCGACGGGGCCGGTGTAGACCACCGGCACCTGGCCCAGGGTCGTGGCACGGGAGAACTCGTGTCCGTCGTCGAAGAAGTCTGTCTTCAGGTGCACCTGGATGTTCGGGTGGTCGGCCATGCGCTCGATCCACGCCGTGTAACCGTCTACGGGCAGGCCCTCATACTTGTCATTGAAGTACCGGTTGTCATAGGTGTAGCGGACCGGAAGGCGGGAGATGATCTCCGCCGGCAGGTTCTTGGGATCCGTCTGCCACTGCTTGCCCGTGTAGTACTTGATGAACGCCTCGTAGAGCGGACGGCCGATCAGCTGGATGCCCTTGTCATTGAGGTTCTGCGGATCGGTTCCGGCCAGTTCCCCGGCCTGCTCCTGGATGAGTGCCTTAGCCTCTGCCGGGCCCATCGACGAACGGAAGAACTGGTTGATCGTTCCCAGATTGATCGGCATGGGGTACACCTCGCCCTTATGGCTGGTGTAGACCTTGTGCACATAGTTGGTGAACTGGGTGAACTCGTTCACGTAGTTCCAGACCCGCTCGTTTGAGGTGTGGAAGAGGTGCGCACCGTAGCGGTGGACCTCGATTCCGGTCTGGGCTTCGTTCTCACTGTAGGCGTTTCCGCCGATGTGGTGGCGGCGGTCCAGGACGGCGACTTTTAGTCCCAGCTCCTTGGCAGCACGTTCGGCAACGGTGAGGCCGAAGAAGCCTGACCCTACGACGACGAGGTCAACGTTCACTTGTCTCTCCTGTTAGTTTCCGGGCTGCCCTGCGGCACTCACCCAACGGTCTAGGTTATCGGACAAAACACCCGAAGGCATTTTGTTCCTCGGCAGACGGCGGTCACCGGCCCGGTTAGCGGTCCGCAAGAGCCTCAAGCAGCCGCGGTTCCAATCCAGGTGCCATTGTCCTTGTATAGGTTGCCGAGAGATGGTTCTCGTCCAGATACACCCGTACATTGCCGATCACTGCGGGGCAGGACCCGTCAGGACAGACCAGGTCGTCAGCGTCTATGAGCCGCAGCTCAGGAACAATGGAACCCATCACTGCCAGCGGGGAGTCCGGCGCCCGCACCGATTCATAAGACGGGTTGCATTCGGCGGAATCTGCCCCGAAAGTCTCCGGGCACTGTGCCATGTCAATGGGATGCCTGGGATTATCCCTGATGCCCACAACGGGGATTCCGTTGTCAATGACCGTCCTGGCCATGCCGGCGAATCCTCCGGGCAGGAGTTCATGGGGGTAGTCCACGATGGAGTAGGTAGCTGTCGTCAGGACTGCGTCCGGCTGCAGATCGAGGATGTACTGCAGCGCCTCACTGTTGCGGGCATTGCATTCGTCAGAGATTCCGTCCGAGTAATCAACGAACTGGCATCCGCCTCGGATTAGGCCAATAACGGTCCAGTTCCTGGCTTCCGCGATGGGAGCCAGGGCCGGAAGCCACTGCTGGACGTGGCTGTTGCCCACTGCCACCAGGACCTTCGCCGGGGACGGAGAGGAGACGTACTCGGTGCAGGCGATACCCTGCAGCTGCTCAGCCTCCGTCGCGAACCTTCCTGTGCACGGGGAACCGAGGTTTGCGTAGTCGGAACCGGCCCGCTCATACAGCGGGGCAAGGTCTGCATCCTGCTCTCCGCGGTATTCGAAGGCTGGATCCAGGACGGCGGCACCCGGATTATTTACATCAATCTTCGCCTGGAGCTCTTCATTCTGGATCCTCAGCATCTGCTGCCAGCCAACCACTGGAGCTGCCACGACACTTACGCAGAGCGCGATCACTACGGCAGCGCGCCGCTTCTTCTTCTCAGCCCACTGCATGGAGCGCAGTGGCCGCTCCACGAACCGGGTGGTTAGGTAGGCCAGCACCAGCGAGACGATGATGATCGCCGTACCGCCCACGGGCCCTACTTCTTCCTGGTTCCGCCAGATCAAATAGATGATCAGGACCGGCCAGTGCCAGAGGTAGAGCGCGTAGGACATGTCTCCGAGGCGGATGAGAGGTTTCCAGGTCAGGAACCTGTCAGCACCAACGGGACTGCCGGTCTGCCCCGCGACAATAACCAGGGCAGCAGCAACCAGTGGCCACAGGGCCACATAGCCGGGGAACTGGCCCTGCACATCGAGGATGAATCCGCCGGACAACATGGCGGCCAGGCCAATCCAGCCTGCTGCCACCCGCACGGGACGGGGCAGCTTCAAATAAGGCAGTGCCAACACGAGAAGCGTGCCGAAGGCGAACTCCCAGAGACGGGTCCTCGTGTCAAAGTAGGCATGAACCTGGTTTGTATACGTTTCATAGATCGAGAACGTCAGCGAGACCAGGAAGACAGTCCCGAACACGAACAGCACTGCCCGGCGGATACGGAGTTTTGCAGCTACGGCGATGATCCCCGCCAGCGCAAAGAGCAGCGGCCACAGAATAAAGACCTGTCCCTGCACTGACAGCGACCAGAAATGCTGCAGGGGGCTGGCAACGCTTTGGTCCGTTGCGTAGTAGTCCACCGAGTTGGCTGCCAGCGCCCAGTTCTGGAAGTAGAAGAGGGAAGACCAGATCTGGGAGAGGATTTCTGACCAGCGGGAACGCGGCACAAACAGCGCGGTCGCAGCCAGTATGCCCACCAGGACCACAACAACTGCAGGCAGCAGCCGCTTAAACATGTGCAGCCAGTACCTGCCCAGAGCCAGCGGCCTGCCTGCCTCAAGCTTGCGAACAAACGAAAGAGTTAGGAGGAAAGCCGAAATCAGCAGGAAGATGTCGACTCCGCCAGACACCCGTCCAAACCAAATGTGGTACGTCACCACCATCAGGACAGCGAGCGCACGGAGCCCCTGCACTTCGGGACGGAACCCCGGTTTGACGGGAGCACCCGCCCCCTCGGGCTTCCGGGTGACTAGGATTTCCTGGGACACGCCGGCCTTTCAAGTATCTGTAAGAGTCTCCCCCGCTCGGCAGTCTACCTGCACCTCATCAACAGGCCCTGCAACACGGCCGCTCCAAAACGGAGCATATCCACAGCACCCTTACTTTCGCCTGCACAACAGGCAGATAACTGTGAGTCCCAAGCAATACCGCCCCGAGAAGTCTGCTTCTGGTGATCCACGCCGCCGTGATCAGACACAGCGAATCAACGCAGTCTCCGTGCGGGACTGGATAGGATGTCCAGCCAATCGTGATCAACTCCACACGGCTCGACTGGGACTGATCGTCCGGCTGTGCGGGACCTCGCCGGGATTTCACAGGTGTTCCCGGGCCCGTCCCCCACGCTCTGCAGACATTTGCCGCAGTCAGTACATTCGCTCAGAAGGTCTTGGCGTCTCCGCTGGTGCGGGAAGTCCAGGCGATGACCGGCTTGGTGAAGAGCAGCAGGATCACGGCCGCAGCGGGGAGGAGCAGCAGGAGACCCACCAGCACCACACCGCCCTGGAGCGTCGGCACTGCGATGACAATCATGAACAGCTGCCAGACCAGGGCCGCGGCACGGGTCCAGCGCATCCCGCGGAAGAAGAAGTGCCCCACCACCAGGAGCCACACTGCCACGAGGACGATCAGGAAGAGGCTGAAGACCGCCCCGCCCAGGGAGGTGGCTGTCGAGTTGATCAGGTTGTAGACGTACCAGCCCGCAACGCCCAGAAGGGCGAGTGCCTCGAAGACCAAAACGGCTGAAATCAGTCCGGCTCCCGCCGGACGCGGCGGCTTGGCCGGGGAATTTTGGGGTCTTGACACACTGGCACCATACCGGACATAGTCGAGGAGCAGCGACCGGTTAGGGATCCTAGAGGACCGAGGCCACGGGCCTTTGTGACGCATCACTCATCATTTCCGGCAGATTAACAGCTTGTTAACCCTTGTTTGCGTTTCCAACGCGTGACACCCTTGTAGAGGGGATCAGGGGCCGAAACCGGCCCCTTTAGTTTGTGGTTGCTCGTGAATGTTTTCACAAACAAGCGGAGTCAACTTTTCAGAGGAGATAGTGATTAGCATGGATTGGCGGAGCCGCGCAGCATGTCTGGACAAGGATCCGGAGCTGTTCTTCCCCGTTGGGAACACCGGCCCGGCTCTTCTTCAGATAGAAGAGGCCAAGAGCGTTTGCCGCCGGTGCCCGGTTATCGATACCTGCCTCCAGTGGGCAATCGAAACCGGACAGGACGCCGGTGTCTGGGGCGGCATGAGCGAAGATGAGCGCCGTGCGCTTAAGCGCCGTGCCGCAAGGGCCCGCCGGGCCTCCTAACAGGAACCAGCCGGAAGCTGCTTCCGAACACCGAGACTTAGCAACACCACCGCCGGGCACCCCCGCCCGGCGCAGAAAAGGGCAGCTGCCTGCAGGCAGCGGCCCTTTTTCTGTCTCCGCGAAAACGCGCGGCCCGGCAGATCCCGTCAGCGGCGGGCGCCGTCGAGCCCCATCTCGATCTTCACTTCCGTGCCCCCGCCTCGACGCGGTGACCACTCGATAGTGCCGGCGAGTTCGCTCTGGACGAGGGTGCGCACAATCTGCAGGCCCAGTCCTTCCCTGCGCGGCTCCTCGGGCAGCCCCCCGCCGTCGTCGCAGACCGTCACAGTGAGGATCTCTTCGCCGTCAGCACTCAGTCGGCGTTCGGCGTTCAGCCACACTGTGCCGTTTTCCTTTCCGGCCAATCCGTGCTCGACGGCGTTGGTCACCAGTTCGTTGATTACCAGTGCCAGCGGGGTTGCCAGGTCGCTGGGCAGTTCCCCGAACGTTCCCTGGCGTTCCGTGCGGACTGCCTGCGACGGCGAAGCCACTTCGGCCGAGAGGCGGAACTGCCGGTCGATCAGCTCATCGAAATCCACGTTCTGGGTCAGTCCCTGGGACAGCGTCTCGTGGACCAGCGCGATTGTGGAGACCCTGCGCATCGCCTGCGCCAGTCCCTGTTTGCCTTCTTCGCTTTCCATCCGCCGGGACTGCATGCGCAGCAGGGCAGCCACGGTCTGCAGGTTGTTCTTCACCCGGTGGTGGATTTCGCGGATGGTGGCGTCCTTCGACACCAGTTCCATCTCCCGGCGGCGCAGTTCGGAGACGTCACGGCACAGCACCAGCGCACCGAACCGTTCCTTCTCATCCCGCAGCGGTATGGCACGCAGGGAAAGGCTTACCCCCCTGGATTCAATTTCAGTCCGCCATGGCATCCGGCCCGTGACCACCAGCGGCAGCGTTTCGTCCACCATGCGGCGGTCCTTGAGCAGCGCCGTCGTGATTTCAGCCAGCGGCCTGCCTTCCAGCGTCTCCATGTCCCCCAGCCGGCGGAACGCGGAAACCCCGTTGGGGCTGGCGTACTGCACTACGCCCTGGGCATCGAGCCGGATCAGTCCGTCCCCAACACGGGGTGCGCCGCGGCGCGAGCCGGTGGGGGTGGCGAAGTCCGGCCACAGCCCAAGTGTTCCCATCCGCAGCAGGTCGTAGGCGCACTGCCGGTAGGTGAGCTCCAGCCGGGACGGCATCCTGGAACTGGAAAGGTCCATGTGGGAGGTGACGACGGCGAGCGTGCGCCCGTTGCGCACGAACGGAATCGCTTCCACCCGCATCGCAGTTTCCGTGGTCCAGTTCGTCTCGCTGGAACGCTCGATGGTCTGCGACTTCCAGGCCTTGTCCACCAGCGGCTGCAGGTCCGCGCGGATGCGTTCGCCCACAAAGTCGCTGTGGAACACGGTGTGCGACGTCGACGGCCTGGCATGCGCCAGCGCCACGTAGGTGCCCTCCGGCAGCGGGAACCACAGTGCCAGGTCAGCGAACGCGAGGTCTGCCACCAGCTGCCAGTCCCCCACCAGCAGGTGCAGCCATTCGGCATCCCCGGGACCGAAGTCCGCATGGTCCTTGATCGGATCGGTAAATATTGCCATAGCGGAAGTCCGTCAGCGCCTTACGATCGAGCGGAGCAGCCGCAGGGCAACGGAGAGTGATGCCATGTCATCCTGCTCGAGCTGGTTGACCTCGGCGAACATCTTGGTGGCGCGCTCGAGGTTGTCTGCGTTTTCCTGCTCCCACGCCTCAACCCGTGCAACCGGGTCAGCCCCGTCCATGGACGGCGTGGCCTGCAGGGCAGCAACCGTCATGTCCGCGACCGTGGAGTAGAGGTCATCACGCAGTGCGGCGCGGGCCAGGGCCTGCCAGCGGTCACCGCGCGGGAGCTTGGTAATCCGTTCCAGCAGATCGTCGATCCCGTAGCGGTCATAGACCGCGTAGTACACGGCGGCGATGTTCTCGGCCGGTTCCTCGACCTGCCGGGTTGCGAGGGCGACGTCGAGCAGGCCGTAGCTTTCGAACTGTTCGGCCCAGTACGTGGCAAGGTCCTTCGGTACATCCCAGCCGGACGCCTTTTCGAGCGCAGCCTCCACCCGGTCCCGGTCCGCACCGCGCATGAAGCGCATCAGGTCCTTCCGCAGCGGTTCGACGATCGGCTTGAAGGCTTGGATGTCCTCGTCGATGGAGCTGCCGCGTCCAACGTGGTTCACGAACCAGCGCACGGCGCGGTCCAGCAGCCGGCGCATGTCCAGGTGGATGGTGGTCCAGGTTTCCGTTGGGAAGCTGGCGGGCAGCTCGCCCAGGGCGGCAACGACGTCGTCGATTGCGTAGATCTCCCGCAGAGCGGTGAACGCCCGGGCAACCGTCGCCTCGCTGGCGGAGGTCTCTTCCATCACCCGGAAGGCGAAGGTGATTCCGCCAATGTTGATCATGTCGTTGGCGACCATGGTGGAGATGATCTCGCGGCGCAGCGGATGGGTGTCCAGCTGGTCATCGAAACGCTCCACCAGCTGCTTCGGGAAGTACCGCCGCAGTGTGCCGCGGAAGTACGGGTCGTCCGCCAGGTCCGACGCGGTCAGCGCGCGGGTCAGCTCAATCTTCGCGTACGCAGCCAGGACGGAGAGTTCCGGGGCGGTGAGACCCTGGCCTTCGGCTACCCGGGCGCGGAGCTCATCCTTGGTGGGCAGCGCCTCGAGGCCACGGTCCAGTCCGGCGTGCTCCTCCAGCCAGTCCATCAGCCGTTCGAAGCTGGGGCTCCACTCGATGACGCGCTGGCGGTCGTTGAGCAGCAGCATGTTCTGGTCGATGTTGTCCTGCAGCACCAGCCGGCCAACTTCGTCCGTCATGGAGTGCAGGAACTCTGAACGCTCGGAGGCGTCGAGCCGGCCTGCAGCAACCATCCGGTCAACGAAGATCTTGATGTTGACTTCGTGGTCGGAGCAGTCCACACCAGCCGAGTTGTCGATCGCGTCGGTGTTGAGGATGACTCCGGTCAGGGCAGCCTCGATGCGGCCGCGCTGCGTCATGCCGAGGTTGCCGCCTTCACCGATGACCTTGGCACGCACGTCCCGGCCGTCGATGCGGATGGCGTCGTTGGCTTTGTCCCCCACCTCGGCGTTGGTCTCGGTGGATGCCTTGATGTAGGTGCCGATCCCGCCGTTATACAGCAGGTCCACCGGTGCCTTCAGGATGGCGCGCAGCAGTTCCGGCGGACTGAGGCGGGTCACGCCGGAGTCCAGGCCGAGCACTTCGCGCACCTGCGCACTGATCGGGATGCTCTTGGACTGCCGCGGGAAGACGCCGCCGCCCTCGCTGATCAGGCTCTCGTCGTAATCCGCCCACGAGGAACGCGGCAGCTCGAACAGCCGGCGCCGTTCCGCATGCGAACGGGCGGCGTCGGGGTTCGGATCCAGGAACACATGGCGGTGGTCGAAGGCTGCGACCAGCCGGATGTGCTCCGAAAGCAGCATGCCGTTGCCGAACACGTCGCCGCTCATGTCTCCCACGCCCACGGCAGTGAAGTCCTCGTTCTGGGTGTCGACGCCGAGTTCGCTGAAATGCCGCTTGACTGATTCCCAGGCACCGCGTGCGGTGATGCCCATGGCCTTGTGGTCGTAGCCCACGGATCCGCCCGAGGCGAAGGCATCCCCGAGCCAGAACCCGTACTCGTCGGACAGCGCGTTGGCGATGTCGGAGAAGGACGCGGTGCCCTTGTCCGCGGCGACTACCAGGTAGCTGTCGTCGCCGTCATGCCGCACCACGTTTTCCGGGGGACAGACCTGCCCGCCGTCTTCGGTGACCACCAGGTTGTCAGTGATGTCCAGCAGTCCGCGGATGAACGTGCGGTAGCTTTCCTTGCCCTCTTCCATCCAGGCGCTCCGGTCCTTCGCCGGATCGGGCAGCTGCTTGGCGTAGAAACCGCCCTTGGCGCCGGTGGGCACAATGACGGCGTTCTTGACCGTCTGCGCCTTGACCAGGCCCAGGATTTCGGTCCGGAAGTCTTCGCGCCGGTCGGACCAGCGCAGACCTCCGCGGGCTACCTCGCCGAAGCGCAGGTGCACACCCTCCACGCGCGGAGAATAGACCCAGATTTCGTACTTGGGCCGCGGGAACGGCGCTCCGTCAATCACAGCGGTATTGAGCTTGTGGCTCACATACGGCTTGCCCTGGTAGAAGTTGGTGCGCAGCGTCGCCTCAATGAGGTTCGCGAACGTCCGCAGCACACGGTCCGCATCCAGGGTGGGAACCTGTTCGAGGCCCGCGTCCAGCTCGGTGCGTGCAGCCTCCATTTCGGCAGTGCGCTTGTCCTCTTCCAGGGCCGGATCGAAGCGGGCCCGGAACATCCGGCCCAGCGCGCCGGTAACACGCGGATTGCCCAGCAGGGTGTCCGCGATGAAGCCGTAGGAGTTGGTGTTGCCCATTTGGCGCATGTACTTCGCGTAGCTGCGGAACACCACCACATCCCGCCAGCCCAGCCCCTGGCCCAGGATGAGGCGGTCGAGGGCATCCGATTCGCTGGCACCGGAAATACCGGCACGGAAAGCCTCTGCCAGCAGCGTGCCGGTTCCCAGCGGATCCACGCCGGAGCCGTACCGGAGCCCCAGGTCGTAGAGGTAGAAATCAACACCGTCCCGGCGCCTGATCTCGAACGGCCTCTCGTCCAGGACTTCGAGTCCCAGGTTGTGCAGGAAGGGAAGGATCTGGGTCAGGGACCGCGGTTCCAGCAGGTACAGCTTCAGCCGGGCGTCAGCGCCCTCGGCGCTGTCCGTGCTGCCGCCGGGCAGGTAGACAAAAAGCTCCGGTGCTGTGTCCGGGTTCTGCAGCCGGTCCTCGAACCGCGCAATGTCCTCCAGCGCGTCCTCAACCTCGTAGCCCACCCGGTAGTCCATGGGGAAAGCGTCTCCCCACAGGGCCGACAGCTGTTCGGCCTGGACGCGGTCGAACTTTCCGCGGAGCACCTCGTCGATTCCTTCGGACCAGGATCGGGTTGCGTCGACCAGCCGCTGCTCAAGGGCTGCGGCGTCCACATCCGTGATTTCCACGCCTTTGGGGAGGCGGATACGGAAGAACAGGCGGGCCAGAGCCGACTCGGTGAGCCGCGCCTCGTAGTCAATGGAGTCAGCGTTGAACGTTGACCGCAGTTCGTCCTGGATACGCAGGCGGACCGAGGTTGTGTACCGGTCACGGGGCAGGAAGACGAGCGCGGACATGAAGCGTCCGTAGACGTCCGGACGCAGGAAGAGCCGGGTGCGGCGTCGTTCCTGCAGCCGCAGGATGCCCTGGGCAGTTTCCAGCAGGCCGTCAACATCGATCTGGAACAGCTCGTCCCGGGGGAAGGTTTCCAGGATGGAGAGCAGGTCCTTGCCGGAGTGGGAGTCAGCGGGGAACCCGGCCCGGCGGATAACTTCCTTGACCTTGTCCCGCAGGATCGGAACCTCGCGCACGGATCCGGTGTAGGCGCCGGTGGCGAAGAGTCCGATGAAGCGCCGTTCCCCGGTGACGTTGCCCTCGGCGTCGAACCTCTTCACTCCGATGTAGTCGAAGTAGGCTGCCCGGTGCACGGTGGAACGTGAGTTGGCCTTGGTGATGACCAGGGCACGCTTCTCCCGTGCCTTGGCCCGGCCGGCCTTGGTCAGATGCTGGACCTTGCCCGCCTCGGAGCTGCGGCGCAGCAGGCCGAGCCCGGTCCCCGACGAGGAGCGGAGGACGTCTTCGCCGTCCTCGTTAATGAGGTCGTATTCCCGGTAGCCCAGGAAGGTGAAGTTCCCGTCGTCCAGCCAGGTGAGCAGTTCCCTCGCCTGCTGCAGGTCCGGGATGCCGGGACCGGCCGTAGCCAGTTCGCGTGCAATCTCGTGGACCTTGGCCCGCATGCCGGACCAGTCGCGGACAGCAACACGGACATCATCCAGCACCCGCAGGAGACCGCTGACCATTTCCTCGCGCCGGGCCTCATCGGTCAGGCGCGGAACCTCGACGGCGATCCATGACTCGATGCGGGTGGTGTTCTCTCCCCCGCCTAGCAGCCCGGAGATATCCGGCAGCGCAGCGGTATCCCCGCTGGAAATGCCGGCAGCGTTCGGGACCCGCTTGACCTGCTGCAGCGTGTCGGTGTCCCGGTGCCGGGTGGCCAGGAAAGTGGGATGGACCATCAGCCTGATGCCGCTGTTCTGCCGGACGATTTCGGCCGTAACCGAATCTACGAGGAAGGGCATGTCATCAGTGACAATGAGGATGACACTGGAGTCTGACTGGTCAAAAAGATCTACGGCTGCCTTGCCCTCCGGCCGCGTCCAGGCCAGCGCCCGGTGCGCCTCGGCACGTTCGCGCAGCGCCTGGGGCGGGTAGAGAGCGGCGTCCTCTGCCGCCAGATGCTCGTAGTAATTCCCGATGAAATCCTCGAGGGAAGTATCCGAACTGGACAGATCCGTGGTGTTGGATCCAGACGACATTTAATACGCCTCCGAAATTTGCCGCTTGGTACGGGCCGCCCCTTTGCGGCCCATTTGGTACGAGCCTATCCCGTTGGCAAAGAAAAGGTCACTTTGCCCGCGCAGCGCGCTTACGGCGTCGTTTGCCGGCGGTATCTGCGGGAACGTTGGCAAGCACCGCAATGGCCGTTCGAAGGCTTGATGCCGGGGCTGTTTCAACCAGTGCCGTACCGGCGAGCAGGGCGGCGTCAGCGGCGTCCCAGTCGGCCGGCAGGAAGGCATTAATCCGTCCGGGCCCGAACCGTTCCCAGGCTTCGGTGAGCTGCTGTTCCGGTGAGCGGCCTGCTGTGGAACGGCGGACCTTGTTCAGGACCACCAGCGGGGATGCAGAAGGCACGGCCGCTTCCAGCTCGGTCAGGGCCCGCACCAGGCGGGGTACTCCCACCGGGTCTGCGGCGCCGACAGCGTAAACGGTATCCGCCGCCTCAAGCGTCACCAGGGTTGCTGCATTCCTGCGCGGGGCCATCGTGTCGAAGCTGAGCTCTTCGTCCGCTTCCACGCTGAATCCGCAGTCCACCACAATAATGTCGGCAATCTTCCGTGCCTCCGAGAGCACCTTGGCCAGGGCGGTGCCACGGATTTCCAGCCAGCGGTCAGAGCGGGTGATCCCGGTGAGCAGCCGAAGGCGCCGGTTCTTGATCTGCACCTGCACAGTGGAGGATTCCAGCGATTCGGGTTGGAGCAGGCCCTGCTCCGCGAGGCGGCAGGCCTGGGCCAGGCCCGCCGATTCCTCAGCGAGGCCGAGGGCCGCAGCGATACCGGGGGCGTAGGTGTCAGCGTCCACAAGGACGACGGCGCTGCCTGCGACGGCTGCCTCGGCGGCCAGGTTCAGCGCCAGCGTAGTGCGTCCGGGTCCGCCTGGCGGCCCCCAGACCGCTACCACGCTTCCCTGTTTCCGCGTTTCCTCCGTCCCTCCGGATCGTGGGCGGCCGCCGGTAAGTTCCCATGTGCGCAGGCCATCGGCAGGGTCTGCGAGCGCTGACTGGGCTCCCGGCTCCGGCACGAGGTCTTCCAGCGCCTGGACTGCGCCGGCAACCAGGTCAGCGAGGGCTGCCGAGTCCAGGTGGGCGGATGCCCGGACCACACCGAGCTGGTCCAGGCGCGTGTGCACCGCGGGGTCATCTGCCAGGACGACGAGCGCCACACCGGCGGCCTTCACCCGGCCGGCGAGGCTCGCCGTCAGCTGCCCGGCGTCGTCGTCCACAATCGCTGCCCGCACCAGGCCGCTCTGGCAGGCCGCAATCAGTTCCGAGAGCTCGCTGCAGCGGCGGATAACGGTGACCGGGCCCTGCAGCCGTTCCAGGCCCTGAACCAGCTCTGCGGCAGCGCTGCCGGCCGTCACTACGGGGATGGCGCTCATCGGGCTGCGGGATTGGGCACGACGGCGATCTTGGCCTGGTTGGACAGGGCGCCAAGCAGCGCGGGCAGGTCCTCGTCCTCCACCAGGACCAGGAGCCGGGTAGCCTCCGCACCGGCGATAACCGATTCCGTCACCGAAAGCTCGGAGATTTCGGCCGCGGCCAGCAGCCGGCGCGGCTCACCGTACCCGTTCTGTCCGTTGGGCAGGGACGCCCAGACGTCCACCCGGTCCCCGGCACGGATGCCGCTGGGCAGCGGCGTCTGGACATCCAGGCCCAGCGGCTTGCGGTCCAGGTCTCCGGCGGCAGTCAGGTCGGCACGTGCCAGCAGCTCTCCCCGCCGGATCAGCGTGCCGGCCACGGCATCCTCCGGAAAAGGATCCGCAGCGGACAGGTACGTCCCTTCGAGGCCTCCCAGTGCCACCTGCACGACGTCGAAGTCGTCCGGGTCCAGCACCGTTCCCACCGGAATCTCCCGGCCAGCGGCCAAGATCTGGACGGTCTGGTCCTGGCTGGCTACCAGGGCGCTGACGCCGGCAACCGAGCCAAGGACCAGCAGCACGCCCAGCAGCAGCCGCGGGTCCTTCCAGGACGGTTTTTTCAGGCGTGGTGCGGTTTCCGCCTTCACCGCGGTTTTGAGACTCATGCTTCCCCCTAGGTTTTCTCCGCACCCGGCGCGGAGTGTTGGGGGTCATTGTCGCCCTGAACAGGCAGTATTGAAACGGGTGGGGAGCGCATTTTGTGGATAACATGCCTCCGGCCACCTGCGAATGGCAGACTTGGTCAGCAGCGGCACGGCGCCGGAGAAGGGTTGATGGTGGGCAGCATGGCGGAGAAAAGGTTCCTCACCCTCGCGGATGTAGGCGAGGTCCTGAACATCTCGTCGTCGCAGACCTACGCCCTTGTGCGTTCCGGTGAGCTGCCGGCAATCCAGGTTGGCGGGCGAGGCCAGTGGCGGGTTGAGTCCGCCAAACTCGAGGAGTACATCGCAGGCGCCTACCGGCGGGCCGAAGCCGCCCGCTCAGCCCTCCCCCAGGATGAGGGCGCGGAGGCCTGACGGCAGCCGGATGGTGCATCGCCCTGCCCTAGCGCGTGGAGCTGACCGCGGCTATGCGGGCGAGCGGCACCACCGCAACTGACGCTACGTTAGCTCGCCGGCGGGGTTCACCCGGTTCCACGACCGCAAATTCAAGGTAGTCCTGCCCCACCCGGTCAATGCTGCCGTGGTGCACCTGCCCCGCTCCCCGAAGGTGGAGGTCCACCGGATAGCGGTCCCGGGCCAGGCCCCTGAGTGCAGCCGTGAGCCTGAGCTGCACGGCGGGAACGGACGCATCCGCATACCTGTCCATGCCCTCCACCATGTGGACAGCACCCACCGGGACCACGTGCGACGCTGTGGCGGATTCGAGCAGGAGCCATCCGATGCCCAGCCCGTTGAGCACTCCCTGCAGGGGCCCGCCGGCGATTCCCGCGTGGACCCTCAGGATCCTGCCGCGCTGGGCCCGCAGCCTCGCCATGAGTTCGAGCCCCGCCACGTCCGCCCGCTGGCGGTCGGCTATCTCTGACTCGAGGTCAGCGTTTCCCGCAGCAGCCAGCTGCGCTTCCAGATCCGCGAACAATGCCTCCCACCTCATGCGGCAAGGCTAGCGTGTCCACATTTCTGCGGCACCACTCTGGACAGGCCCATATTCCGTCGGTAGTAAAGGGGGTCAAACCAAAGCAAACCGAAACAAACAGCATCAAATGAGATCGAACGATGCGCCCATAGACACACCGCACCCGCTCCTACGACTCCTCCGGAGGTCAGCATGGGTTTACGCGCAGCCAGCAGCCGCAGGATGCTCGAGGACATCTTTCAGGCCGGCATGGCCATTAGCACCGGGGCGCTGCTGCTCTGGGCCGCGGGACAGGGCGGAACGCCGTCGTTATTCGATCCCGCCGGCATCGGGTCACTCGCCGATCTCCAGTCGGCCGCAGGTCTTGCCGCGGGCTGGGCCGGACTGCTGGTGCTGGCGTGGTGGGCCGCAGCCACAGTCTCGGCCCTGGTCTCCGCAGTCCTGCTGCGCTGCGGCCGGCGCCGGGCGGCCGCCGCCGTGGGGCGGTTCAGCCCCGCCTTCATGCGGAGGCTGGCCGCAGCCGCGCTCGGCATCCAGCTTGCAGCCGCTCCCCTGCCCGCACTGGCCTCGCCCACCGCAAACTCCGTCCCGGCAAGCACCATGGCAGCCCCGGTCAGTGCTGGATTGGTGGCGTGGGCAGATACAGACGTGTCCGGGTCTGAGAAGGCGGACCCGGGCTGGCAGCCGTCAAAAGCCGGTGCGGGAACTGCCGGCGGCAAGGTTTCCGGCCACGGAACGGAAGCAGTGGATCCGTCCTGGAAACCGTCTGCCGGGCCGGTCCCGGCTTCCCTGCTCTTCCCGGGGACACCCCAGCCTGATCCGGCACCGGCTGCCACTGTCACGGTCCGCGCCGGCGACACCCTCTGGGACCTGGCGGCAGCACAGCTCGGGCCAGGAGCCACGGACCAGGAGGTAGCCCGGCACTGGCCCGCATGGCACGCAGCAAACCGCGGCGTCATCGGCGCGGATCCACACCACCTGCTGCCCGGACAGGTTCTTGCTGTACCTGCTCCGCCTGCGAACTAGCCGGCCCCCTCGAAAGGACAACCCATGACCATCCTGATCGTCTTACCCGCTCCCGGCGAAATCTCCGCAGAGTTGGCCCGGGCCAGCGGCGAACCCCGGCCGGTCTTCAGCTCGGTTCCGGGCATCGCTCCGCCGGTAGTCCCGCAGCGCCATCCCGTTCTGGTCCGGAATGAACCTCCGCCTGACCCCGACCAGGAGCGGAACTGGAGGAGTTCAGCTGAGGACGACGCACGGATCGAGGCCATCAGCAGGTCCGTCGCCATGGGTGCGCTGGAGGTTCTGGCCGGTGTACGGCCGCTGCAGCAGCTGGCCCGGTGGATGGATTTCGACGAGTTCGAACGCCTGCAGCTGCGCACCAACCTGGTCCGCGGCCGCGGACAGGGGCGGCTGCACCGCAACGTGCGCATTCTACGGGTTCGGGTCTGCCCGGTGTCCTCCGGCGTCTACGAAGTTGCTGTGGCTGCCGCGGAAACGCAGCGAGTCCGCGCCGTAGCCCTCCGGTTGGAGCTGCGGCGCGGACTCTGGAAAGTTACCGCCCTGGAAATTGGGTGAGGTTACTTGCGGCGCTTCTTCTTGGACGCCTGCCGGGAGTCCTTGCGGGAAGACGGCTGCTGGGCCGGCTTTGCGGCAGCGGTGCGCTCAACCCTGGTTTCCACCTGCCCCTGGCTGTTCGGGGCAGAGAACTGCAGGCTTGCCGGCTGCTCAGGGGCTTCCAGCCCGGGAGTCTTGATGACCGGCTGGCCAACAATTCCCCGTGCGTCCTTTACGCCCTGCAGCGCCTCGGGAACAGCCGGCTGGCTGACCTGGACTTCGACGTTGAAGAGGTAGCGGATGCTCTCTTCACGGATTGCCTCCATCATGGTCTGGAACATCACGAATCCCTCGCGCTGGTATTCCACGAGCGGATCACGCTGGGCCATCGCACGCAGGCCGATGCCCTCCTTGAGATAGTCCATCTCGTAGAGGTGTTCCTGCCACTTGCGTCCAATGACGGAGAGCACCACGCGCCGTTCCAGCTCGCGCATGGCGTCGGAACCGATGGCGTCCTCGCGGGCCTGGTAGGCCAGGCGCGCATCGGAGAGAATCTCGTCCAGGAGGAAGTCCCGGGTGAGGCTGGACCGGCCGCCGGCTTCATCAATGACTTCGTCAATGGTCAGGCTGATTGGGTAGACAATCTTGAGGTTCTTCCACAGCGTGTCGAGGTCCCAGTCATCGCCGTGGCCTTCAGCGGTGGCGTCGTTGACGACGGCGCTGATCACGTCCTCAAGGAAGAAGCCGACCTTCTCCTGCAGGTCGTCGCCCTCGAGGATTCGCCGCCGGTCGCCGTAGATCGCCTCACGCTGGCGGTTCAGGACGTCGTCGTACTTCAGGACGTTCTTGCGCTGTTCGGCGTTGCGGGCCTCTACCTGACCCTGCGCGTTCTGGATCGCCTTGGAAACCAGCTTCGATTCAAGTGCGACGTCGTCCGGCATGGAGGAGCTGTTCATGATGCGTTCCGCTGCACCCGAGTTGAACAGGCGCATCAGGTCATCAGTCAGCGACAGGTAGAACCGGGACTCGCCCGGGTCGCCCTGGCGTCCGGAACGGCCGCGGAGCTGGTTGTCGATGCGCCGTGATTCGTGGCGCTCGGTGCCCAGGACGTAGAGGCCGCCCAGGGCGCGCACCTCGTCGTGTTCGGCGGCAACCGCAGCCTTCGCCTTTTCCAGCGCGGCGGGCCAGGCGGCTTCGTACGCTTCGGCGTCCTCTGCCGGATCCAGTCCGCGCGCGTTCAGTTCGGCAACCGCGTTGAACTCGGCGTTGCCGCCCAGCATGATGTCGGTGCCGCGGCCGGCCATGTTGGTTGCCACGGTGACCGCTCCCTTGCGGCCGGCCTGCGCCACAATTGCTGCTTCACGGGCGTGGTTCTTGGCGTTCAGGACTTCGTGCCGGATGCCGGCCTTGGCGAGCTGCTTGGAAAGGTACTCGCTCTTCTCGACGCTGGTGGTACCAACCAGCACGGGCTGGCCCGAGGCATGCCTCTCGGCAATGTCCTTCACCACGGCGTCGAACTTGGCTACTTCGTTCTTGTAGATCAGGTCCGACTGGTCCAGCCGGGCCATCGGCTTGTTGGTGGGGATCGGCACCACGCCAAGCTTGTAGGTGCTCATGAATTCGGCGGCCTCGGTTTCGGCCGTACCGGTCATGCCTGCAAGCTTGTCGTAGAGGCGGAAGTAGTTCTGCAGGGTGACCGTGGCGAGAGTCTGGTTCTCCGCCTTGATCTGCACGCCTTCCTTGGCCTCAATGGCCTGGTGCATGCCCTCGTTGTAGCGGCGGCCGGCCAGGATGCGGCCGGTGTGCTCATCGACGATGAGCACTTCCCCCTTGAGGATGACGTAGTCCTTGTCCCGCTTGAAGAGTTCCTTGGCCTTGATGGCGTTATTCAGGAAACCGATCAGCGGCGTGTTGGCGGCCTCATAGAGGTTGGAAATGCCCAGATAGTCCTCTACCTTTTCAATGCCGGACTCCAGCACGCCCACGGTGCGCTTCTTCTCATCGACCTCGTAATCGACGTCCAGGGTCAGGCGCTGGACCACCTTGGCGAACTCTGTGTACCAGCGGTTGACATCGCCGCTGGCGGCACCGGAGATAATCAGCGGGGTGCGCGCCTCATCAATGAGGATGGAGTCCACTTCGTCGACGATGGCGAAGTTGTGGCCGCGCTGGACCAGCTCATTGGCGCTCCAGGCCATGTTGTCCCGGAGGTAGTCAAAACCGAACTCGTTGTTTGTTCCATAGGTGATGTCCGCGGCGTACTGCTCGCGGCGGGTGGCCGGGTCCTGATTGGAGAGAATGCAGCCGGTGGTCATGCCGAGGAAGCGGAAGACACGGCCCATCAGGTCCGACTGGTACTCGGCCAGGTAATCGTTCACGGTGACCACATGCACGCCCTTGCCCGTCAGGGCGTTCAGGAACGCAGGTGCCGTAGCAACCAGGGTCTTACCTTCACCGGTCTTCATTTCGGCGATGTTGCCCAGATGCAGGGCCGCGCCGCCCATCATCTGGACGTCGAAGTGGCGCATGCCGAGGGTACGGCTGGCAGCCTCCCGGACAAGGGCGAACGCTTCAGGCAGCAGGTCATCCAGGCTCTCGCCGTCGGCATGGCGTGCTTTCAGGTTGTCTGTCTCGGCGCGCAGTTCGGCATCGGTCATGCCCTTGAACTCGTCCTCGAGCACGTTGATCGCGTCGGCGTAGTTACGCAGTGTTTTCAGCGTCTTCTTGTCGCCTGTGCGAAGAACTCGTTCGAGAAGTGATGCCACTGATTTGCTCCCAATCTAGTGTTGCCGTTTTCTGGCGTCCCCAGTCTACGTGAGAGACGTCCGGCAGACCGCCTAGGTTCCCGCTTGGGCCTTATCCACGGTCTACTGCCAGTTTCAGGGCAGGCGAAAGATCACCCACAGGACTTACCATAACCTCTGCGAGGCCCAGCCATTGAGCCATCAGCCGTAATTCTGCGGCCAGCTCAATGGCAGTGTCCCCCGGAGATCCGGGCTCGGCGTGGGCTGCCTGCACCAGCAGGGTCCCTGCCGCCCGGTCCGCTTTCAGGTCTACCCGGGCCACAATCGCTTCCCGCAGCAGGAACGGCAGCACGTAATACCCGTACCGGCGTTTGTGCGCCGGGGTGTAAATCTCTATCCGGTAATGCGTCCCGAAGACTGCCTGAAGGCGACGGCGGTCGAAAACCAGGGAGTCGAAGGGGCTAAGCAGGCCGCTCCCATGGCAGCGCCGGGGTGTGCGGGCCTCCGGGTGGAGGAAAACGGGGCCCCTCCAGCCGTCGACGCTGATTTCCTCAAGCTTCCCTGCGGCGGCAAGGTTCCGGGCGGCAGCGAGCGTGTCCCGCAGCGGAAGGCGGAAGTAATCCGCAAGCATGGCCGCGGTCCCCAGCCCGAGGCACCGCGCTGCCGCTTCAGTCAGCCGCAGCAGTGCTTCGTTCCGGTCCGTGCACTCCAGCGCTGCTTCGCCGTCAGGATGAACCGCGGGCGTGGGGGCGTAGAGACGTTCGAAGGCTGTTCCGCGGCCAGCGGAGGTGATGATCCCCTGCTCGAAGAGGTCTTCCAGGACACGTTTGGGCTCGCTCCAGTTCCAGCCCCAGGACTTGGTGCCGTTCCGCGCAGCCTGGCCCAGGACCGCTTCCACTTCCCGCGCGGAGAGGGGATGTTTCTGATCGAGCAGTTCAAGGATGGCGCGGCTCAATTCACTGCGCGGCCCATCGGGCATGGAGGTGGCACGCATCCAGGTCCGGCGCTGCCACTGGCGCAGGTCTGCGAAAAGATCCGGGCAGATGAAGCTGGCCTCGTGGGCCCAGTACTCGACCATCCGGCGG